>JAYWEV010000142.1:0-4795 GCA_043779145.1 Aestuariivirga sp. | reverse complement strand
CAAATCTACAACAACACGCCGCGCAAATGCCTCAAATTTAAAACTCCGGCAGAAGTCCTCTGTCAGCAGCTGTTGCACTTCAAATGTGAATCCACCGACTTACCTGAACTTTGACGGAACCGTCAAAGTTCATTAACGTCAAAACGCTCTAATGGCACATGGGCTTAACTGTTTGTTAGGTTTAAATACCCTGCGATAGCAACCAAGTTTTAACCCTAACAGTTCATTATCCTCGCTATGAAAGTTCGTAGCGTAGCATTAGCGTTTGTTAGTTCCGTTTATCTTGTAGCGTTAGGCGCAAATTTCGGCTCAGCACTCGCCACCACAAACCCAATCGCGTCTGAAGCATATCAAGCTTTAACCGCAGGCGATACTGCGAAAGCCATTTCGCTTTATTCGTTCGCCATTGAAACGCGTTCACTTGAGCCAGAGCTATTGGCGAATGCGCTGCTAAATCGCGCCTTGGCTTATCAGCAGCAAAATCAAAATGTGAAAGCTGTCGATGATTATAGCGCGGCGCTAAGCCTCGATGCAATGTCAACAGAACTGCGTGCGACCGCGTTGTATAATCGTGGCCTTTCACAACAAAAGCTTGGCAAAGGCCCTTTGGCTATTGAAGATTATACCAGCGCCTTGATGCTCAACCCTTCGTTCTCGCACGCTTTTTTGAGCCGTGCGAATGTGCTGCGCGAAAGTGGACAATATCTTTTTGCGCTTTCGGATTATGAGCGTGCGTTAAAGTATGGCCATCCAGAACCAGCGCGGGTCTATTTTGGTGAAGCGCAGACATACGAATTGTTGAACCGCAAAAATGATATGCGGCAAATGCTGGACTCTGCATTGTTGGCCGATAGCAATTTTAAACCAGCGCTGGAAAAGCTTGAGGTTTTGAAGTCAGAGCAAACATCTAGCCTTGATGCACCAGAAGCCCAGTTGGCGAGTGCAGATCAGATTTTGACTGGTTCGACCGTTCCGGTTGGCGGCACAACGATTGTTCACAAACCTGATTTACCAAAGGCAGTTGAGCCACCCGCTGAGTTGTTGGCTGCAAATGATGCGGGCAATAATGTCACAGTCGCACAAACTGATGCGCCAATCGGTGGCAAATCGCAAAAACTTTATCTTGATCGCTTGCCAACCGTGCAAGATGCGGTTGCAGCAAATACATTTGCAGAAGACAAGGTTGTGGCGCTTGCTGAAGTTCCCGCAATTCCGAAAAAACAGCAAGCAAAGCATGTTAAGGTAAAAAGTGTTGTTGCTGAAAAATCGGCGGATGCTTCGATTGAAACGGCCAGTATCACACCCGCAGCCCAAACTTCTGCTGCCAATCCAGCACCTTCGGGTTGGGGCGTGCAGGTTGCTTCTGCAGCAAGTGAAGATGCTGCATGGACAACGTGGAAAAATATGCAAAAGCGGTTCAAAATATTGGGGAGCAAAACTCCAGTTGTAGTAAGAGCCGATCTTGGAGCCAAGGGTATATTCTACCGCGTGAGGTTGGCAGGTTTCGATGATCAGAGCGGCGCTAAATCAGAGTGTAACTATTTGAAAACAAAAGGTGTTTTATGTTTTGTCAGCAAATCTGACGGCGCAACTTAAAGTACTGATATAGCCTGGAACAACTCAATAAAATCGTCCGTTGTCGTAACACGTTGATTTAACAGATTCATACTAAGGTGAACTTCAAGGGGCATCTTGGCATGAATGATGAATATAGTTTGTTGATGTCACCGCAGATGCGCGGCACTCATTGTGGATTGGGTGCTGAGTTGGAGGTTGACAGCGAAAATTGTTAAACACAGAAAATAGAAAAACTCGCTTATCGGGATATGGTTGTTGAAGCGCACCGTTTAAGAGTGTGGATACCGGTTATTTTGAAAAGTCATCAAATCGCGAGAGAATGAGTTCAGCCTCAACCCACCCCCGCACATAATGCAAAAGATATTCCGGGTTTGCCGTTTGATTTTCCATTTGCAAAAACGAGTTTTGCAAATTTACCCTTTGTGTAAACAATTCAAACAAAAATGCTTCATCACGGCCCAACAAGCGAAATCGTGGTGCATCGCGTTGTCGCCAAACTAAAAGGTTTTGTGGCTCATCGAGCAAATGAGGTTTCGGTGGACGCTCTTCGCATTTCATTGCTGACCAGATGCTTGTGGTGTTTTGCTTGAATAACAAAATTTGTGCTGATGAAACAAAATTGAAAATGATCTGTTCGCGTCTGGGCGACACAAGTTTTTCAAACGCGGAAAGATCCAACAGTTTTTCGTCTGGGGCATTGAGGGCGAAATTTAGGGCGATCTCGAGATCAGCAAGCTCTAAAATTTCAGGGTTACGCTGCACCAGAGGCTGAAATTCAATATAGTGTAGCAGATTTTTTTTAACTGCAGTCGGATCGATTGGCAGCTCTGGATAGGTCTGCATATACTCACGGGTTAATTTGTTAAAGGCGATATCGCCCAAATACGAATAGAGGAACCCTAGTTCATTAGCCAAATAACCAATTAACGGAGCTGGAGGAGGAAGGCCTAGCTTAACAGGCCTGCTGGAGGGCGCAGTTTGCATCACACCTATATGAGAGAATGTGCAAAATTAAGCTAATAAACATCGGCCTTCAGTGTTCAATTGCTTGTGAACGCTGCGTCACTTCAAAAGGAATGTGATCTTCATATTGACCCGCCATTCTGAAACTTTGCCGTTTTTGACCATGCATTTAATATCCTGAACCCAAGCGCTTTCAATGTTATCTAGGGTCTGATCAGCGCGTTGGATGCCCGTTTCTACAGCATCTTCAATGCTCTTGGACGATGACGAGGTGAGCTCAATAATTTTCGCAACGGTGGACATTTGATGTTCCTTTCAAAGCTTGTGGAAACTGAATTGAGTTGGTTCTCTAAGCGGCAGTTCCGCCTATAATGGTTTAAATCAGTTCCTCTGGGTTGCACTATGCCATGGCTTTAAATCTAATCAAACTCTGTGTTGGCGTTTCCGAAATTGAGGAAATGAACTCTTGGGTGAAGATTTCAAAGAAAAGCAAAGAAGAATTGGATCATGTTACGCGCATGTTTCCACGGCGGAAAGACGAGATTTTGCCAGACGGTTCGCTTTATTGGGTGATCAGAGGCTTAATATTGTGTCGCCAGCCGATTGCTGATTTGCAAGAGGTGACGGGGGCGGACGGTATTCATCGCTGCCGCATTCTTTTTAAACCGCAGATTATCGAAGTGCGCCCTACGCCGAGACGGGCGTTTCAGGGGTGGCGCTATTTGAGCGCGAATGACGCGCCCATTGATCTGCCGCGCGGTGAGAAGGGCAGCGACCTGCCCGACAAGATGCGACGTGAGCTTGTGGAATTGGGTTTGATTTAAACCGCGATGTTATCAATCAACCGCGTCTTGCCCAGCCAGGCGGCGGCAATTAATCGTAATGGCTCATCCGCACTGCGTGGTACGGCCAACGTTTCTGCATTACGCGCCGTCACATAATCAACTTTAAAACCAAGAGTGGTGAGCGAGCGCGAGGCCGCTCTGGTGGCGGTTTGCTGATTAATGCCAATGCGGATTTTCTCTGCTGCTTGTTGCAAATTTTTATGAATAGCGGTGGCTTGGGCGCGCTCAGTTTTTGAGAGATAGCGATTGCGCGAGGACATGGCCAAGCCATCTTCTTCGCGCCTTGTCGCTATACCAACAACCTCGGTTGGAATATCTAAATCCTTGACCATGCGGGTGACGACCATGAGTTGCTGGTAATCTTTTTCGCCGAACATAGCGAAGTTGGCACCTGATTGAATGAAGAGTTTTGATACCACAGTGGCCACCCCGTCGAAAAAATGCGGGCGATATTTATCTTCAAGGCCAACTTTTGCTGGGCCTTCAATGTGAATCGTCGTTGAAAAGTCTAGCGGATAAATGCTGTCTGATGTCGGCGCGTAGATCAACGGCACGCCTTCTTGATTTAGTTTTTCGACGTCGCCTTCTTCGTCACGCGGATAGCGGCTTAGATCTTCTTTAGCGCCAAACTGTTTGGGGTTCACGAAGATGGATACGACAACACGGTTCGCACGTTTGAAACCTTCGCGCACCAAATCGAGATGGCCTTCATGCAAAGCACCCATTGTGGGGACAATGGCATAGCTTAAGCCTTCGGCCTTCCAGCGCGCCGTTTCGCGGCGGAGCGATGTGACGTTACGTACGATCTTGGGCATCATGATTTTTTTGGCTTTGTGATGGTGATTGGCAGGATGGGACTTTCCTTTACTTCTTGCATCACAAAATATGAATGTGTGCCTTCGATCATTGGCAGTGTGCTGATAACGCCACCCAGAATTTCTCGATATTCGCTCATGTCGCGCACCCGAAGCTTTAAGAGATAATCAAATCCACCGCCCACCATATGGCATTCGAGAATCTGTTTCACGGGTTTTACTGCAGCATTGAATTTTTCCAAAGTGGCTTCATCGGTGCCTCGCAGTTTTATTGTCACGAAGACCATTAAAGCTTGGCCTAAAGCTTTTGGTGAGACGCGCGCGTGATAGCCGGTGATGACGCCTGATTGTTCAAGCTTCTTAATCCGCTGGGTTATGGGCGTAGGAGAGAGGTTGATGCGCTTGGAAAGTTCAACGACAGACGTGCGACCATCGGACTGCAGGTGGCGCAAAATCTGTAAATCAATGCCATCGACATGTTCTGTTGAAATCTGATTTTTCATGATAAAGACCTAAATTTTATATCTATAGTAGTGATTATCACTATTTTACGTTTTAAATGAAGCGAAAAATAAAATTCAAATTTTGCTATTT
>JAYWEV010000141.1:0-12660 GCA_043779145.1 Aestuariivirga sp. | reverse complement strand
TTTTGCAGCCAAGGTCAATCTGCTGGAGACGGTTGATAAGTTTACGCGTGGACTTGATCCGCGCGTGAAACAGGTTTCTGTTTCAATTGGTTCGAGCTGGCAGAAGGTTACCATTGTTCGAGCAGACGGGCAAATTTACAACGACATTCGCCCGCTGGTGCGCTTTGGTGTTTCGGCGGTGACTGAAAATAATAAAACGTCTGGTCAAGGCAGCCATGGCTTTGGCGGGCGCGCGCAACCGCTGTCATATTTAACCGAAGAGAATTGGCAAGCTGCGGCGCGTGAAGCTGTTAGACAAGCTTTAGTGGGGCTGGATGCAGCACCTGCACCTGCTGGTGAGATGGATGTTTTACTTGGGCCAGGCTGGCCCGGCATTTTGCTGCATGAAGCCATTGGCCATGGGCTTGAGGGAGATTTCAACCGCAAGGGCACATCGGCTTTTGCAGGCCTGATGGGCCAACGTATTGCTTCTGAAGATGTGACTGTTGTTGATGATGGCACGATTGTTGATCGTCGTGGATCAATCAGCATTGATGATGAAGGCACTTCGCCCAATTGCACAACGCTGATTGAGAAGGGCATTCTGGTTGGCTTCATGCAAGACCGGATGAATGCGCGTCTTTCAGGGGTGGCACCCACTGGCAACGGCAGGCGCGAATCTTATGCGCATGCCCCATTGCCACGCATGACCAATACTTACATGTTGAACGGCAAACGCAGCCCTGAAGAAATTTTAGCTTCGATGAAGAAGGGTTTGTTTGCGAAATCATTTGGCGGTGGCCAGGTTGATATTACCTCTGGCAAATTTGTGTTCACTTGCACTGAGGCTTACATCGTTGAAGATGGAAAGCTGATGCAGCCGGTCAAGGGTGCAATTTTAATTGGCGCTGGCGCAGAGGCATTGAAACAAATCTCCATGGTGGGCAATGATATGGCGCTTGATCCCGGCATCGGCACGTGCGGTAAAGCTGGCCAAGGTGTTCCTGTGGGTGTGGGCCAGCCATCCCTTCGCATCAACAATCTCACTGTAGGTGGTACTGCCACTTAAATGCCGCTCCCGCAGCTTGTCATTTTTGATATGGATGATGTGTTGTGTCACTATGATTTGGGGCGCCGTTTGCGGGCGCTTGCCGCACTTGCAAGTGTATCCGCGCGTGATGTGCGCGCGGCTGTTTGGGATTCGGGATTTGAAGAACTGGCTGATGCGGGGGGATATTCTGATCCTGAAATTTACCTTAAAGAATTTGGCCAACGTTTAGGTTGTCCGATCACGCGAACGCAGTGGATTGAAGCGCGGCGCATTGCAATGACGCCATCACTCGATGTGTTGGCATTGGCTAAAACTATTGGCGGGCAAACGAGCATTGCGATTTACACAAACAACGGCCCCATTGTGAAAGACAATCTGGATGCGCTTTTTCCTGAAGCCGCAGAGGTGTTTAAAGATCGGTTCTGTTCTTTCCAGTTTGGCACCAAGAAACCTGATCCTGAAGCCTTCACAAGACTCGTCAATCTTGTCGGAAAAGAACCATCCAAGTGCTGGTTCATTGATGACAAAAAATCCAATGTGCAGGGTGCGCGTTTGGCGGGGCTTCGCGGGCATCACTTTGTGAACTATGAAGGCTTGGCCGCAGAAGCAATTGAGATTGGATTTGAACTATGAGCGCGCAGCCATACCAAGCAAAATTTCTTCAAGGCTCGATCATGCGGCATATCGTTATTATGACACTGACGGGTGCCCTTGGGTTAATGGCGGTGTTTCTGGTTGATCTGGCTGACTTTTATTTTCTCTCACAATTGAATGACACGAATATAACTGCGGCCATTGGCTATGCGGGCACAATTGCTTTCGTCAATTTGAATTTGAGCATTGGCACGGGGATCGCCGCTGTAGCGTTGGTTGCGCGCAATATGGGCATGCGCAATCCTGAACGGGCAAAAGAATACGCAACCAGTGCATGGCTTTTTACGGTTTTAGTTTCGGCAGCCTACACGCTCTTGGTAGCGATTTTTCTGCCTCAAATTTTAACGCTCCTTGGCGCGAAGGGCGAGGCTTTGCATCAAGCGGAAATCTTTGTGTGGACGCTCACGCCTGGATTTATTTTTCTAGCGGCAGCATTGAGTTGTTCATTCGCCCTGCGCGGAATTGGAGCGGCACAACGCTCGATGTACATCACACTTTCTGCGGCAGTAGCAACGCTCATCCTTGATCCCATTTTCATCTTCAAATTTGGTTGGGGTATTCAAGGGGCGGCAGTGGCCAATGCGATTGCCGATTTTGTGGCGTTTCTGTTTGGCATGCACGGGCTTGTGGTTGCCAACAAGTTTTTGAATTGGCCCAGCTTTGCAGGTTTGAAGCGTGACTTTCCAGATATTTGGAAGATCGCTTTTCCAGCGGTTCTGACACAGCTCGCCACACCTTTCACGATCGCATACACAACGGCGATTGTTTCATCCTATGGGGAGGAGGCAGTGACGGCCACGGCTTTGATCGGCCGCATAGTTCCTGTAGCATTTGGTGTTATATTTTCGCTTTCTGGTTCTGTGGGGCCAGTAATCGGGCAGAACTTTGGAGCTCAGAATTTTGATCGCGTGCGGCAAGCCTTGCGAGATGGTATGATTTTCGCTGCTGGCTATACCGTGATTGTATCTTTGATCATTTTTGCTTTGCGGCACAATATTGCAAACGTTTTTAATGCGTCACAACGCGCCACGGAACTCGTCGTGTTCTTTGCGACTTATGTGGGCCTCAGTTGGGCTTTTGCAGGCGCGCAATTTGTGGCCGCAGCTGCGTTCAACAATTTGGGGCGGCCTGGTCTTTCAACGTGGTTCAATTGGGGCAAGGCCACATTGGGCACCATTCCCTTTGCTTGGGTTGGTGCCCATTATTGGGGGCCGGAAGGCATTATGGCCGGAACGGCGATTGGAGCCGTGTTATTTGGCATCGTCTCGGTTTGGGCTGCATTCCGCATCACCAACCAACTGGAAACGCAACAGTCGGCCTAGCCTCTGCATAAATTGGCGCGGCGGCGGGTGCTGCTGCGATCTTCGAGTGCGTTTGCAGCATTCACGTAAAACGGTTGGCTGTAGGCCCAGTTAATTTCTTCCCGGGTTACGCCTAAATCGCGCAACATATAGTCATCCATCAGACTGAGCTGTTTGACGGTGCGGCGGGCTTGGAAATTGTGGATCAGCCGCGAGATGATGCCTTCGCCTTCGAGGCTGCCGGACACTTGCGCTTGGTGGTGAGCATAGTCATTCATGATAGGTCTCCCGTTTGCAGAATCGTGAAAAACTGCATATAAATTGCTGATTAGATTAAGTAATACCGTTGGTTGTGATCACTTTATCGCAGATTTCTATTGATCAATCCAACGAATGTATTAAATGATATCCATTCGAAACTGTGATGGATGGTTCATATGATACCCAATCTTGATGTCGATCATTTGAAGACGTTTCTGGCGATTGCCGAAACTGGCAATTTCACTAAGGCGGCAGATGAAGTGAACAAAACCCAGTCTGCAGTATCTATGCAGATGAAGCGGCTTGAAGAGATGTTGGGGCGCAGCCTGTTTGAACGCGAGGGGCGCGGTAGTAAATTGTCGGAAGATGGTGCGCGATTTGTTGATCACGCGCGGCGAATGGTGGATTTGAATGATGAGCTGGTGTCGGCTTACACGAAGCCCGATTTAAAGGGTACAGTGCGTTTTGGAACATCGGACGATTATACTGATTTTTTTCTGCCTGAAGTGTTGGCAAAATTTGCGCGCTCGCACCCCCTGGTGACCGTGGATGTTGAGTGTGTTGGCAGTGCGGTTTTGTTTGAGCGCATCAAACGTAGCGAAATTGATTTGGCTTTGGTGACCTTGCGCGAGACTGATGATGAAAGTGATGTCATGCGCACTGAACATTTACGCTGGGTTACATCGGCCAAACATAACACCCATAATCTGCCTGTGTTGCCGCTGGCCGTGGCAGATAGCGGCTGTTCGTGGCGACGGCTTTCAGAAGAAAGTTTGGTCAGATCAAAGCGTGATTACCGCATTGCTTACACCAGTCCTAATCGTGCCGCACTTGATGCGGCTGTTCTGCAAGGTCTTGCAATTGCAACAATGCCCGAAATTTGCGTGAAGCCTGGCATGCGAATTTTGACTGATGCCGAAGGTTTTCCGGCCTTTCATTGTTTTAATATTGGTTTGATTTCAAAGCAGGGCCAGGCCACACAAAGTGCGATTGCTCTGGCCAATCATATTCGGGACAGTTTTGCGGTGCAAGGCGCTCGGATGGCTGCTGAATAGCTAATAAGCCGCTGCCTTGAACACTGGCGCAATATCCTGGCCCCAAACATTGTTGTAAAGATCGAGCAGCTCTTGTGCCTTGGTTTTGTCGCGGGCGACTTCGTCATCTAACACGTTGAGGAAGGTGGATTCCTCCATCCTGCGTGCGTCTAGTCCAGCGCGGGCGACCTTCAAAACTTCGCGGCCCAGATCAAGCAAAGTGCGGCCCATGAATTGGGCATGAAGGCCTTTCACAGCCACCTCATCGCGCATCGATTGGCGCTGGCCATCGGTTGAAGTTTTGATCAAATCATACGCTGCGTCGAGCGCTGATTGATCATAAAGCAAGCCGACCCAGAAGGCTGGCAACGCGCAGAGTTTGTCTTGCAGGCCTGAATCGCTGCCTCGCATTTCCAGATATTTCTTCAAGCGCACTTCGGGGAAAATAGTGGTGAGGTGGTCGGCCCAATCTTTCATGTTGGGTTTTTCACCGGGCAGTTGTGGCAGTTTGCCGTCTAAAAACTTACGGAAACTTTCGCCTGCGGTATTTAAATATTTGTCATCGCGCATGGCGAAGTACATCGGCACATCGAGCGCAAATTCAACATAGCGTTCGATGCTCATGCCATCTTCAAACACAAAGGGCGTCATGCCGGCTCTGGCGTTATCTGTATCTGTCCACACATGGCTGCGGAAGGATTGATAGCCGTTGGGTTTACCTTCCAAGAATGGCGAGTTGGCAAACAGCGCTGTGGCCAAGGGTTGAAGTGCAATCGAGGTGCGCAGCTTTTTCACCATGTCGGCTTCGTCAGAATAATCGAGATTCACCTGCACGGTGCAAGTGCGGAACATCATATCGCGGCCCATGGTGCCGACCTTATCCATATAAGGTGCCATGATTTTGTAACGGCCTTTGGGCATGACGGGGGTCTCAGCACGCGTCCAAACGGGGCTGGCACCTAGGCCTAAAAAGCCGATGCCCAACTTATCGCCAATGTCGCGGACTTGCTTCAAATGTTCAGAAATTTCGACACAGGTTTCGCCAACGGTGTTTAACGGCGCACCCGAGAGTTCGAACTGTCCGCCGGGTTCCAGCGAGATATTGGCCAAGGAATTTGGATCGGACAGGGCGATGATGTGCTCACCCTCATATACACCTTGCCAGCCATAGGAATCGCGCAGGCCTACGAGCAATGCGCGGATGGAGCTTTTGCCTTCATATGGAACAGGGCCAAGCGTGTCCTTTAGAAATGGGAATTTCTCGTGTTCGGTGCCGATGCGCCATTCGCTTTTTGGTTTGAAGCCATCAACGAAATAAGCGATCAATTGATCCTTGCTTTCGATTGGTTCTCGCGCTTGCGCAGTATCGGGCGTTGGTCCGCTCACTTGTTTTTAGCTCCCATTTGTGTCCTACTTAGGCATTCCGCATGACAGCGGCAAGGCATAGAATGTAATAAAGGTTATTACGATTTGTGAGGGCTCTTATGACGCAGAAATCAGCTGGCCAAGAGCTTTTAGAAAACGCCTATAAACTCAATACGCCTGCCGATAATGTGGCCTATTATAATGTTGTTGCCCCCACTTATGACAGTGATTTTGCTGCGCAGCTGGGTTGGCAATATCCCAAAGCCATTGCGGAAGCTTATCATGCTCTGGCTAATAGCCCGGTGCCTATTGCTGATATTGGTTGTGGCACGGGTTATGTGGCGATGGAACTTGTGGTGCCGCGAGAACACATCGACGGCATGGATATTTCACCGGAAATGTTGGTTCAAGCACAACAAAAAAAGCTTTACCGAAAACTTTATGAAGTTGATCTGACAGGTTCGCTGCAGAACATTTCAAATGAATATGGCGCAGTTCTGAGTGCGGGAACTTTTACCCATGGACATCTCGGGCCAGAGCCTTTGCGCGGACTTCTTGATATCGCGCAAGCGGGTGGAATATTCATTATTGGCGTTAACCAAGCTCATTTTGAAAAGCAAAACTTTTCGCGTTTCCTTGATGGCTTGGTGGAGGAAAAGAAAATCTCCACTGTTACGATTGATGTGGTTAAAATCTATTCGAAGCCCAATCACGCCCATTCCAATGATCAGGCTTTGATTTTGCAATACCGCAAAATTTAGTTTTTCCAATCACCAGCCACAGCCTGCACCAAGGCCAAAATGGCCACAGCTGCTGTATCTGCACGCATAATGCGCGGACCGAGTTTGACGACCGTTACAAAAGGCAATGACTTCAATTGGTTACGTTCATCTTCGGTGAAACCGCCTTCAGGACCAACGCAGATTGCTAGCGGTGGTTTAAGCCCTTCAAGTGCTTGTCACGGATCCGAAATGGTTGCTGTTTCGTCGCAGAAGATCAATCCGCGAGATGGGATCCAAGCCTTTAATACTGCATCAAATTTTTGTGGTTCAAGTACTTCAGGCAGAAACACAAGATTGCACTGTTCAGCCGCTTCGATCACGTTGGCGCGCATCCGATCGATGTTTACACGCTCGGCAATTGTGCGCGCCGTGATAATGGGGCGAAGGCGGCGCGCACCGAGTTCGGTTGCTTTCTGAACCAAATAATCAAGCCGCTGATGTTTGATCGGCGCGAAGAGATAATCGATATCGGGCGGCGGTGTTGCTTCGCTTAGTTTCTTTTCGATTCGGATGCGAACTGATTTTTTTGCGGCCTCGGTGATATAGGCCAGCCACTCCCCTTCGGTGCTGTTGAACACATGCACGGGATCACCTGCGCCGTGACGAAGCACGTTAATCAGATAATGCCCTTGCTCTCGCTCTAAAGCGATTTCGGCATGGATTGAAAATGCGGCATCAAGGTGCAAGCGAGGTGTGGTTTTTGCCATGGGCTTTGTGTATCACGGCGGCAATGAGCGAAACAACAAAGATTGCAGATGCTGTGAGGGGGAGCTGGGTGGAACGACTACCCCGTGTTCTAATACCCTACGCGCAATTGATGCGTCTCGATCGCCCCGGTTGGGAGTTGTTGTTGCTGCCCTGTTGGTGGGGTTTAGCACTGGGCCAGATTGCGAGCGGCGGCGGCCTTCCCGATTTGTGGAAAGCTTTTCTTTTTTTGATCGGTGCCAAAATCATGCGCGGCGCTGGCTGCACGCTGAACGATATTGTTGACCGCGATATTGATAGCAAGGTTGAGCGCACGCGCATGCGACCCCTGCCCGCTGGACTGATTAGCTTGCGCAGCGCCTTCTTGTTTTTGGCTGCTCAGCTTTTATTGGGCTTGGTGATTTTGCTGCAATTCAATGGCCTCACCATCGTGACCGCAATTGGCTCATTGGCCATCGTTGCAATTTATCCCTTTATGAAACGCATCACCTATTGGCCGCAGGTGGTTTTGGGGTTGGCGTTTAATTGGGGGGCGCTGCTGGGTTGGACTTCTGTCCACAACAGCATCTCGCTTGCACCTATTCTGCTTTATCTCGGCGGCATTTCTTGGACGCTGGCTTATGACACGATTTACGCCCATCAGGATAAGGACGACGATGCTCTGATTGGTGTTAAATCCACCGCCCTTCGATTCGGTGACGCAACGATTAATTGGCTTGCGTTTTTCTTTGCACTCGCGCTGACTTTGATCGATGCCAGCCTGTGGCTTGTATCGGCTCCTCTTCTTGCCCATGTTGGTGTGGCGGGAGCGGCGATGCATGCCGCTTGGCAGGTTTCGCGATTTGACGGCGATGACTCGCACATGTGTTTGAAACTGTTTCGCGCCAACCGCATGTTTGGTGTAATCATTCTTCTTGGCCTTTTGATTGGAAGCTTCGTTTTATGACTGAGAAATTATTGAATATCGCTGCGGATCTGGTTTCGCGCGTGCGCAAACTGGGGGCGACAGACGCCGATGCAACGGCCGTTGAGCAGAGCGATGTTTCGGTTTCTATTCGTGAAGGTGCGGTGGAAAATCTTGAGCGATCAGAGGCCATAGGGGTGGGCCTTCGGGTTTTTGCTGGCAAATCATCTGCGATTATTTCTGGCAGTGTGTTGACCTCAGAGTCTTTGCAGAAATTAGCAGAACGTGCGCTGGCCATGGCCAAGGCCGCACCGCCTGATGAATTTTGTGGTTTGGCTGATCCTTCGCAATTATCCAAGGGTGATATTGATTTGGATATGGTTTCGCAAACAGAACCATCAGTTGATCAGCTGAAAGCAATGGCGATTGATGCCGAGAAATATGCGCTCGATGTTAAGGGGGTTTCAAAGAGTATTGGTGCTGGTGCATCGGCTTCGAATTATTTTGTGGCGCTCGCCTCTTCCAATGGTTTTTCACGTAGTTATCGGCGCACAGGGTACGGCCTCAGCGCCTCAGTAATTTGTGGTGAAGGTACAGATATGGTGCGAGATTATGATGGCACTTCGTCCAATCATTTTTCCGATTTGGAAAGCCCCGAAAAAATTGGCCGCACAGCTGGCGAGCGCGTGATTGCCAAGATCAATCCGCAGAAACTCACCTCGCGTTCTGCTGCTGTGATTTTTGATCGACGGGTTTCCTCAAGTTTGTTGGGACATTTGGCGGGGGCCATTAACGGCGCTTCGATTGCGCGTGGTGTTAGCTTTTTAAAAGAACATCTGCACAAGCCTATTTTCAAATCGAACATCCATATCATTGATGACCCCCTGCGGTTGCGTGGGCCTGCTTCACGCTCGTTTGATGGCGAGGGCCTTGCGGTGCAACGCCGCGCACTGATTGAAAAAGGCGTGCTGACAGGGTGGGTTTTGGATTTGCGTTCATCACGGCAATTGGGCATGCAGCCCACTGGCCAAGCGTCGCGCGGCATGGCTTCGCAGCCTAGCCCTTCAACCACGAATGTGCATTTAGAACCGGGTGAGCAATCGCCTTCCGAAATGATGAAAGCATTGGGCAGCGGATTATTGATCACGGAATTTATCGGCGCAAGCATCAACTCATCGACTGGTGACTATAGCCGTGGAGCTTCGGGCTTCTGGTTTGAGAATGGTGAGATCGCATATCCCGTGAGTGAAATCACCGTGGCCGGAAACTTGAAAGATATGTTTATGAGTTTGGTTCCCGCCAATGATTTATTGTTCAAAGGGGCCACCAATGCGCCTTCTTGCTTAATTGAGGGCATGACCATTGCTGGGCGTTAAGGTCTCTGCACATTTTCAGGCTGATGCTGAATTGTTGTTTGCCGCTGTTCAAGATGCGGGTGCGATGGGTTTGGAACTTTCGCGCCAGAATGTGCGCAATTGGGCAAAGCCTGATGGATCGACGGTGACAGAAGCTGATTTGCAGATTGATGTGTTTTTGAAATCGCGCTTGCATGACACTAGGCCAGACTATGGTTGGTTATCCGAAGAGTCGGTTGATACGCCTGATCGCCTTTCACGCAAACGGCTTTGGATTGTTGATCCGATTGATGGCACGAATAGTTTTGTGAATGGCACGGATGGTTGGTGCGTTGGTGCTGCACTCGTAGAAGATGGCAACCCTGTTTTGGCAGCGCTTTATCAGCCGGTGGCCAATCTGTTTTATGCAGCAGCTTTGGGGCATGGCGCTTTCTGTAATAAGATTTTGATGAAGCCGAATGATGGGGCTGGTTTTGCTGGCGCAACTTTGCTGGGAACAGGGCGTGCTCTCAAAGCATTGCCTGGCGTTGAGGCCGCCGCTGCGCCTAATATTCCGTTGCTTTTGCGCTTGGCGCATGTGGCTTGTGGCAAGGCCGACATCGCTTTGTCATTAGGGTTGCGCAATGATTGGGATTTGGCGGCGGGGCATTTGCTGGTGCAAGAAGCTGGTGGCGTGATAAGCCAAGCCAGTGGCGCTCAGATGATTTATAATCAAGTTGTGCCAAAGCAGAACGGCTTGCTCGCTGCTGGCAAAATGAGACACGACGCAGTGCTTGCACAATTGGAGGGGATATGACGGAACCAAAAGAACAACTGCTGCATCTGGTTTTTGGTGGCGAGTTGCAAGATGTGACTCATGTGACATTCAAGGATTTGGCGAAGCTGGATGTGGTTGGGTTTTATCCCAACTATGCAGCGGCCCATCAAGCTTGGCAGGGCAAAGCGCGCGAGACGATTGATAATGCGCAGATGCGGTATTTCATCGTGCATATGCACCGGCTGCTTGATCCTGCGCAGGATCATAAAAACTAGATCTTTCCCGCAGCCTGCAGATTACGCAGCGGAAAATTTTCTAGCACGTCGGCCGCTAAAACTTTGCGTACCTCTGCACAATCAGCGTGCATTTGCGTTACGAGATCGTCAACGCCTTTGAATGTTTTGTCGGGCCTGATCAGGTCAACGAAATTGACCATCAGGATTTTTCCGTAGAGGTCGATGTTTTGGTCGAGCAGGTAGACTTCCAAGAAGGTGCGTTTGGTGTCGAAGGTTGGGCGGTCACCAAAGTAGGCGGCACCTTGCCAGCAGGGTGTCGTTGAAGGGGACGCGGAGTCGCGTGCGGTTACGGCATAGATACCGCGGAAGGGTTCGGCACCCGGATCAAGGATGATGTTTGCAGTTGGAAAGCCGATGGTGCGGCCGCGCTGGTCGCCGGGCACGACTTCACCCATGACCATCCATTGATAACCCAGTTCGCCCGCCGCAGCGCGCACATGGCCTCGACGCAGGCTGGTGCGGATTGAACTTGAGGAAAATGGCGCGCGGCCATCGCCATCGTCGGTGACTTGATCAACGACGGTAACTTCGAACCCGTGCTTTGCGCCGATGTCGCGCAAATTTTCTGGCCTACCTTTGCGGCCTTTGCCGAAGTGAAAATCATAGCCCGTAACCACATGTGAAACGCCAAGGCGTTTGACCAAATGCTCCAAAATGAATTCATCGGCATCAAGGCCCGCGAGTGCTTCGTTGAAATCAATGTTGACTGCGAATTCCGCGCCCAAGGCTGAAGCCAAGCGCATTTTGAGGGGGTGAGGCGTTAGACGGAATACGGGTTCGGCTGGACGGAAGAAGGATCTGGGATGTGGTTCGAAAGTTAGGATGCCCCAGGGTTTACCTGACGCTTCGGCTTGTTTTCGGGCGATGCTCAGAAGTTCTTGGTGGCCTCGGTGAAGCCCATCAAAATTGCCTATGGCCACAACGCCGCCGCGCATAGCTTTTGAAACTTCATCAGACTGCAGAAACACCTTCATAGGCGGGCCTTAGACAAAAGTTTAGTGCCAGTCTAGCTCAGGCATATGAGCGATGATGTTGGCGTGGGGCACTGCCTTTTGGGTTTCGGCCACAATGTCGTCACTCACGTTGATGCCATCTGTGATAAATACGCAAGGCACACCCAAATCGGCTGCACCCTTTATGTCTGTGTGCGGGCCATCGCCGATGCAAAGGATTTGACTCTTGTCGATTACATGGCCCAGTTTTTCTTGGGCTTTTGAAATCGCTAAATCATAAATCGGCGTAAAGGGTTTTCCTGCCATTAAAACCTTGCCACCAATTTCTGCGTAAGCCTCGGCCAATGCGCCCGCGCACGGAATTAAAAAATTGCCTTTTTGCACGACCTTATCTGGGTTGGCGCAGATCATGGTGAGGTTGCGTTGTTTTATTTCGGCGAGCGAGTTTGCGTAGTCAGCAGGAGTTTCTTTGAGTTCATTGAAGAGACCGGTGATGACCACGGATTGTGCTTGATCGATTGGAACACGTGCAATATCGAGGCCCTTGAAAATGGAAAGATCGCGCGACGTGCCAATGAAGTAAGTTTTTTCACCGCCGTGTTTAATGATAAGGTTGCGCGTTACATCGCCTGAGGTCACGAGATTATCATAAACACTCTTGTCGACACCTATTTCTTCTAAATGATTAGCAACGCTGGGTGCTGTGTTGGGCGCATTGGTGATGAGAATAACGGTTCCACCATTGGCACGGTGGTTTTTCAGTGCGGTGACTGCCGTTGTGAAAGGCATAACGCCATTATGCACCACGCCCCAAATGTCGCTAAGCCAAATTGGATAGGTTTTTGAAAGAGCTTTCATCATCAAGCAGCCGCGTGAAAATCAACAGCGGCGTTATCTGTCACTTCTTTTTTCACGCGCCGCGGAGGAGCAAAGCATGGGCCAGAAACAAGGCGCGTAATTTGTGGCAGTTTGCCGATGATGCGTTGGTCAGCAACGCCAGAGACTATCATTTGCACGCGTGATGCCCGTGCCGTTTGGGTAAAGCTGGCCATGGCCAATGATGGACCGTGGACGGCATCTATGGCTGATGAGTCAAGGCTGACGAAGCGCACATTCAGCGTGTTCATGGCGTTCAAATCAAGGCCCGCGATTGAAACATTTGAGAGGCCAAACCTTGCGCCTTGACGTGCGAGTTCTGCGAGGCCTTCAAGCGCTTGCTCGGTGAGGCCAGCTAACATGGCGTGGGGGAATTCAAAAATCAGG
>JAYWEV010000140.1:0-31117 GCA_043779145.1 Aestuariivirga sp. | reverse complement strand
GGACCGCAAGGTTCTGAGCGATCTTGCTGTGCATGATGCAGCCGCATTTGCGGTTCTCGTGGAAAAAGCCAAGGCTGCCCAAAAGGCTGCTTAAGTTTATACAGGTATACGGACTCTTGGCCGGGATTGTTTGAGCGTGTATGCGCTGGGCAGCCCGGCCTTTTCATTTTGAGGTATTTGATGTCGCTTGATGCACTCGAACAACAACTCTTAGCGCAAGTTTCTGCCGCTTCCGATGAAGCAGGCATTGAGGCCATTCGAGTTTCGGCTTTAGGCAAGAAAGGCGTGATCTCAGAGCGCATGGGTGCGCTTGGCAAAATGGCACCCGATGAGCGCAAAGCTACGGGTGCGGCGCTGAATGTTTTGAAAGCTAAAGTGACGGACGCTTTATCGGCCAAGAAGGCTGTGTTTGCTGAGGCAGCTTTGGAAGCGCGTTTGGTTTCCGAAAAGATTGACGTGACACTTCCCGTGCGCCCACAAAGCGCTGGCACCATTCACCCCGTATCCCAAGTGTGGGAAGAGGTGGTGCAGATTTTTGGTGATCTGGGATTCAGCGTGGCTGAAGGCCCGCACATTGAAGATGACTTTCATAATTTCGATGCGCTGAACATGCCTGCTGATCATCCAGCGCGCCAGGAACACGATACTTTCTATTTCAACGAAAAGCCTGATGGCAGCCGCATGGTTTTGCGCACGCATACAAGCCCGGTGCAAATTCGCACGATGCTGTCGCAGAAGCCGCCAATTCGCATCATCGCTCCGGGCCGCACGTTTCGCAGCGATTCAGATATGACGCACACGCCGATGTTCAATCAAGTCGAAGCGCTGGTAATTGACGAGACGACGCATATGGGCAACCTCAAATGGATTTTGCAAGAATTCTGCAAAGCCTTCTTTGAGGTTGATGATGTGAAGATGCGCTTCCGCGCCTCGCATTTCCCGTTCACCGAGCCTTCGATGGAGGTCGATATCAATTATTCACGCGAAGGAGGCCAACTTAAGATTGGCACCGGCGACAAGTGGCTGGAGATTTTGGGCTCAGGCATGGTGCATCCCAATGTGATTAGGGCTGGCGGGCTTGATCCCGATCGCTATCAAGGCTTCGCCTTCGGTATGGGAATAGACCGTATCGCCATGCTGAAATACGGCATCCCCGATTTGCGGGCGTTTTTTGAAAGCGATTTGCGGTGGCTCAGGCATTATGGATTCCGCAGTTTGCAGGTACCGACCTTGGCAGGGGGGCTCTCCTAAATGTCCGCACTGCCTGACATCAATTGCGTTCAGATACTGATAATGGTGGGAGGGGTTTCGTGATTCAACAACTTTGGATGAATCTCGCGGAATATCACGCGATAATTGTTTCAAGTTTAATAGCACTCGTGGGTGCGCTCATATCAGCTTTACTGAGACCAAAAGTTAAACTGATATGGGGACAGGCAAACAATAGCTATCATTTGCTGAAAAACGACTCCAGTCAGCATGGAGTGTATTGCGAGAAACATTATCTTCAGAACATGGGTAGAAAACCTGCTTTGAATGTCGAGTTTGTTTATCATCACGCGCCAACTGAAATCTCTATCTGGCAGGCAAGAGATTACACAAAGAAGCCGACTCCTGAAGGTCAATTCATGATCACTATTCCTCAGATCGCCCCGAAAGAGTTGGTAATCATTGATTCGATCTATATCAATCTGATGACTGCGGAAGTTATTTCTGTAAAAAACAGTGAAGCAATTGGCAAACGCGTCAATTTTATCGTCAATCGAAATTTTGGAAACCTGTTCAACGCCCTAATGTTAGCGCTCTTTTTTGGTGGTTTAGTTTTCTTCCTGAATTTGATTGTTAGATTATTTATTTAGATCGGTATTCAAAATGAAATTCACACTCTCTTGGCTTAAAGAACATCTCGATACGACAGCCACACTTGATCAAATCTGCGAAGGTTTGATTGGCGTTGGCCTTGAAGTTGAGGAAGTCTCTGACCGCTCGCTCGAACTCGCCGCTTTCAAAGTGGCTTATGTGCTCGAGGCTGAGAAGCATCCCAATGCGGATAAGCTTCGCTTGTGCAAGGTGGAAACCGAGACGGGTGTGATCCAAGTTGTTTGCGGTGCGCCCAATGCGCGGGCTGGCATGAAGGCGATTATTGCGCTTCCGGGTGCGGTGATTCCGGTAACCAAAGCTGTGCTCGAGAAAGGTTCGATCCGCGGCCAAGAGAGCCAAGGCATGATGTGTTCTGAGCGCGAGCTGCTGTTATCCGAAGAGCATGACGGCATTATTGATGTGTTAGGTGATTGGCCGGTGGGCACGCCTGCCGTTGTGGCGCTCGGCCTTGATGACCCGATGATCTATATCAAGGTGACGGCCAACAGACCTGATGCCTTGGGCATCCATGGCCTGGCGCGTGATTTGGCGGCCAAGGGTTTAGGCACGTTAAAACCGCTTAATGATTTGCCTGTGAAAGGCACATTCAAATCGCCGATCAATGTCTCAATTGAAGGCCAGAATTCTTGCGCATTATTTGTTGGGCGTTATTTCAAAGGCGTGAAAAACGGTCCATCGCCTGCTTGGTTGCAGGCGCGGTTGAAATCCATCGGCCTGCGCCCCATTTCAACTTTGGTTGATATCACCAACTATATCACCTTCACCTATGGCCGCCCGCTGCATGTGTTTGATGCTGATAAAGTGCACGGAAATATTTCCGCGCGCCTTGCCAAAGATGGCGAGTCTTTAGTGGCGCTGGATAGCAAGACTTATATGCTTGCGGATCAAATGACGGTGATTGCCGATGAAAAAGCCGCTGAAGGCATTGCAGGCATTATGGGTGGCGAGGCATCGGGCTGTTCGGACGGCACAACCAATGTGTTCCTCGAAGCCGCCTATTTTGATCCGCAGGCCACGGCCGCCACGGGCCGCAAGCTCGGCATCATATCAGATGCGCGGTACCGCTTTGAGCGCGGCGTTGATCCGGCCTTTACGCAGACGGGGGCTGAGATTGCCACACGTTTGATTTTGGAACTATGTGGCGGTGAAGCATCGGAGCTGGTGATCGCTGGTCAAGTACCGAATGCGGCGCGGTCTTTCACATTGCGAAAGAACCGCGTTAAATCTTTAGGTGGTGTCGATGTTCCGTGGACGGAGCAATTGCGCATTTTGGCCGATTTAGGATTTGTGGTTTCCGAAGATGGGGTTTCGCAAGTTCCAAGCTGGCGTCCTGATGTAAAGGGCGAGGCGGATCTGGTCGAAGAAATCTGCCGCATCTATGGCCTCGAGAATATTCCAAACGCACCGATGACACGTCCGCATGATATTGCACGGCCTGTGCTGAACCCATTGCAGAAGCGCATGCTGGCCGCTCGGCGAACATTGGCAACACGTGGTTTCAACGAAGCTGTGACATGGGCCTTCATTCCAGAAGCTCATGCAAAACTATTTGGCGGGGGTCTGCCTGAACTCAAACTCAGCAATGCGATTTCATCTGAACTCACCGACATGAGGCCATCATTGCTGCCCAATCTGATTGCTGCTGCGGGCCGCAACGTGGCACGTGGCTTTGCAGATTTGATGCTGGCTGAAACGGGCCATGCTTATGCGGGTGACAAGATGGAGAATGAAACTTTGCGCGCAGCGGGCGTTCGCCGTGGTGCGGCGGTTTCGCTCAACGTTCACGGGGACAAGCGCGACGTTGATGTCTTCGATGTGAAGGCTGATGTGCTGGCGGTGATTGAAGCCTGTGGATTGGCAGCATCCACATTGCAAGTCGTCTCCGGAGCACCTGCTTGGTTCCACCCCGGTCGGTCTGGCACAATCCAAATGGGGCCACAAAACAAGTTGGCGTATTTTGGCGAAATCCATCCGCGTGTTTTGCAAGTTATGGATGTGAAAGGGCCGCTGGTTGCGTTTGAAATTATCTTGAACGCGCTGCCAGCCTCCAGAGCAAAATCCAACGCTCGTGCGGCACTGAGCATCTCCGATCTCATGCCGCTGTCGCGCGACTTTGCCTTTGTCGTTGATGATAAAGTGCAAGCTGCAGAACTGGTCAAAGCCGTGAAGGGCGTTGACAAAGTTCTGATTGCCGATGTGAATGTGTTTGATCTTTATAAGCTGGAAGGCGGCAAGACATCGCTGGCAGTTGAGGTGACTTTGCAGCCCAAGGATAAGACTTTCACCGATGCTGAGATCGAGGCATTATCGGCAAAGATTGTTGCGACCGCGGCAAAAGCTGTTGGAGCGACGTTGCGGGCGTAGAAGTAGTCCTCACCCGTTTCTTCGACGGGAGAGGAAAGGGGCCCAAATTGCAAAGTAATTTGGGATAGGTGAGGGATCGTGCGCGAAGGCTCTAATACATTTTATGCCAGAGGCATGCGCCGCAGTTCAACTGTGGCAGAGAACAAACTGTAGAACCAACTCCGCAATCGTCAACTCGAAAACCAAAAATTCGTGCGCCAGTTTCCCGTTGGCCCGTTCATAGCCGACTTTGTTTGCCGAGAAAGAATGCTTGTGATTGAAGTTGATGGCGAAACCCATTCCACACGGGACGAATTGACCTATGATAAAATTCGCACTGCATTTTTGAATGAACAGGGCTATGCTGTGATCAGGTTTCAAAATATTGAAGTACTTTATGGCATGGATCAGATTTTGGTTGTGGTTTCTGAGGCGTTGAAGAAATGAATTTGCGGTCCCTCACTTATCCCGTTGTAAGAACAACGGGCCCCTTTCTTCTCCCGTTAAAAAAACGGGAGAGGACGTTTAGGAGTTTTAAATGACAACATCCCTCGCCCTAAAAAATCTGAAAGCCCACCGCAAGTCCACAGCCTTGGACATGCGCAAGGTTTTTGCCAAGGATGCAAAACGCTTCGAGAGTTTCTCGGCAACGCATGAAGATATGTTGCTGGATTATTCGAAATGCGCAGTGACGGCAAAGACCATGCAATTACTCAGTGTCCTGAGTAAATCGGCCAAGGTCGAAGCCGCACGCGATGCAATGATGCGCGGGGACATTATCAACACCACGGAACACCGCGCGGTGTTGCACACGGCGCTCCGCCGCCCGCACACGGAAATGGTTTTTGTGGATGGCCATAACATCGTGCACGATATTCATGATGTGTTGAACGCCATGGCACGTTTTGCCACTGATATTCGCAAGAGCGATATTACGGATGTCGTAAATATCGGCATTGGCGGTTCTGATCTCGGCCCCGCCATGGTCACACTGGCCCTGGCCCCCTATCATGATGGCCCGCGCTGCCATTATGTTTCAAATGTTGATGGCGCGCACATTGCTGATACATTGAAAACTTTAAATCCCGCGACGACGCTTTTCATTATCGCTTCCAAAACTTTCACCACGATTGAAACCATGACTAATGCACGTTCGGCGCGGGCATGGGTTGTCGAGAAATTGGGCGAAGCGGCGGTGGGTAATCACTTTGCAGCGGTCTCAACTGCCATTGATAAAGTGAAAGCCTTTGGCATTGCCGAAAATCGCATTTTTGGTTTTTGGGATTGGGTGGGCGGGCGCTATTCAATTTGGTCAGCCATCGGCCTGCCCGTGATGCTGGCCATCGGCCCTCATCATTTCACGCGCTTCCTGGCCGGTGGCCACGCCATGGACACGCATTTTGCCACGGCTAAACCAAGTGAAAATCTGCCGATATTGATGGGTGTGCTGGGCGTGTGGCACAGAAACATATGCGGCTATGCATCCCGCGCCATCATTCCCTATGACCAGCGCCTCTCGCGCTTTCCAGCTTACTTGCAACAACTCGATATGGAATCAAACGGCAAGCACGTGGGCAAAGATGGAAAGCCGCTGAAAGCTTCATCGGGTCCCATCGTCTGGGGGGACCCCGGCACCAATGGGCAGCATGCTTTCTTCCAACTGCTGCACCAAGGCACCGACGTCATTCCGGTGGAGTTTTTGATTGCAGCTGAACCCCATGAAAAGGGCATGGAGATTCATCACACGCTGCTGGTGTCAAATTGCATAGCGCAGTCGCAGGCTTTGATGAAAGGCCGTAACCTGCGCGAGGCGCAGGCGCAACTCATCGCCGCCGGAAAATCCAAAGCCGAAGCCAAAACGCTGGCTCCGCATAAAGTCTTCACCGGCAACCGCCCCTCGCTCACGCTGGCTTACAAGAAGCTCGATCCTTATACCCTGGGCCGCCTCATTTCCCTCTATGAACACCGCGTATTCGTGGAAGGCGTGATCTGGGGCATCAACAGCTTTGACCAATGGGGCGTGGAACTGGGCAAGGAACTGGCCACGGGCTTGCAGCCGGTTGTCGAGGGGAAAGCCTCAACTGAAGGGCTTGATAGTTCGACAGTGGGACAATTGGCGCATTTGAAAAAGCTTAGCATTTAACCCTTCCCCCGTTGGGGGAAGGTGCCCGATGGGCGGATGAGGGCCGCAGCGGAGCGAGGGCACTGCAGGCTATCCTCTAACAGAATTACGTTTTTCAAATCCAAACAATTCGACTCGTGTCTCGCCCAAGAGGGCGCCCTCATCCGGCGCAAGTGCGCCACCTTCCCCCGATGGGGGAAGGGTGAGATTTGCTTGACCTGTATGATTTGCAATGCCAAACACCGCGCCAAATGACCACTGAACCTTCCCAAATACGCAATTTTTCGATTATCGCCCATATTGATCATGGCAAATCCACACTGGCTGATCGCTTGATCCAGCTTTGTGGTGCTGTCAGTGACCGCGAGATGGTTGACCAGATCTTGGACTCCATGGATTTGGAGCGTGAGCGCGGGATTACGATCAAGGCGAATACCGTGCGCCTTGATTATAAAGCCAAGGACGGCAAGGCTTATGTGTTAAATTTGATCGACACACCGGGACATGTGGATTTTGCCTATGAAGTGTCGCGCTCGCTGGCGGCCTGCGAAGGCTCGCTGTTGGTTGTAGATGCGTCTCAAGGTGTTGAAGCCCAGACGCTGGCCAATGTGTATCAGGCCATCAACAACAATCACGAAATTATTCCAGTTCTGAACAAAGTGGATTTGCCTGCGGCAGAGCCGGAGCGCATTCAACAGCAGATCGAAGATGTGATTGGCATTGATGCTTCGCAAGCTGTGATGATTTCGGCCAAGACTGGGCTCGGTGTTCCCGATGTTCTCGAAGCCATTGTCACGCGCCTGCCTGCACCAAAGGGTGACCGCGACAAGCCATTGAAAGCGCTGTTGGTTGACTCGTGGTACGATACTTATTTAGGCGTGGTGGTTTTGCTGCGCATTGTTGATGGCGAACTGCGCAAAGGCATGCGCGTTAAGATGATGGGAACTGGTGGTTCCTATTTGATCGACCGGGTTGGCGTGTCGCGCCCCAAGAAAGAAGTGGTGGCCAGCTTAGGGCCGGGCGAGATTGGTTTTTTCACAGCAGCCATTAAAGAAGTGGCTGATACGCGCGTGGGTGATACCGTCACTGACGAACGCAATCCCTGCGCCGCTGCGCTGCCAGATTTTAAAGAAGCGCAATCAGTTGTGTTTGCGGGCTTCTTCCCTGTCGATGCCGCGAAGTTTGAAGACTTGCGCGATGCCATGGGCAAGCTGCGTTTGAATGATGCGTCGTTCTCATTCGAGATGGAAACATCCGCTGCTTTGGGTTTTGGTTTCCGTTGCGGATTTTTAGGCCTGCTGCATTTGGAAATTACGCGTGAGCGGATTGAACGCGAATTCAATGTCGATATTATCACCACAGCGCCATCGGTTATTTACAACATCAACATGCGCGACGGCGCGAAAATCCAATTGCACAATCCGGTGGATTTGCCCGATGTGATGTTGATTGAATCAATCGAAGAACCTTGGATTGAAGCAACCATTCTGGTGCCAGACGAATATCTCGGTTCAATTTTGAAACTGTGCGAAGACCGCCGTGGCCGCCAAAAGCAACTGACCTATGCGGGCAACCGCGCCATGTTGATTTATGACCTGCCGCTGAATGAAGTGGTGTTTGATTTCTATGACCGTTTGAAATCTGTCAGCCGTGGCTATGCGTCATTCGATTATAAAATGATCGGCTATGAAAAGGGCGATCTGGTGCGCATGGGCATTTTGGTGAATGCTGAGCCTGTGGATGCGCTTGCGATGATTGTGCACAAAGGCCGAGCCGAACAGCGCGGCCGTGTGATGTGTGAAAAATTGAAAGATTTAATTCCGCGCCACATGTTCCAAATCCCGATCCAAGCCACCATCGGCGGCAAGATCGTGGCGCGTGAAACCCTGTCTGCAATGCGCAAAGACGTGACCGCCAAATGTTACGGCGGCGACATTTCCCGTAAGCGCAAACTTCTCGATAAGCAGAAGGAAGGCAAAAAGAAAATGCGCCAATTCGGCAAGGTAGAAATTCCACAAGAGGCGTTTATTGCGGCGCTGAAGATGGACGAGAATTGATTTTTTAAAATATATTTTGGCTGACTGTCGAAATTCTGAACTGCCGTTCGTCCTTGGGACATCGGAACAGAAAAGGAGAAATCCGACATGTCACTTTACATCACAACACTTTACGCTTTGCCGCTCATCTTGATCTGGTTCATCCTCTGGGTTCGGGTGGCCAAATCTCGCGCTGCGCACAAGGTTTCAATTGGCGACGGTGGTTCAAAGGAACTTCTGCTCTGCATTCGCCATCATGGCAACTTTATTGAATGGGTTCCATTTACGCTCATTTTGATGGTGTTAGCCGAATTACAGGGAACGGCACATTCTTGGCTTTATGCGGCAGGTGCGCTGCTCTTGCTGGGTCGCGTGGTTCATCCATTCGGGCTCAAAGCCGAAATCCCCGATAATCCGCTGCGTTATTTGGGCAATGGCAGCAACTTGTTGGCGGTTGCTATATTGGGCGCAGCCCTCATCCGCATTGTCGCTGGTTTCTGACACTCAAAACCGATAGTTTCAATTTAACAAGGATAACTCAAATGAAATACATGCTTCTGATTTACAATGATCCAGCCATAGAACCAGCTTACGGAACACCGGAATTTCAGACCATGATGGGCGGATATTTTGCTTTGAATGAAAAATTGAAAGCCGATGGTGTGATACGCGGCGGCGAGGGGTTGAAAGGTATCAACACCGCCACGTCGCTTAAAGTTCGTGATGGGAAGATTGATGTTATGGACGGCCCCTTTGCCGAAACCAAAGAGCATTTGGGTGGCTATTACATCATCGAAGTTGTTGATCTTGATGCCGCTCTCAAATATGCGGCAATGGTGCCGTCTGCAAAACATGGCACAATCGAGATCCGTCCATTATTGGACTACAATCCAGCAGGCTAGATAAATGTCGTCCCCGGCCTCTCAATCCCAATCGGCAAGTCTTCTGCTCAGCCGTTTGGCCAGAGAAGACCGGGGACGAATTATTTTCGCATTGATTGCGCGTGTTGGCGATTTTCAATTGGCGGAAGATGCTTTGCAGGAAGCGATGATTGCCGCCACCCAGCACTGGCAAGAAGGCAGTATTCCAAACTTGCCAATGAATTGGATCATGCAAGTGGCTTATCGCAAAGCCATTGACAAGGTGAGGCAACGCAAAACCGAGCAGCGGGTCAAAAGTGAAATCGCTCTTCTTTCAGCCGAAGAAGCATTTGAAAGCGAAGACATTGGCGATGAACGCTTGAGTCTGATCTTCACCTGTTGCCACCCAGCACTTGATCAAAAAACTCAAGTGGCGCTGACATTGCGAACAATCGGCGGACTTTCAACAGCAGAAATTGCCCGCGCATTTCTCGATTCTGAGCCGACAATGGGGCAAAGGCTTTCCCGCGCCAAAGCCAAAATTGCCGCCGCACGCATTCCCTATAGAGTGCCGGAGATTGAAGAGTGGCCGCAGCGGCTACAGGCGGTTTTGGCTGTCATCTATCTCATCTTCAATGCAGGCTATTCGACAGGGCCAACAGAGGGGGCAGAGCTTGTGAATGAGGCGCTTTATCTATGCCAAATGTTAGACCGCCTGCGCCCAGACGAAGCCGAAATTGAAGGATGCGTGGCGCTTATGTTGATCACCAACGGGCGGCGTGGGGCACGCGTAGACGCCAATGGTGTGGCTGTTGCATTGAGTAAACAAGAGCGTAGACTCTGGAACAAAATTGAAATTGACCAAGGCATTACACTGATTGACAAGGCGATGACCAGACATCAGCCTGGCCCATATCAGATAAAAGCAGCGATTGCCGCGTGTCATAATATTGGTGAGGGTTCTGACTGGAAACAGATAGCAGCACTCTATGCTAGTCTGTTGCACTATGAGCCCAGCGCGGTGGTGCGACTGAACCATGCAGTAGCAATAGCTGAGGCAGGAGACCTTGACCGCGGCTTGGCATTGCTGGGTGTTTTGCAGACAGATTTAGCGCGTTACCAACCTTATCATGCCGCATGTGCTGAATTATTAGGGCGCAGGGGTTTTAAAGAAGAAGCCAAAGCTGCATATTTAAATGCGATTGGTTTGGCGCAATCTAAAGCTGATGTTCGTTTTCTTGTAGACCGCCACGATAAGCTCTAAAAGTTTGCAAAGAAATTTGAGTTTTCTTTGGCGTGGAAACATTCTAGTTAAGAGCCATGAAAACTTTCTCCGATCTCACCGAACAAGAAATTATTGCCCTTGCCATTTCTTCTGAAGATGATGATGCGCGGGCCTATGCGGGCTTTGCCCATGCGCTGATGGCTGATTATCCGGCATCAGCAAAAGTGTTCGTGGAAATGGCGGAAGAGGAACATCAACACCGCCGCTGGTTGACGGATTTGTATCAGAAAAAATTTGGCGATTTCATTCCGCTTATTCGACGAGCGGATGTGAACGGGTTTGTAAAACACGCGCCGGCTTGGACGTTAAATGCCCAAGGCATCGACGCCATGCGCAAGCGCGCCGAATTGATCGAGCTTGAGAATTATCGGTTCTATACGCAAGCGGCCGCTAGTTCGACAGACCCGCAGGTGAAGAAACTCTTGTCTAATTTAGCTGCTGCTGAAAAGGGCCATGAATCACTCGCCGCCAAACTCGGCCTTGAGCACGTGACCACTGATGTCAAAATAGACGAAGGTGAAACTGAGCGCCGTCTATTTGTACTTGAAGTTGTTCAGCCAGGCCTCGTGGGATTGATGGATGGCTCGGTATCAACTCTTGCGCCAATTTTTGCGGCGGCCTTCGCTACGGGCAGTACGTGGCAAACATTTCTTGTGGGCGTTGCGGCTTCAGTTGGTGCTGGTATTTCGATGGGACTGGCCGAAGGCCTGTCTGATGATGGCAAACTTTCAGGTCGAGGAAGGCCATTGATCAGGGGCCTTGCTTCCGGCTTGATGACGGCCATTGGTGGGATTGGCCACACTCTGCCGTTTCTTATTCCACAATTTCATACAGCGCTTGTATTGGCTGTTATTGTCGTGTTGATTGAGCTTGCTGCCATCACCTGGATCCGCAATAAATATATGGATACACCAATTGTGAAAGCTGCGCTGCAAATTGCAGTGGGTGGCCTGCTGGTATTCTTAACTGGTATCCTAATTGGAAGTGCGTGAGCCTTTGCGTTCGAGATAAACAATCCCCAAACCACTGGCCAGAATAAGAAGCATTCCGGCAATGGCATAGGTGTTTGGTATATCGCGGAAAATTGCGTAGCCCATGATCACGGCCCAAATCATGAAAGCGTAATAGAAGGGTGCAACAGCTTGGGCTGATGCATTCCGATAAGCCAGAAATGTGAACATGTGGCCGAGCATCATGAAAAATCCTGCTCCTGCCATGAGAACGATATGATAGGGCTTTGGCGTGATCCAAGTTTCTGCAGTCAGTCCGACGATTGCGGCACCGCTCATCACCATGATGATGGTGATTAACGTGGCAACGAGTGCTGGAATTTCAGATGAGACGCGACGACCCGCCAAATCGCGCAAAGCCGCAAACATCGCGGTGACGAATGCAAACATGAGGAACGGCGACGCAGTTCCAAAACCAGGTTGAGCCACAAGGAGAGCGCCTCCAAACCCCAGGGCCACCAAAGCAATGCGTGCCGGTACCGCTGATTCACGGTGAATAAAAATCATTCCCATAATAACCAGCAAAGGTGTGATCTGGAATATAGCTGTCACATCGCCAATAGGCGCATGGGCGAGCGCTAAGATATAGGTGAGGATTGCCCCCACTTCCAAAATTCCGCGCAAGAAAACAAAACGGTGAATACCTTGGGCCAATTTTCCAAGATCGCCCATAATGCCAAGCAGCACCAAAGCACAGATGACACCTGATGTGCCGCGCATCACCAGAACTTCATAAGGCGGCAAATCGGCCAGCACTATTTTCATGAAGCTGTCGTTGAGCACAAACGTGCCTGCACCTGCCAACATAAAACCTATGCCGCGAATATTAGAGGATGTGTTCAATTTAATTTCAAGTCGCAGCTTCGTGGTTTGTGATGAAGTCTTTTGGAATTTCAGGCCCCCAAAGATAAATCGAATCTTCTGGTGGATAGTCGCCGGCATCCCAATCGCACGTTACCGGGATATAATCAATGTCGGCGGAATATTCTGAATAGCTGCCCCACGGATCGCGCACATAATGGAAGTAGTTGGAACCCAGAACATGGCGGCCAACGCCCCAGCCCTTTTGAAAACCTTTCTCGGCCATCTGCATGGCACCTTTGCCAATCTCGTTGACTGAACCCACATCCCAACTGCAATGATGAAGGCCAGGGGCGTTAGACTTTGCAAAAGCGATCAGATGGTGGTCAGAGCCGTGAATGCCGTGCATAAAGCAAATGCCGTCGCCAGATCGATCAGAAAGCCTGAGACCCAGAACACGACTGTAAAATGAAAGAGCTTGGGGCACATCGGTTGTGAAAACCAAAATATGCGCCATGCGGTGCGGGCGCACTTTGCTCGCTTTCGAACGTTGCGGAGCACCAGCAACACCAGCAGGCGGGCTTTTCATATCGAAGGGCGACTTTTCATTTGGCGAGGTTTTTTCTGCAACTTTAACTTCGATCAAAACACCATTGTGATCATAAAACCACATGCCATTTGAATCAAAACCACGCGGCGCATCGAGAAGCTTTACACCTTCGGCTTCAGCGCGGCGTTTCATTGGTTCAAAGTCTTCTTCAAAAACACTGAAAGTTAAATGGTTCAGTTTCTTGGCGGTACTTTCGGAAATCGAAATCCAGCGATGTGAATTTCCAAATGTATAGACACCCAGCGCGTTCCCTTCTTCGCGCACATCAAGCCCGAAGTTGTTATAAAAATCCTGTGCCACCTGAAGATCGGGCACGACCATGTTGAAAGCATCCATCGAATGCGCGCCCAGTTCGCCCGGGCGTTTGACGATATCAACTTTGTGACCGATAGCTGTCATGATAGCTCTCCCAAACTGTCTCTTCTTTTTTGTGTGAGTTTGAGAGAGAATGAATTTGAAGTCAATCAGCGTCAGGGAGTCTGCCAATGCATGTCAAAAGATTTAGCGAAGCCACCAAATATGAAGCACCAAACCATCGCGGTGTGGTGGGCTTAAGACTTCAGGGTTTTGAGGAGCAGGGTCCGAAAAATCAATGGGTGGGCTATTCGCAATTTTTGCCAGGTGGCGGTGCTGGGCCGGATTCAACACTGTTCGAAAAAGTATATGTGGTGATTGAAGGTGAGATGACAGTGATCATCAATGGTAATGAAACGATTTTGAAGCCAATGGATTCCTGCACAATTTGGCCCAGCGAAACGCGTGAAATTATCAACCGCTCCAATCATGTTTGCAAAATGCTGGTAATTATTCCTTATCCACCGAAGTGACGCATTACCTGAGTCTGCGACTAGTCATCGCGTTTTCTGGCGGGAGAGGCGGGCGCGGGCGATTGGCCAGAGCAATGGCTTCAGTTTCGCCAATGCCTGTCATGCAGAGAAGACGAACAACTGCTTCATCCTTATCTTTCTCGTTGAATATGTTCTGGGTGATCGCAAGACTGATGCCGACGATGGCATGGGCCGCCATATTAAAGGTCATCCGCGCATCTGCCACTTTAAAGCGGCCGGCGCGTGTTGCTTTTTCCAAATCACGAATGGCAAATGGTCCCATGGCGTTGAACATGGCATTGGCGATGACCTCTGAACGATAGAGCAATTGCTTCCAGCGCAAGTCCGTTGTTGCAGCCTCAATGACCGTGCGAATGCCGAATGCATAGACTTGAGCGGGGTCTTCAAACTTATCTGTCACGGCCTCGATACGGCGCGCGAGATTGAGCATAGCCCGCTCTAAAACAACGATGGCCAATTCGTCTTTCGATTTGAAATAACTGTAGATTGTTCCCGCGCCAACATCTGCGAGTTCGGCAATTTCCTGCATGGTGGCAGAGTCGATGCCTTTCTTCGACATGACCTTATAGCCCGCCCAGACCAAGGCTTCACGGTTGCGCTCTTGGCGTTGCGCCACACGGCCTTGGGCTTTGATGGCAGTTGCTATGGTCATAAGTTCCCCGAACAATCCTCGACGCAAAATTGCTGCAGTGCAGAATAACAATCAATATTGACAATGGTTCAAAAATGAATGACATTCATTTTAAAGTCAAGACGATTATGAGGATATCTCCATGAACATGCATGTGTCGCCACGGATGACTGAGAAGGATGCAAAGCGCATCGCTGAGAGCATTATTCCGGAATTACAAAAGCGAGCACTTGAAGCCGAAGAATTGCGCCGCGTGCCTGATGAAAGCATGGCGCTGATTGTGAACAATGGTCTGCTTACAACCATCCAACCCGCATCATGCGGTGGCCAGCAGCTTTCAATGCGCGCGCATGTTGATGTGCTGTCTTCCGTTGCCCAAGGATGTGCGGCAACTGCTTGGGTTTTGGGCGTGATGCAGGCCCATAGCTGGATGTTCTGTCATTTGCCTGAACAGGCGGGCAAAGATGTTTTCGGTGATCATGGCGACCATCCCGTAAGCGCAGTCATCGGCCCCCGTGGCAAGGCAACGCGCAAGGCTGATGGCTCGTATAGCTTGAGCGGCTTTTGGCCATTCGCATCTGGCAATATTCATGCGCAATGGCTTTTGCTGGGTTCCGAAATTTTCGACGAAAAAGGCGATAAGCTGGATGAGGGCGATTTGCTGGTGCAAAAAAGCCAGCTCGAGGTTTTGGATGATTGGCATGTTGCGGGTATGCAGGGTTCAGGATCAAGCTCGGTGCGTTGCAAAGATATTGCTGTGCCAGCGCATCGTTTCGTTTCGCTGTCGGCGCTTTTAGAAAACCACACGACACCTTATACTGATCCTGATGCGCCAGCCCTGTTCAAATCACAGGCAGGGCCAGTGCTCGGTTTATGTATTGCAAGCGGTGCCACGGGCATCGCCAAGCGTGCACTTGAAGAATTCCTAAAAGTTGTTCCAGGAAAGCGTGTGGCTTACACAGCGCATGTTTCGCATGAATGGCTGCCGCTGCAAGTCGCGCTTGGCGAGGCCGCATCGAAAATTAATGCTGCGGAACTCGTGCTCTATAAAGTTGCCGATGATATTGATGACTATGCCAGACGCGGAGAAAAAATGCCGATGTCAGTGCGTGCCCGTATCCGCGCCGATATCGCCTTTGTGCCGCGCATGTGCCGTGATGCGGTGCTGAGTCTGATGACGATTGGTGGCGCTGCGGGCTTGTCACTTAAAAGCCCGATCCAGTTGGCGGCGCGCAACTTGATCGCCAATGCCATGCATGGTTTTTTACTTTATGATGCAGGCATGGAAATTTATGGCAAAGTTTTGTTGGGCCAAGATCCAGGCACACCTGTGATCTAACCGATGACATTGGTGGCTTCATCATCAGATTTTGTGGCTGCGATGGGCCAGCACGTGTCTTCAGTCTGCGTGATTACGACAAGCCATGAATGCCAGCGATACGGACTGACCGCAACGGCTATGAGTTCGGTCTGCGCCAGCCCACCGCGCATACTTGTTTGTGTTAAAAAGAGCGGCGTTAGTCACGAGAAAATTATCGCGTCAGGCGTGTTCTGCGTGAATGTGTTGTCGGAGATGCAGGACGTTGTGGCGAAGGCTTTTGCTGGTATGTTGGGCAAAGACAAAGATCGGTTCAGCGTTGGTGAGTGGCATACGCTGCAAACAGCTTCACCAGTCTTGAAAGAAGCAGCAGCGGTGTTCGATTGCCGGGTGGCTGAAACGATTGATCAATACACGCACACGATTTTTATTGGTGAAGTCTTAGCGGCATTATCAAAGGTGGGTGAAGACACACTTCTCTATGGAGCAAAGCGGTTTCGAACGCTGCGGAAGGCAATTGCCGCGCCAAGTGAGCCAGGCGTTGAGTCTCTGCATTTTTAAAGTTGGAGAGAGCGAATTAATGGCAAGAAAAGAACAAACGACTTGACGATCATCCAGTCAGCTGGAATCATCGCAAGTAATTAAAAACTATAAAAAAACAAACAAAGGGAGGAACTAAAATGTCGAAAATTATCAGATTGAACAGACGCTCAATTCTCAGAGCCAGTGCCGGCATCGTGGCCGCACCAGCCGTGTTACGTCGCGCTTATGCTGCAGACGTATTCAAAATCGGTAAGGTAGGTCCAGTCACAGGACCAATCGCAGGATTTGGCGAAGCCACCAGCTGGGTTGTTGATGGCTTGAAGGACGTTATGGCCAAGCTGCCTGTGCCAGTTGAAATCATCCAGAAAGATTCACAGTCTAACCCGAACCGTGCTGCTGAAGTGGCAACCGAGTTGATCGAAAAAGACAAAGTGAAAATGCTGCTCACCAAAGGCACGCCAGACACTGTGAACCCGGTTTCAGATCAAGCTGAATTGAACGGCATCCCCTGCATCTCTGATGATGCGCCTTGGCAGACATTCTTCTTTGGCCGCGGCGGCGATCCGTCCAAGGGTTTCAAATATACCTATCATTGCTTCTGGGGATTGGAAGATGTGATCGCCAACTTCATCAACATGTGGGATGGTTCAGGCGCAGCTAAAATTGTTGGCGGTGTGTTTGCCAATGATGCAGACGGCAACGCTTGGGGCGATAAAGAGCACGGCTTCCCCGGCCCACTTGCGGCTGCTGGTTATAAGCTGGTTGACCCAGGTCGTTACCAGCCATTGACCAACGATTTCTCAGCGCAAATCTCGGCTTTCAAAGAAGCTGGCGTAGAAATCGTAACCGGCGTGATGATCCCGCCTGACTTTGCTACCTTCTGGAGCCAATGTGCCCAACAAGGGTTCAAGCCAAAAGTTGTGACCGTTGGTAAAGCTCTATTGTTCCCATCATCAGTGGAAGCGCTGGGTGATCGCGGCGACGGGCTGTCGAGCGAAATTTGGTGGTCGCCGAACCATCCGTTTAAATCGAGCCTCACAGGTCAATCAGCTAAAGAACTTTGCGATGCTTATACAGCGGGCACAGGCCGCCCTTGGACACAACCATTGGGCTTTGCGCATGCGCTGTTTGAAATTGCCTTTGATGTGATCAAGCGCGCCAAGGATTTGAATGATCCTGAAGCGATCTTGGCTGCCATAGTTGATACACAGCTCGATACCATCATCGGCCCAATTTCTTGGAAGGGCGGCCCGAACAATCCAGTCAAAAACGTCTGCAAGACACCACTTGTCGGCGGCCAATGGCAGAAGACAGCAAAGGGATTGGAACTTGTGATCACCAACAATCCACAAGCTCCAACCATTCCAGTTGGCGGCAAGTGGAAGAGTATTGGCTAATTGAACGATGTGGGAGGGCGGCCCGGTGCCGCCCTCACTCAATCATGACACTCCTTTCCCTCAACACTCTCAATAAAAGATATGGCGCGTTGGTTGTCACCGACAGCGTGAGCTTAAGCGTTGAACGCGGTGAAATCCTCGGCATCCTCGGCCCAAATGGTGCTGGCAAAACCACACTCTTCAATTTGATCGCTGGAACAGTTCGCGCTGATTCAGGCAGTGTCAGCTTTAAAGATAGAGACATCTCAAATCTTGGCGCTGCAGAGCGTTGCAAGCGGGGCATCTCGCGTTCCTTTCAAGTGCCACATCCTTTTAATGGCATGTCAGTTTTTGAAAATATTTTAGTGGGCGCTGCTTTTGGGCGCGCGAGCGATGACCCAGAAGCCCATGCGCTCAAGGTGATGGAATTGACCGGCATGAAAGGCAAAGCCAATGCTCTGGCGGGTTCGATATCGCTATTAGAACGCAAGCGATTAGAGCTGGCCCGCGCATTAGCAACGGGGCCGGAACTTCTATTGCTTGATGAAATCGCTGGTGGCCTGACTGACAAGGAATGCCAGTCTCTTTTATCGGCCATCCGTGATCTGCATGCTTCAGGTGTTACGATTGTGTGGATAGAACATGTTGTGCATGCGTTGCTATCAGTGGCACAACGACTTGTCGTTTTGAATTTCGGAAAGCTGATTGCTGATGGTAAGCCCGAAGATGTGATGAAAAGCAAAGATGTGAAAAATGTCTATCTTGGCGAGGATGCTCATGTCTGACACCTTGCTCAGCGTTGAAAATCTGGAAAGCTGGTATGGCGACGCCAAAGTTTTGCATGGCGTGTCATTCAATCTTAAGCAAGGCGAAGTGCTGGCGCTGATTGGTGCCAATGGCGCTGGCAAAACCACATTGCTGAAATCAATCTGCGGCTTGCTGTCGAAAAAAATCGGCGCGATCCGTTTTCAAAACCAAGCGATCTCCACATTAGTGGCCAGCGATATTGTGGCCAAAGGCATTGCCTTGGTGCCTGAAGGCCGCAGGCTTTTTCCATCGCTATCAGTGGAAGAAAATTTAATCCTTGGTGGCAATGTGAAACGCAAAGGACCATGGTCACTCAAAGCGATTTATAATCTGTTTCCAATTCTGAATGAAAAGCGCAACCAGCCTTCAACATCGCTATCCGGCGGCCAGCAACAAATGGTGGCGATTGGAAGAGGCCTTATGTCCAATCCAGATCTTATCTTGCTGGACGAGTTAAGCCTTGGCCTTGCACCGATCGTGATTAAAGATATCTATGCGTTACTTCCGAAAATTACCGGCAACGGCCTGACTGCCATTTTGGTGGAACAGGATGTAACGCGGGCATTGAACTCGGCCAATCAATTCTTGTGCATGCAAGAGGGCCGCATCTCCCTTGAAGGCGCACCTAAGGCCTTTACCAAAGACCAAATCTCGGTTGCATATTTCGGGATGTGAAAATGATCTGGGTGAACACCATCGTGCAAGGGATTTTAGTGGGCGGATTATACGCGCTGTTTGCTGCGGGCCTCTCACTGATTTTTGGTGTGATGCGCCTAGTCAATATTGCCCATGGTGATTTGATTGTTGCTGCAGCCTATCTGGCTTGGTTCATATGCCATATGACTGGCATGCACCCTTTGATCAGTCTTCTGGTTGTGGTGCCACTTGCCATGTTGGCTGGCTATGCCTTGCAGCGCTTCATTCTGAACCGCACTTTGGGGAAAGATATTTTGCCACCGCTGCTGGTTACTTTCGGTTTATCAGTAATCATCCAAAACGGATTGTTAGAACTCTTCACAGTTGATAGCCGTAAACTTCAAGCAGGCAATTTGGAAACTGGCTCATTTTCAATTTTGCCCGGTGTTGATATTGGTTATCTTCCGCTATTGCAATTCTTCGTCGCCATTATAGTCATCGCTGGTTTGCAATATCTGTTTTACAAAACGTCTCTCGGTCGTGCCTTCCGCGCCACGTCTGATGATCCCGAAACCGCATTGCTCATGGGCCTCGATAACCGCAAAGTCTATGCATGGGCTATGGCACTGTGTTTAGGTGTTGTGGCGATTGCGGGCGTGTTCCTCGGCATCCGCGCGAATTTCGATCCCGCTATTGGCCCGGGTCGATTAATCTTTGGATTTGAAGCGGTGATCATCGGTGGCCTTGGCAATCTTTGGGGCACCTTGATTGGCGGTGTGATCCTTGGCGTGTCGCAAGCCATTGGCGCGCAGATCAATCCAGCGTGGCAAGTGCTGGCTGGCCACATCGTATTCCTTCTCGTTTTGGCGTTTCGCCCCACGGGCCTGTTTCCGAGGATGACAGGATGAGCGCGTTTATTTCCCGCTCAACGAAAGCAAGCCGTGCTGCTTTACCCATAGCGATCATTCTTACAGCCGTGCTTGTTGCAGCGCCCTTCTGGGGCCAAACATCAACACTACGCTTGCTTGGCGAAATGATGGTTTATCTGGCGCTCGCGTCGTTGTGGAATTTGCTTGCAGGCTACACCGGCCTCGTCTCGGTTGGCCAACAAGCCTATGTAGGGGTCGGCGTATTCACCGTCGTGGTGTGCACTGTGCTATTAGGCATTCATCCGCTGATTGCATTTCCCTTGGCAGGTCTAATCGCTGTCATCATCGCTTTCCCAGTAGGCAAACTGGTGTTCCGTTTGCAAGGCGCTTATTTCGCGATCGGCACATGGGTGATGGCAGAAGTGTTTCGCCTTTTAACATCAACAACCGGTGCATTGGGCGGTGGCTCTGGCATATCAATTCCAACACCCATGATCAAAGCCATTGCTGTCGATAAATTCTGGCGTGAAGCCACAATTTATTGGATAGCACTCGCACTCGGCATTGGCGCACTTGCATTGGTCTACGCTTTGCTAAGGTCGCGCATTGGCCTTGCACTCACCGCAATCCGCGACAGTGAAATTGCTTCGTCATCGCTCGGTGTCAACATCGAGAAAATAAAATTCGGTGTTTATATAGCCGTTGCCGGAATGACATCGATGATCGGATCACTCATCGCACTTCAAAAAATCCGGGTATCGCCGGATTCGGCTTTCAGTGTTAACGATTGGACTGCGATCGTTATTTTCATCGTCGTCATTGGTGGCATTGGCACAATAGAAGGGCCCATCCTCGGCACCCTTGTCTACTTCTTCTTACGTGAATTTCTGGCGGACCTCGGTTCAATTTACCTGATGATTTTGGGCACCATCGCAATCATAACCATGATTGCAGCCCCGAAAGGCCTATGGGGATTTGTGATGCAGCGGTGGAACATATCACTGTTTCCAACGGGCTATGTGGTTAAGGAGAAGGTGGAATGAAGCCCTTTATCTATGCGTCACTTCCAACACGCGTTATATTTGGGCGCGGTGAAATCAGTAAAGCCGCAAATGAAGCAAGCCGCCTTGGTCTGAAGCGGCCATTGGTGATCACCACGGTGCAACAAGCAAACTCCGCAGGGGATATTATCAAATCCACAAACGGCGTTGCTTTTGCTGGTGCTGCCATGCACACGCCAGTCTCAGTCACCGAACAAGCATTGGCTATTATGAAATCTGAAGGCTGCGATGGTACAATTGCTTTGGGCGGTGGCTCATCAACAGGCCTTGGCAAAGCTTTAGCCCTTCGCACAGATTGCCCGCAATTAGTTATCCCGACCAGTTATGCAGGCTCAGAGATGACGAACATTCTGGGCGAGACCGCTGACGGCAATAAGCGAACCTTGCGCGACGCAAAAATCCAACCTGAATCTGTGATTTATGATCCGGATTTATTAGACACTCTTCCTGATAGATTTGCCGCTACGTCTGGCATGAACGCCATAGCTCATGCTGTTGAAGGCCTCTATGCGGTTGACGCAAACCCAATCGTTTCATTGATGGCCGAGGAAGGCATTCGCGCACTTGCCTCAGCACTTCCCAAAGGCAAAGCTGGTCATGATGAAGCGCTTTATGGCGCTTGGCTTTGCGGTGCAGTGCTGGGATCGGTATCAATGGCGCTGCATCATAAGCTCTGTCATGTCTTAGGAGGGTCATTTAATTTGCCGCACGCTGAAACCCACACCGTAATATTGCCGCACGCCACAGCTTACAATGCTAAAGGTGCTGACGTCGCAATGGCCCGCGTAGCCCGCGCCATAAACGCAAAATCCGCAGCGGCTGGTCTCTATGATCTTGCAAAATCGCTGGGTGCGCCACTGACATTGAAAGAACTTGGGCTACCAGAATCTGGCTTAGACAAAGCTGCAGATATCGCGGCGGTCAACCCCTATGCCAATCCCATTCCCATCGAGCGGGCGGCCATTCGCCAGCTGCTCGAAAACGCATATCACGGGCTAAGGCCCGCTTAATCCACGGAGCAAATTGTAATGTACGACATAACAACTGATGTGATGATTGTGGGCACTGGCCCCGCAGGCAGCGCCATGGCGGCTTTGCTGTCGTCTTACGGCATCAATAATTTTCTGATCAATCGCTATCGCTGGCTATCCAACACGCCGCGCGCCCACATCACCAATCAACGCACCATGGAAGTGTTGCGAGACCTTGGCAAAGAGGTGGAAGCCGAAGCCTATACGCAAGCCACCGAACAGGATTTGATGGGTGAAAACGTGTTCTGTGTCAGCCTTGCTGGTGAAGAATTGGGACGCATGAAAAGCTGGGGCAAAAGCCCGCAATCGCGCGCGGAACATCAGCTCTCTTCGCCATGCCACATGAATGATTTGCCGCAAACCTTCATGGAACCAATTCTTTTCAAAACCGCTTGCTCACGCGGCACACAAGCGCGCATGTCTTGCGAATATTTATCTCACAGCCAAGATAAAGACGGCGTAACCGTCACCTGCAAAGATCGCCTGACCGACAAAAACTTTACTGTGCGCGCAAAATATTTAATCGGCGCAGATGGCGGGAATTCGCTGGTCGCCGAACATGCGGGGATGAAATTCGAAGGCAAGATGGGCAATGGCGGCTCCATCAATATTTTGTTCAAGGCGGATCTTTCCAAATATGTCGCACACCGCCCTTCGGTTCTCTACTGGGTTATGCAGCCTGGTGCCGACGTTGGCGGCATTGGCATGGGTGTGGTGCGCATGATCAGGCCATGGAATGAATGGCTTATCATCTGGGGTTATGACATCAATCAACCAGCACCCAAGGTCGATGCTGCCATGGCCACATCAGTGGCCAGGCAACTGGTGGGCGATCCAGATCTTGAAATCGATTTAATCTCGGCCAGCACTTGGACAGTCAACAACATGTACGCCACGCACATGCAGAAAGACCGCGTGTTTATTATGGGCGACGCCGCCCACCGCCATCCGCCGTCGAACGGTTTGGGATCAAACACGTCGATCCAAGATGCGTTCAATTTGGCATGGAAACTGGCACTGGTGCTCAAAGGCCAAGCCAGCGCCAACCTGCTCGAAACATTTTCCGAAGAGCGGGTTCCAATCGCCAAACAAATCGTTACACGCGCCAACCAATCCATCGCCGAATTTGGTCCAATCTTTGAAGCACTCGGCATGGATGGCGGCGTGGACCACGCCAAAATCCAACATAACATGGATGCCCGCTGCGACATGGGGGAGAAAGCTGAAAATCAACGCGAGGCTTTGCGCAAAGCCATTGCCTTCAAGAAATATGAATTTGATTGCCACGGCGTGGAAATGAACCAACGCTATAACTCAGCTGCTGTGGTGGCAGGTGATGGCAAAGCGCCAGGCGAAGGCATCGACATGGAACTCCATTATGTGCCTACCACAACGCCCGGTGCGCGCATTCCGCATGTCTGGGTTTTTGGGTTAGATGGCCAACAACATTCAACACTTGATATTACGGGCCATGGCGCATTTACGTTAATCACGGGCATTGGCGGCGAGGCTTGGGTTGATGCTGCCATGGCCGAGGCCGCAAAGCGCGGGATTAAAATTGTAACCCGCGTCATCGGTCCGCGCCGCGACTTTGAAGACCATATCGGTGATTGGGCCCAAGCCAGCGAGATAAAAGACTCTGGCTGCATCCTCGTGCGCCCAGACCATCACGTGGCTTTTCGCGCGCAGAAAGCTTCAAACACTGCGAGCCAAGAGCTTGGCAGCGCCTTCAACGCAATATTAGGAATGTGAACCATGGCTATTTCAGCAAAGAAAACACCAGCAAAGAAGTCCGCAAAAAAAGTGGCGAAGAAAGTGGCCAAGAAAGTGGCCAAGAACGTTGCCAAGAAACCAAAAACCAAACTTAAATATTATTTCACAGTGAAAGACTCTGTGAAAGTGGTGCAAGACCGGACAGGCCCCAAAGCCAACAAGCGTGTGAAATTTGTTTTTGATTCACTCGTCAAACATCTCCACGCTTTCGTAAAAGAGACCAACATCACCATGGATGAATGGATGTATGGCATTCAGTTCCTCACGCGCACGGGTCATCTCTCAACAGACTGGCGCCAAGAATTTATCCTGCTCTCAGACACGCTCGGCATCTCAATGTTGGTTGAAACTCTAAACAATCACAAAATGTCCGGCGAAACCGAGTCAACCGTGCTGGGCCCATTCTACATCGAGAATGCCCCGCAGTATAAAAACGGCGATAACATTTGCCTTGATGGCAAAGGTGAACCCGTGTGGGTCCATGGCCGCGTGACTGATGCGAAGGGTAGGCCCATCGCAGGTGCCAAGCTCGACATCTGGCAGGCCAATGAAGATGGTTTTTACGACGTGCAGCAAAAGGGCATTCAACCTGATATGAATTTGCGCGGCGTCTTTACGTCGGACAAGAACGGATATTATTTCTTTCGCTCGGCCTATCCCAAATACTATCCTATTCCTTTTGATGGTTCAGTGGGCGATATGTTAAAATCTCTCGATCGCAATCACAATCGTCCAGCCCATCTGCACTTCATCGTGTCAGCGCGTGGCTTCGAAAAAGTAACAACCCACATCTTCACACCAGATTGCCCTTGGCTGAAAGATGACGCTGTGTTTGGTGTCAAAGAAAGCTTGATCGCAAATTTTAAAACAGTCGACAACGCAAAGAAAGCTGCAGAGATTGGTCTGCCCAATCCATTTAAGATCGTGGAGTGGAATTTCGTCTTAAGTAAAAACTAAGCTAAAACCTCATCGATGATGGGATTGCGCAATGTGCCAATCCCTTCGATCTCAATTTCAACCACATCACCATCCTTCATAAATACGGGCGGCTTGCGCGCATAGCCAACGCCTGATGGCGTGCCCATCACAATCATATCGCCGGGTTCTAAGGTGATCGCGGCTGTGATGGTTGCAATGGTTTCTGCAACTGGAAACATCATATTGCGGGTGTTGTCACTCTGCATCACTTGGCCATTAAGTCGCGACTGAATGTTAAGTCCCGTTGCACCAAGCGGTAATTCGTTGGGCGTTACAAGCACTGGGCCAAAGCCACCCGTCTTGTCAAAATTCTTGCCCACGGTCCATTGCACCGTGCGTCTTTGATAATCCCGCAAAGTGCCATCATTGAAACATGAATACGCAAACACAGCATCCAACGCATTTTCTAATTTTGCGTGACGAACATGCTTTCCGATTACAACGACAAGTTCAGCCTCGAAATCTAATTTGTCAGATATCACTGGGCGCACAATCGCATGATTATGCGCCACCAAGGAAGACGCACCTCGCATAAAAATCGTGGGATAGTCGGGAACCTGATATGGCCCCTCTTTAACATGTTCAAGGTAATTGAGGCCAAGGCAAAAAATTTTGCCAGGCGCTAAAAGAGGTAAATCATATTTGATTCTGGCGAGCGCGCGGGCAGCATTGCTTTTTGCCACCTGAGCGACAGAAACAAGATCATCAATCCGACCGCCGCCACGAAGAAAACTTGATAGGTCAGCAGGAATTCGGTTATCAACCAAATTCACATCGACGACCATATCACCGTTTATCACGCCAAGTCTATGCGTTGATCCCTCGCGAAAAGCAACAAGCCTCATCTAAATTTCACCCAGCCTTAAATTTAAAAATTAGCACACCCAAAGGAACGCGCGTCAAGAACCTCACTTTGGAGAGAGATACCTTTTCGCCTAATTTATTAAATTTATTAAGCCTGTTGTCAACATACCAGCATTAACCCACCGAAAGCACAACAGCAACATTTCGCGAGGCATTGAAAGCTCAAGCAAAGTTACTTCTGCGGTTGTTTGCTATCTGCTGATTTAAGAAATTTGCGCGCTTGAGCGACAAGTTGCCCGTCGCTTGGATGATCCACGGTTTCCACACCAAGAATATTTTTCAGAACCTTTGGATCGTGCCTTTTGATGTGGTTCATCAGTTCGGTCTTTGCGGTACCGGGCCCTGCTATGAGGATCGCTCCAGCATCGGCTACAGCGTTGGTTACTTCGTGCAGAAACTTATCATCAAGCGTCTCGTGGCCACTGCCAATCGTATTTGCTTTGTGATGAATGTGCATGGTGGGATTTTCTGGATGCAGCATAAGCTGATCGACATCGATTGCATTAAAGTGAAAAATACGTGCTTCGTGATGATCGATCCAAACGACGGCATGGTAATGCGTGCTCATTGAAAAATCCCTCGCCCTAGTGGCTCATCACTAAAACGCGAGAAACAGAGATAAGTTCCATCACGCTTTAATAACGATTCACTTCGTGAGGCTCAATCTTTCGGCCATGGCTTTTCGCAAACTGTGCATCTGATCCAAAAGATCCAGAATGATCCCGACGCCCTGCTGATTGACACCGAGGTCGTGAATGAGATCATTGATCAATTTTGCCCGCGCAACGTCGGCCTCTGTGAACTGTGCCTGCGCAAGCTCCTCACTGGGGACGAGCCATTCTTCTGCGATCCAAATTTCCAAAGTTTCTTCGTCGAGCTTCGTATGGGTCAAGAAATCCAATTTACTGATGATCATGATTGCATGCCTTTACGCGGATCATAATTCCCCCCCGGCGTCCAACTCGCCAGAAAATCTTCGAGCTCCGGATTTGGTTCTGTTGGTAGTACCACTTTAAATTTGACAAATTCATCACCATGACCACCACGCCGGGCAACCCCTTTGCCCTTAAGGCGCATCACAGTGCCGGTATTTGCTCCCTTTGGCACCGAAAACATGACAGGCCCGGTGGGCGTTGGCACCTTGATACGTGCGCCCAAGACAGCTTCTGTCAATGTGATGGGTAGTTCCAGATGAATATCATCGCCAACGCGGGTGAAAAAGCGATGCGGATTTATGGAAATCTCCACTAGTGCATCGCCCCGTTCCCCTTCGCCAGGAGATGGAGCCCCCTTGCCTTTGAGGCGTAAAGACTTTCCATTTTGAATGCCAGCAGGAATGGTAACGTCGAGGGTGCCGCCGTCTGGTAAGGTAAGGCGCTTTGTTATGCCGAGAACGGCATCGAGAAATTCTATTGTCAGGCGATATTGCAAATCAACACCGCGTACGCGCCGCGATTGGCGCGCCTGCTGGCGGAACAGTTCAGCGAAAATATCATCTGAATCTGCAAAGTCCCGAAAGCCCGACGAATTCTCATAGGCGTTTCCTGGGGGAGCTTCAGCTGCATAGTCTTTGTAATATTGTTGTCGTGGTTTTTCTGCACCCGAAGCATCAATCTCGCCGCTGTCGAACCGCTTACGTTTAACATCATCTGAAAGCAGATCATTGGCGATCGACACTTCCTTGAAGCGCTCCTCAAATTCCTTGTTCCCGGGATGAAGGTCGGGATGCAGCTTTTTTGCCAAACGCCGATAGGCTTTCCGAATGTCATCGGACGTAGCGTTGCGCGCAATCCCTAGAATTTCATACGGGTCTTTCACGATTGCTCCACTGAAATGGCTATCTGTTGAACTAAATCTTCAGCCGTAAAAGATCGACTACTAAACGCATTCGCCGCTTCGCCGTGCACCCACACCGCAGCACAGGCGGCCTCAAAAGCCTGCATGCCTTGCGCCAGAAGACCTGTGACGATGCCCGCTAACACGTCACCAGAACCAGCAGTGGCCAATGACGGCGGTGCATTGGTGTTAACAACAGCGCGGCCACTGGGATGGGCAATCACGGTATCGGGACCTTTGAGTATGATGGTCGCTCCCGATAGATACGCCGCTGTTCTGGCGCGTTCAACTTTTGAATCCGATTTATTGATTAAGTTTCCAAATAGTTTTTCAAACTCCCCCTCATGGGGTGTCATAACTACAGAAGCATTAGCTCTATTTTTTATCCAACCAAAAAGTTCTGCGGCGTTTTCAGAACAAGTGGTAAGTGCATCTGCATCCAAAACAACTGCGGCTGCACTGGCCAACGCCACATTCACATTTTGGCGCGTCGTTTCGCCCATGCCTGACGCAGGTCCAATGCAGATTACGTTTTTACGGTGGTCTGTTAGAAGTTCTCCAAGCGCTGCCGCATCAGCAATTTTAGCCAGCATGATTGCAGTCACGTGATTGGCATGAACAGTTAAAGCATCAGCGCCACCCACCAAAGTCACCAGCCCAGCCCCAATCCTCAAAGCGGCCTGGGCTGCCAAACGCGAAGCTCCGGTTTTAAATTTTCCGCCAGAAAGCACCACCGCATGACCGCGATTGAACTTGTGGCCTGAGGGCGGAAATGCTGGTAATTTGAGTTTTGAATTTTCCCAAAGTTTCTGGTCAATCTTTTCCAAAACGGCAGACGAAATACCAATATCTAAGACAACAATTTCACCACAAAGTGCTCGACCGGGAAACAAAACATGTGCCGGTTTCTTGCGAAAAAATGTGATCGTTAAATCAGCCTTGACGCATCCCCCGCGAGGCCTGCCTGATTGACCATCAAGACCTGATGGCACATCAATGGCCACAACAGGAACACCAGCGTTATTAATCGCATCAGCCAAAACAATTGAAAAATTGCGATTGAGACCAGCACCATAAAGCGCATCAATAATCAATTCTGCATCACCGATTTCATGTGAGACTTCAACTTGCCACCCCCAAGCCGAAAGATAACGCGCGGCTGCAACACCGTCTTTACCATTTTTGCCCGGCCCACGCAGAACCACCGTCTTTACTGCGCCATATCGCCGAGCAATTTCTTCAGCAACAGCAAGCCCAGCATTCTCGATCAATGTTGCTTCGGCAATTCCACATAGTTCATCGATACGTGACATCTGCACAGGTGAGACGATCTCGAAAGCATCTTTAAACGAGAGCATTTTCAATGACTATCGAGATAATCTTGCAACGTTTCATTAAATTGGGATAGGCCCTCTTCAAGATAATCGCTAGCTAAAGGTATCTCAGATACATAGCGCGCAAAATGTTGCCGACCAATCTCGCCCGCAGATTGTCCTGCCGCATTCCATTCGCCCAAAGTGAAATCGCCTCGGCCCAATAAAATAAATGCTATAAGGCCTCGCTGTTCATCGTCTTTGAGGTCATGGATCGCTGAGAACAGTTCATTGCGCGTATTGTCGGAAGATCCGAACTCCAATGCATCAACACTGTTGTCGTCACTCGGATTCGAACCACTGTCAGGATCAGTCCGAGGAACCTTCACATCAAACTCCCGTGCCTTGAGAAGAATTGCAAAAGCGCTTTCGGGCGTAATCGTCAAAACGGGCCTGACAGTAGGATCCGCGTCAATATTTTTGCTCATAATCCCCTCCGGTTTTCAGTGCTCTTGGGACAACGCGTTAGAACAGTATTCGTTCCATCTGCGAGGCGGCAACGTTGGTTTGGCGGTGGCACCATTTCTATTGAACAGTATGCACTTTAAATTGCTTCGACCTAACCTTCTGAAACTTAACCAAGTTTGTGGCTTGATGGGAAGCGCTGTAGCCTGTCTATGTTGAGCGCGGACGCGACGTTCCAACTCCACGACTTGTTGCTCAATCTCTGAAGTTCGCAATGCATCGGCAAATTCTCAGCTCAAGGCTACAATAATTTGCTCGGCACCAAACTGCGTGGTCAGATCGCCATTCGCATGCCCAACTCCGTCCATCGTATTGGCTATCTGCAATATTGAATTGATAATCGCCTGATCCGCAGGTTCACCAATCAATTCCCCTTTGGTTTCGCGGGCCAGCAGGCCAGCAGTCGTAGCCAGCACAGTAGCGATTAAAATAGAAGCAACGCCATCAAGCGCGGACATTTTAAATGCTACAAAAAATAAGTGCCTGCAAAAAACAATGGTCAGACCAATCGGAGCTCCCGTATCATCAAACACAACCATTAATTGGGTTGGGTCTTTGCTTTTCTCAAACTTGCGCCAATTCAACAGTGAAGTGCCCCGGGCGGTGGGGTGGAGAACACTTCTTGCGGGGTTTTGTATCCGAGGATTTTTCTGGGCCGAGAATTGAGCAGATATGCGGCCCTGTCAACGTCAGCCCTGGTGACGCCATCGAGGCACTGGTTTTTTGGGAAGTATTGGCGGATCAGTCCGTTGGTGTGTTCGTTGAGGCCGCGCTCCCATGAATGATAGGGCCTCGCGAAATAGAACGCCGCGTTGAGCGCCTTGGCGATCTGCTGGTGGCCTGCGAATTCGCGGCCGTTGTCGGCAGTGATGGTCAGTACCTTGGCGCACAGTGCCGTGAGCCTGCCGACCAGTGCGGCCGAGACCGCCTCTGCCGTCTTGTTGGCCACCGCCTCGATGACCACATATTTTGACATCCGGTCAACCGCCGTCACCAGTGCGCCCTTGTGGCCGGCACCGATGACAGTGTCGATTTCCCAGTCTCCGATGCGGGCTTTCTGCTCGACGATGGCGGGGCGCTGGCTGATATCAATGCGGTTGGGAATGCAGCCGCGACCTGATGTCAGGCCCTTGCGTTTGTTGTATGTCTTGCCGTTGTGGCGGAGGTTGCGCCACAGGCTGCCTCCGGCTTTCTTGTCCTGCCAGACATGCTGGTAGATGCGCTCGTGACTGACCCAGGGAGGCTTGGCATTGGCATGGTTGGCACCGGACGCGCCCGGCGTCTCTTGCCGCCGCATCCAGCCGCTGATCTGCTCAGGGCTCCATTGTTCATCCGACAGCTTTGCCTCAATCCCGGCGATCACCTCGACCGTCATCTTCTTCGCCCGACGGCTGGCGGTCGAACGGCGCGCCGATGACGCCAGCTGGGCTTGCCGCTTGCGATAGCCCCGCAAACCCGTGTTGCGCGCGATCTCCCGCCGGATCGTCGAGGCAGGACGCCCCAAAAGCCGCCCGATCGCAAGGTTGCTATCGCCCCTTTTCAGCAGCACTTCAATCTGGCATCTGTCGTCGGGGGTCAGGTGGGTGTAGCCTTTGGGCATCGTGGTCTTCCTGTTGGTAGCAAGAAGACACTTTCCTACCCGATCCCCACCGCCCGGGGAGCTGTTCGCCGTTGCGCCCATGATGGACTGGAATGTCAAACCAATGAAATCAAGAAGTTAAAAGCCGTCGTGTGCGCAATGTGTGCAGTAATACCAACTT
>JAYWEV010000139.1:0-4896 GCA_043779145.1 Aestuariivirga sp. | reverse complement strand
CTCAATCAAACTCCGCAGAAAACATGCAGGCTGGAACTCTGATTATCTCGCTTCAATCCTCGGAGAACTCTGTCGTTAACTTGGATTCATTGCCCTGGGGCTAAGCCGTCGTGAGGCTACCAAGCGGTTTGAGTTTCACCGCAACACTATTGCCAAGATGCTGCAGTTTTCGGTTCCGCCGGGTTACCAGCAGAGCCTGCGCATGAAGAATGGCCCTGCCTTAGCGGGCCATGGCGCTGAGGCCGTTCGCATAGCGATCCTCCGATCCATGAGTAAGCTTCCCGAAGAATTGCGCCTGTCGCTGACTTGGGATCAAGGAGCCAAAATGGCACAGCACGTCAAACTGCGTATCGACACCGGCCTCGATATTTTTTTTTGCGATCCGCAAAGTCCTTGGCAGCGCGGCTCAAACGAAAACACTAATGGCCTGCTACGGCAGTGCTTTCCAAAGAGCACCGATCTTAGACGTCACACGGCAAAAGAATTAGACGCTGTTGCTCATGTGATAAACACAAGACCCCCGAAAAACTCTCGGCTGGAAAACGCATACAGAAGTCCTCGACCAGTTCTTTGCTGGACAGTAAGATAATGGAGTTGCGACGACCGTTTGAATCTGCCCAATATCAAGGTGTCAATGAGCGGTAAAGATAACTGTTGTGACTATGCTGTCGTCGACACCTTCTTAAAAACCCTCAAAGCTGAACTGGTCTGGCGGAGTACTTCGACAACACGCCAGCAATGCCATCTTTCAATACATCAATGGATTTTACAACACCCGACGCAAACACTCAGCCATAGGAGGACTATCACCCGTCAAGTTTGAATGAATGACAGCCTAAATAAGAATAGGATGCGGAATCAATTAGGGACAGGTTCAACTAACGATGGAACTTAATTGATGGCCAGACATTTTACACTGTAATAAACAATATGGCATTAAATCAGGCAATGTATTTAATCGGACTTGCCAGGTAACACTTTAGTTTCCTTTCCTCAAAAAAATCAGAAACTGCGACAGCCTGCTAAAAAATGGTGTGTCGTGACAATATTTCCGGAAGAGAGTGTGTTAGTCCTATGCTCGAGTTTCAGTTTGAATTTGTGACACTATCGGCACGAGCCTTCGCATAATTCTATCCGGGGGAAAGAATCTGTTGCATAGAAGCAAGGTTGAATGATGAACATGAATCCAAACCTAAACATCCTCAATCCCGACATGCTGCGGAAGCTTGATGCCTATTGGCGGGCGGCCAATTACCTCTCGGTTGGGCAGATTTATCTTTACGACAATCCGCTGCTGAAACAGCCACTGACGCTGGCGCATGTGAAACCGCGCTTGCTCGGCCATTGGGGCACGACGCCCGGACTTAACTTTATCTACGTCCACCTGAACCGTGTCATCAAGAAATACGACCTCAATGTCATCAACATCACCGGGCCTGGTCATGGCGGGCCCGGGTTGGTCGCCAATGCCTACTTAGAAGGAACCTATAGCGAAGTTTATGCCAACATCACGCAAGATGAAGGTGGCATGAAACGGTTGTTCAAGCAGTTTTCCTTCCCCGGCGGCATTCCGAGCCACGTTGCACCTGAAACACCCGGATCAATTCATGAGGGCGGTGAATTGGGTTACGCCCTGTCACACGCCTATGGTGCGGCTTTCGACAACCCTGACCTCGTCGTTGCCTGCGTCGTTGGTGATGGTGAAGCCGAAACCGGCGCACTGGCAACAAGCTGGCATTCCAACAAGTTTCTCAATCCAGTGCATGATGGGGCGGTGCTGCCGATCCTTCACTTGAATGGCTATAAGATCGCGGGCCCGACGGTGCTGGCCCGCATTCCCCACGAAGAACTGGAGGCGTTGTTTCGTGGTTATGGCTACACGCCGCGCTTTGTCGAAGGCGACAATCCGGCGGAAATGCACCAGCTCATGGCCAGCACACTTGATGATGTGGTGGCCGAGATTCGGAGCATCCAACGTGAGGCTCGCACCAATGGATTCAAGAAGCGCCCGAACTGGCCCATGATCATCTTGCGCTCACCCAAGGGCTGGACTGGGCCAAAGATCGTTGATAGAAAACCAACTGAAGGTACGTTTCGCTCCCATCAGGTACCGATGGGCGAGATGGATCAGCCCGGCCATTTGGAACTGTTGGAAAACTGGATGAGGAGTTACCGGCCGGAAGAGTTATTCGACGAGAAAGGCAAGTTGTATGCTGAACTCGCCGACTTGGCCCCGAGCGCTGCGCGCCGCATGAGCGCCAATCCCCATGCTAATGGCGGTCTCCTGTTACAGGATCTGCATCTGCCCGATTTTACCGATTACGCAGTCAAGGTGCCAACACCCGGGTCCGTGAGCGCTGAAGCCACCCGCGTTCAAGGGCAGTTTATCCGCGATGTGATAAAACATAACCCGAAGAATTTTCGCGTGTTCAGCCCGGACGAAACGACCTCGAACCGTTGGGGTGCCGTATTCGAAGTGACAAATCGATGCTCGACTGCGGAGATTATTCCCCTCGACGACCATATCGCGCCCGATGGCCGGGTGATGGAAATGCTGAGCGAGCATCAGTGCGAGGGCTGGCTGGAAGGTTATCTGCTCACCGGCCGCCATGGTTTCTTTCCCTGCTATGAGGCGTTCATTCACGTCATCGATTCGATGTTCAACCAGCATGCAAAATGGTTGAAAGTGACACGCGAAATTCCCTGGCGTCGGCCAATCGCCTCGCTGAACTATTTGCTCACGTCGCATGTCTGGCGGCAAGATCACAACGGCTTCTCCCATCAAGACCCGGGCTTTATTGATCATGTTGCAAACAAGAAGGCCGAAGTCATCCGAGTCTATCTGCCCCCAGATACCAACACGCTCCTTTCGATCACGGATCATTGTTTGCGGAGTCGCAATTACGTGAATGTCGTCATCGCTGGTAAACAACCCTCTCCACAATGGCTCAGCATGGACGCCGCTATCCAACACTGTTCAGCTGGTATCGGGATTTGGAGTTGGGCGAGCAACGATCAAGGCCGCGAACCGGATGTTGTGATGGGCTGCTGCGGTGATGTGCCAACGCTCGAAGCAATGGCGGCCGTCGATTTATTGCGGACGTATTTTCCGGAACTGAAAGTCCGTGTGGTCAATGTGGTTGATTTGATGAAGCTCCAATCACAGAATGACCACCCGCACGGATTGAGCGATACTGAGTTTGACCAGCTTTTCACGGTCGATAGGCCGGTCATATTCGCCTACCATGGCTACCCCACGCTTATTCACAGACTTACCTATCGCCGCACCAACCATGGGAATTTTCATGTGCATGGCTACAAAGAAGAAGGAACCACAAGCACGCCGTTCGACCAGGTGGTAATGAACGACCTCGACCGTTTTCACCTCGTGGCTAATGCCATTGACCGCGTACCGCAGCTTGGCGCGAGTGCTGCCCATGTGAAGAAGATAATGTACGACAAGCTAACCGAACACAAACGTTACATCGCGGAACACGGCGAAGACATGCCGGAAATCCGAAACTGGCAGTGGGGAGCACATGCTTAATTCCCCGCCATTTCTCCAGCGCATCTTCCTTGTCCGACACGGGGAAACCACGTGGTCACTTTCCGGCCAGCACACGGGTCGAACCGACATTCCATTGACGAGTAAGGGTGAAGCAGAAGCCCGCAAACTGAATGAACGACTCCGCACCAATGTTTTCAACCGGGTGTTCACCAGCCCGCTCCAACGCGCACGGCAAACAGCCGGGTTGGCAGCGCTCGCTACGCCTGTAGATATCGAACCTGATCTCGTGGAATGGGACCATGGCGAATACGAGGGCCTGCTCACCGCTGAAATCCGTGCGATCAAACCAAACTGGAATCTATACCATGACGGCTGTCCGGGTGGGGAATCCCCAGCCCAGGTTTCATTGCGGGCTGACCGGATTATTGCGCGGCTCCGCGTTCTTGAAGGCGATATCGCCGTCTTCTCGCACGGCCATTTCGGCTGCGTTCTGGCGGTGCGGTGGATTGGATTGGAGATTGAACAGGCGCAGCATTTTCTGCTTGACACGGCGTCAGTCAGCATTCTGGGATACGGCCATCAACGTGCCACCGAGCCCGCAATCATGTTATGGAATGCGCGAACTGATGCAACGTCCGAGCCGTGAACATGCCGGTAGCCGAACAACATGCACTCTCTGACCGGCTGAACCAGCGCTGCCGGTGCAAAACGCTAGACCGTAAGCTGCTGGATGACGCCGTAAACCGCGCGGTAGATGATCCGGCGTTCAACGTGGCGGAGCTCGAAAGTCGGCCAAACCTGCTCTCCAACGTCGTGGTGTTCCTATCCTCGGATGATCTTGCACAAATGCGCGGTATTGTCGAAGCCATCGAAGCGGCAGCACGATTACCCGCTTACCGAAACGCCGTCCTCGCATGGGCACCTGCCTCAGCGCAAAGGGACTTTGGTCCGCTTGGGGCGTTCATGGGCTATGACTTCCATCTCGATGACAGCGGGCCGAAGCTCATCGAAGTGAACACCAATGGACTTACCCGGAAAAAGTGGAGGGACTTCTGGTGGCATGAATGCAACAGGAGGACTTTATGACGATCAAGCAGAGACGAGAATTTACGGCTGAGTTTAAGCGCGAGGCGGTTGGGTTGTTGGCCAGCAGCGGCAGAACGATCAGGCAGATTGCAAGCGATTTGAACTTGGGTCTTTCGACGCTGAACAGATGGAAGCGCGAACTGCGGGATGCTGAACCAGTTACAACGCCACATCCGGATATGACCAAAGAGCTGGCCCGACTGCGCAAAGAGAATGAGATTTTGCGGCAGGAGCGGGATCTTCTAAAAAAAGCGACGGCCTTTTTCGTCCCAAATCGTTTCTGGGAAACAAGTCGATGAGGT
>JAYWEV010000138.1:0-12903 GCA_043779145.1 Aestuariivirga sp. | reverse complement strand
ATCGTCTCAGTTCCGGCCAATACACCAGCTGGCACTTATACGATCCGTTATCAAATCTGTGAAAACCTTAACTCAACAAACTGTGCTGCGGCTGATGTTACTGTGGTTGTTGATCCGCCAGCGATTGCAGCGGTTGCTGATGCACCGCCATCAATCGTCGGTGCAGCAGGTGGTTCAACACCAAGTGTTCTGGCGAATGATAAGCTGAATGGCTCACTAGTTGTACCTTCAGCGATTAATCTAACTTCAGGCACCGCGCCAACACCGACAGTTGGTTCGATCAGCATGAACCTAGACGGCACGATTACTGTAGCTCCAGGCACAACCGCTGGCTCCTATTCTTACGGCTACACAATCTGCGAAAAGCTGAACCCTGCTAATTGTTCACCGGCTACAGCAACGATAGTGGTGGGTCAGGCCGTGATTGCTGCGGTGACAGATACAACGCCTTCAATTAACGGTGCTCTCGGTGGTTCCACGCCAAGCGTTCTTGATAACGATACACTCAATGGTGCCCCCGTTGTCTTGTCCGCGATCAGTCTTACGCCGGGTATAGCACCAACTCCAACAGCTGGTTCCGTCACCATGAACGCTGACGGAACAGTTACGATTGCTCCCGGCACCACAGCTGGATCATACCTGTACAGCTATACGATCTGTGAGAAAGCAAACACGTTAAACTGCTCTACTATCACCTCCACGATTGTGGTTGGCGTAGCACCGATTGCAACAAACGCTGACACGCCAGCCGCAGTGAATGGTGCCACGGGCAGTGCTAATATTGTGAATGCGTTTGCCAATGACACATTGAATGGTGCAGCTGTCGTCACAACTGACATCACTGCCACTGTTGTTACTGGTGCTACGCCAGCCACAGTTGGAGCACCTGTGCCACTGCTCGATGTTGCAACAGGCATCGTCTCAGTTCCGGCCAATACACCAGCTGGCACTTATACCATCCGTTATCAAATCTGTGAAAACCTCAACTCCGCGAACTGTGCTGCGGCTGATGTTACTGTGGTTGTTGATCCGCCGGTAATTGCGGCTGCGCCAGATAGCCCTGCGACTGTGTTTGATACCAAGAATGCAATCACAGGTGCTGTGAATGTGTTGACCAATGACACCCTGAATGGTGTTCAAGCTACTCCTGCGACAGTCACAATTACGCCAGTCGGAACACTGCCACTGGGTGTGACTTTGAAACCAGACGGTACGGTTGACCTTGCCCAGTATTTGGCAAGTGGCACATACACTTTCGATTATAAAATCTGCGAAATCCTGAATCCGACCAACTGCAAAACTGCCACGACGACCATCAAAGTTAAGAAAACTGTGCCAGCAGTCTCTGGTACTGTGTTCTTCGATACCAACGGCAATGGTGTTCAAGACGGTGCAGAACCAGTCTTGCCAGGATACACGGTTGAACTGGTGTTGAACGGCACTGTCGTTGATACAACGATGACCGCCACTGACGGAACCTACAGCATATTTGGCTTCCCACCCGCTTCGGGTTACCAACTGAGATTCAAAAACCCATCAGGGCTGGCCGTTGGTGCCATCACCGGATTGGACTTCACCAACTCGACAATCCTCACAAACGTCAACCAGCCTATCGATCCAAGCGGTGTCATCTATAACTCGGTGACTGGCTTGCCAGTTGCCGGCGCGGTTGTGACAATGACATCTGGTGGAGCCGCGCTGCCTGCTGCGTGCTTGCTGCCCGGTCAACAAAATCAAACCACTGGTGTAAATGGCCAGTATCGCTTCGACATCGTCGCGGGCGCTGCTCCACAGTGCCCGGTCGGTCAAACCGTGTATACAATTTCAGTTGTAAGCCCGGCGAACTATCTGCCAGCGCCGTCGACGATCTATGCGCCGCAGGCTGGGGCGCTCAATGCGGATGCTTGTGCCGTTGTACCTGCTGCCTGCCTTGTTTCGTCGACAGCGACAGCGCCTCCAGCTGGTACGACCCAACCTTACTACTTCGCATTCTTGCTGCAGGCAGGCAGCCCCAATGTGATCAACAACCATATCCCTCTTGATCCAATCTTGGCAGGCACGGCCACCTTCACCAAGACGGCGCTTAAAACTGAAGTGCACCGTGGTGAGCGCGTACCTTACGTGATCCAAGCTACAGCCATGAATTTCCCCAAGGCTAATGTTGTGGATATCATTCCGCCTGGCTTCGACTTTGTGCCCGGTTCAGCTTTGGTCAATGGTCTTGCTGCCACACCAACCCTCAACGGCAACCAATTGACGTTTGGCAACATCACAGCAACAGGTGGCGCATTGAAAGTTGAACTCACATTGATCGCCAATGCTGCGGTTCAACCTGGCCCTGCCACCAATAAGGCCCAACTCTTGAACTTCTTTACCAACAATCTGGTCTCAAATGCCCGTGCCACTGTAACGGTCGTTACAGATCCAGTGTTTGATTGCGGCGAAATCATCGGACGCGTGTTCGAAGATGCCAATCGTAATGGATATCAAGACCAAGGTGAAAAAGGTTTGCCCGGCGTTCGTATTGCAACAGTCAAAGGCGTGCTCGTTACAACCGATAAGGCTGGTCGCTTCCACGTGGCGTGTGCTGATATTCCCGATCACAGCATTGGATCGAACTTCTTGATGAAGTTGGATACACGCACGTTGCCAACTGGCTACCGCCTGACAACAGAAAATCCACGTGATGTGCGCTTGACCGCAGGCAAAATGACCAAGTTGAACTTTGGTGCATCAATCTCGCATCTGGTTGATCTAGATCTGAATGGCAAAGTGTTTAAGTCCGGCTCAACCGAGCTGTTGCCACAGTGGAGCACAGGTTTGGGCACATTGATTGCCAAGCTTGCAGAAGAACCATCGACCTTGCGTCTGACGTATCACACTGAATCAGAGCCCACGACATTGGCATCTAAGCGTCTGAGTGCGGTTTCAGCACTGATCACCAAACTTTGGAGCAAAGCTAACGGTTCTTACGAACTGCCAATTGAAACACGAAGTGTCGATGCGAAGGGAGGTGCCCAATGAACGTCCCCTTGAATGCAAAGCGCATGCTCCGCCATAGCCTTTTAGTGTCGGCCGCTGGTGCATGTTTAATGCTGGCACCTCTTTCTGCGGCTAATGCAAAAACCATTTGCAAAATTGAACCCTGTCAGGCGTCTACGGCTCCACTTGCCGTGGGTGCCAACACTGAAACTGAAACTGTGCCAAGCACAGGCGGCGCAATGTTCTCAATCAGCGTTGATGGCCAGCATGTGGCGGGCACGAAAGCGCCTAAGAACAAACAGCGCCAGACTGATGTGTCGCTTGATCGTGTTGATATTCAGGTCAAGTTCGACGGCCTTGATGTGAAACCCATTCTAAATGTATCCACATTCCCCGTGCGCCAAACCTATCAAGCGGGCGAGCAAGTCAATTTCCTTGCCAGCAACAACTATCCCGGCTGGATTGCAAAATCAGAAATCCGCGTGTTTGATGCCAACGGTACGTCTGAGTCGCGCCCAGTCTATGTCATCCCTGCGACAGGCTTTGGCGCTGCATCTTGGTCTATGCCATCTGCCGGCCCATCAAAGTTGTTTTATGTCTTGCGCGTCTACGATTCATCTGGCCACTATGATGAAACCAAGCCTCTGGCATTGACACGCACTGCTGAACATTACGACCAACACGCACCCCAAGATGCCTCAGTGGCACCAGGTTACTCAGAAGACCGGACAGCTTTCCGCAACATTCCTGTCGAAGGTGGCGCTGTTACAGTTTACGGCGCCCATGTTCCGGCGGGCCACTTCGTTACGGTGCTGGGCGATCCTGTTCCAATTGATAATGAAAATGCTTTTGTGGTGCAGCGCATCTTGCCGCCGGGCGATCATAATGTTGATGTCTCGGTGCTCGATCATGCGGGTGGTGGCAAGGGTCTGCATTTTGATCGTTCCATCAACATTCCATCAAGTGAATGGTTCTATGTCGCTCAAGCAGATTTGACTGCAGGTTACCGGACTGGCTCTCCCAATATTCAGCAAGTGCGCCCCGGTGAATACAACAATATCTACACGAAGGGCCGGTTGGCTTTCTATGTGAAGGGCAAAATAAAGGGCAAATATCTGCTTACTGCGGCAGGCGATACGGGCGAGTCCAGTCTTGATCAAATGTTTGTTGGCCTTGATGGCAAGAACCCGAAAGAGTTTTTAAAACGCATTAACCCCAACGATTATTACCCGGTTTACGGCGACGATTCGACTGCTGTTGAAGATGCGCCAACGCGCGGCAAATTCTTTGTGCGCCTGCAGAAAGATGACAGCCATGTGATGTGGGGCAATTTCAAAACCCAAATCACCGGAACAGAATTTTTGCGCAACGAGCGCGCACTTTATGGCGCAAGCGGAGTTTATCGTTCGCCCGAAGCAACCCCGTTTGGGGCTCGCAAAACCGAGGCTACGGTTTATGCTGCACAACCCGGCACTCTGCCGCAACATGATATCATGAGAGGAACCGGTGGTTCTGCCTATTTCTTGAAGCATCAAGATCTGACCATCGGTTCTGAAACACTTTCAGTTGAGATTCGCGATGCTGTTACGGGCAACGTGGTTTCACGCAAACACCTCCGCTATGGTGCTGATTACGAGATCGATTATATTCAGGGCGTCGTCATTCTCAAAAACCCGCTAAGCTCATCAACGTCAACAACTGATGTCGTGCACAACGCCACACAGGGCAATAATGAAGTTTATCTGATTGCCAATTACGAATACACGCCCGTTGCCGGAAATGCCGATGGCTATGCTTTTGGTGGTCGCGGTCAACAGTGGATCGGTGATCATGTCAGGATTGGTGTTACGGCCGAAAGTGAAAAAACCGGCGGCGCTGATCAGAAACTTTATGGTGCCGATGTTCTGGTGCGCAAATCCGACCAAACTTTCGTTGAAGCGGAAGTTGCACAGTCAACAGGCCCAGGCTTTGGTAATTCAACATCTGCCGATGGTGGTCTCACCATCTCTGATAATCCAACAACGGGCCTTGCTGGCGTTACGGCTAACGCGTACCGTGTGCATGGCCACGCCGCCATTGAAGACTTTGGTGATGGTCCAACCAAGGGTAGTCTTGATGGTTATATCAATCACACGGATAAGGGCTTTTCTTCCCTCAGCAAGCAATCCACTCACGATGAAACAAACTGGGGTTTGAGAGGTAGTCTCGTTCCAAACGAAATGGTTAGCGGCGAAGCCTCAGTTGATGATCACTATACCGCCGATGGTCGCCATGAAAATGTTGTCAATGCCCAAGCCAAAGTTCAACTCAGCGAACACTGGTCAATTGCACCTGGTGTCAAACAATCGCTGCATGAAGTGCCACTTGGCACGGATAATGGTAACCGCACGGATGTGGGGTCCAGACTCACCTATCGTTATGATGAGGATCGCCGGGCCTATGTCTTAGGTCAAGGCACTGTAGCCAGCACAGGCACCCGCAAATCCAATAACCGCATCGGTGTTGGCTTTGAAACCAAACTGGCCGAAAAAATTGATCTTTCGGGCGAAGGTTCTTTTGGCGATGGCGGCATCGGTGCCAGAGCGCTTTTGAACTATAAGCCAACGGCTGATGATCGCTATTACTTCGGCTATTCGCTCGATCCTGCACAAGATGCGAGTGGTGATCTTACGCGTATTGTGAGCGATGATACGACAGGCAAATTTGTTGCAGGCGCGCATCATGCCTATAGTGAAGAGCTTTCCGTATTCGTCGAAGAAAATACCAATCCGTTTGGCCCGCGCCGTTCACTCGCACAAACCTACGGAGTCAAATATACGCCAGCACCAGAATGGACGCTTGGCGGCGGCGTTGAAATCGGCACGATTTGGGATGATACAATCAACACCACGACAAATCTTAAGAACAGCGATTTTGACCGCAAAGCTTTCTCAGGCAGCGTTGGCTATCATACTGAATCAGGCTTTGATGCCCATGCTAAAGCTGAAGCACGATTTGAAAACTCGCAAGATCATACGCGCGATTTGAATTCTTATCTGCTCGCCACAGGCTTTGGCTTTAAGACCTCTGATGATTGGCGCATGATCGGCAACCTTAATGCAGTTGTCTCGCAAGCAACAACAACAACGCGCAATGGCACATATATTGAAGGCGGCATTGGTTTTGCTTACCGCCCGATCGACAATGATCGTTTGAATGCCTTGTTCAAATACACTTATGTTTATGACCTTCCGGGTGCAGACCAGGTGAGTGTCGGCGGAACAACCAATGGTCCATCGCAGATGAGCCACATTCTGTCTGCTGATGCCAGCTATGACCTCAACAACGTCTTCACAATCGGCGGTAAATACGGCTTCCGGTTGGGACGCACACTTGACCGGGCTGCCGGTTCAACTTGGCAAGACAACACAGCTCATCTTGGCGTCATCCGCCTTGATATGCATGTGGTCAAAAACTGGGATGCTTTGGTTGAAGGCCGCGTGCTGTGGTCGCCTTCCTCACAGAGCACAGATTTTGGCGCTCTTGCAGCTGTCTATCGTCAATTTGGAGATAATTTCAAAATGGGAATCGGCTATAACTTCGGCCACTTCTCAGATGATCTCAGCCATATCGTTGCCGATGATCAAGGGATCTTCATTAACGCCATTGGGAAGTTCTAACCCAGTTTAGTGTCGGAAGTGGCGCACGCCCGTAAACACCATGGCAAGGCCTGCTGCATCGGCGGCTTTGATCACCTCGTCATCGCGCATCGCGCCACCGGGCTGAATGATGGCGGTTGCGCCAGCTTCCGCTGCTGCTTCAATACCATCAGCGAATGGGAAGAACGCGTCTGAAGCGAGAACTGCACCTTTCACGAGCGGTGTTTTCAAACCGAGTGCTAGAGCCGCATCGAGGCTTTTGCGAACTGCAATGCGGGTTGAATCAATGCGTGACATTTGCCCCGCACCAATGCCCACTGTCGTTCCATTTTGCGCAAACACGATCGCATTCGATTTCACGTGTTTTGCGACTTTGAAAGCAAAGCGCAAGTCAGACATTTCCTGTGGGCTAGGTTGGCGCTTACTCACCACCTTCAATTCCATGTCGGAGATGTTGTCTGAGCTTTGAATCAGCAACCCACCAGAAATTGATTTCACGACAGTCGTCTTAGGGCTTGGTTTTGCTAAGTCTGCAAGCAGCAGTAAACGCAAATTCTTTTTTGCAGATATAATCCTTAGCGCCCCATCATCTGCACTGGGTGCAATAATCACTTCGGTGAAAAGCTTGGAAATTTCTTCCGCCGTCTTGCCATCTAGTTCTCGGTTGAACGCCAAAATGCCACCAAAGGCGCTGGTTGAATCACACGCCAAAGCTTTGAGATAGGCTTCGACGGCTGTAGCCCCAAAAGCCACGCCACAAGGGTTTGCGTGTTTCACAATCACGCAGGCTGCCTCACCAGCACCAGCAAATTCTCGGATCATTTCGAGCGCAGCATCTGCATCATTGATGTTGTTAAAGGAAAGCTCTTTGCCCTGAATTTGTTCAGCATCGACAATGCCTGTGCGTCCGTCATAGGTTTTATAAACGGCTGCATGTTGATGCGGGTTTTCGCCATAACGCAGTGATTGATGCAGCTTGCCACCTACGGTGAAATAATCAGGCGTCGTCTCACCCAATTGTTTGCCAAACCAATTGGCAATCGCACTGTCATAGGCAGCGGTGCGCGCAAAAGCTTTTGCTGCAAGTTTCTTTCGTGTGCTTAACAAAGTTGCAGCGCTATTTTTTTGAAGCTCCGCAATAATCAAATCATAATCGGATGGATCAACAACCACTGTCACATCGCCATGGTTCTTTGCCGCAGCACGGATCATTGCAGGTCCGCCCACATCGATGTTTTCGATGGCATCATCCCATTCAGCGCCCTTCGCAACTGTCGCTTCAAACGGATAGAGATTCACCACCAGTAGATCGATGTCTTCAATTGCGTTGGTCGACTTTGCAATTTGGTGCTCGGCATTGGCGCGAATATTTAAAAGTCCGCCATGAATTTTGGGATGCAAAGTTTTCACCCGGCCATCCATGATTTCAGGAAAGCCTGTGACGTCGGAAACGTCTATTACGTTGATCCCTGCGCCGCGTAGCGTTGTGGCCGTGCCGCCTGTTGAAATCAGCTCAATGCCAAGTTCGCTCAAAGCTTTTGCAAATGGCAACAATCCAGTCTTATCAGAAACAGACAGCAGGGCGCGTTTGATGGTTTTTTCGGTCATGATCATTCATGCCATAGCCCATAGACTTTTGTCTTGAAACCCTGTTTTTTAAATCAGCAACGCAGACTCAAAATCTTGTTTCTTGCGAGAGGCTTTCACGGGTCTTGCTTGTTTTTTAAGCGACCAATTCATTGGGCCCGCATGCTGGGGGTAGATGATTATTTCAGATTGCATGTTCGACTGCCTAATGTCTAAAATTCCGCCACGTTGCGTTAGGTGCCAAACGGTCTGATCGGGCAAAACAAACATGGCGGCACGACCCTCCATCAAAGATGAAAGCCTGATGCCCGTCGCCACTTGGATGATGATCTCGCCTGCTGGGCAATCATCTTCAATGCGTAAATCCTGCCCATCAGCAGAAAGGAAACAGGTTCGCTTTTGCGTGGCACTTTCCATCATTAAAACCGTGCCCTGCGGCACGCTCTGCATTAACGCCGGCTTCATCTGTCCGATTTCGATAAACTCAGTTTTTATCAATCGCTGTTTGCCATCGGAAAAATCAAGCCCCAGACGCGTCGATGTATCGGCAATCAGTTTTGCCTTTTCATGCTCGATACGTGCAAAGCCAGAATCAGGCGCAAAGTTCAATTTCGGAGTTTCAATATTTTGAACACTCAGCAAATGCTGCAGAAGGTCAACATCTTGAACCTTATTCACCAGACCAGATAATTTGCCATCCGGGCATTGTAAAAGCTTCAAAATGGTCAATCCATTTTCCACAACGCGCAAAAGCAAGGGCGGCATCACTGGGCTATTGACCTGTGCCAAGGGAACAGCATTTTTTAAAAATTCAATGAGCTTGGTAATGTTGCGCGAAACATGTCCGCCGTCTGGCAACATGATTTGATGCAAGTTACGCTCAATCAATTCATAGGCCGTCTCGCGCAAATGAACTAGGCCTTGAAAGCTGTTCAAACAATACAGCAGCGCAATAGCCTTGGCTGTGCTTTGCTCTGCATTCTGAGCTCTCATTTGGATGAGTGTCTTTAATGCATGAGCGATAATTTCAAAGAAGCTCGCCTGAACGGAAGGCTCGCAACGCCTTGCAATCATTTGGCCATCAGTCGCCAGTGCATATAAAATTTTTGTTTGATTTCCGATATCGGATTTGGATCGTTTTGATTTGGTCCAATAGTGAAGCAGGCGCATTGCGTATTGATCGTGCAGGCAGCGATTGCTCACGTTGAAATGGGATAACCACTCGAGCTTTGTATCAATTTTCGAAAACACTTCACTCGGTGAAGCTAAGATTGATTTACCATCAAATTTAAATTGCCCAGCATACATCTCCGAGGCTAAGTCTGCATTCCCAGCCGCAAAGGATGTAATTTTTTGGCCAAATCCACTTGGGCGGTAATGGCGCCTCCGCATGGCAGGGCTCAGGCTCGCTGGCAGTTTTGCAAACCACGCATACGTGTCTTTGGTCGCGCCAAAGGGCACTGTGCCTTTATCAGTCATACCTTGACTTTTTGCCTTGCTAATTGAGCGTCAGGAGTGGGAAAGTTGAAGTCTGGCCAGCCTATGGTTAATGAAGTGCTAATTTTTGGAGGTGCAATGACAATTTCAAATCAGGTGGAAAAACTCCAGCTTTCTGACGCCGCAAAACGTGCTCTGGCTGAAGCAGAAGCACGCCGCAGTGCTGCTGCTGACCGAAATCTGCCACCCGAGCAGGGAGGCCCCAAAGGGCCAGAGCCAACGCGATATGGCGATTGGGAAAAGAAGGGAATCACCTCAGATTTCTAAAATGAATCGCTTGTCAAATACTGCTGATCTCGAGGTATCAGCGGCCCAACTCTGCAAGATTGATCCACGTTTTAATGCCATTCTTGATTTGCATGGGCTGCCCTCGCTCCGTACAAGCCCACAAGGTTTGAAGGGTCTGTTGATGATTGTGACCGAGCAGTTTCTGTCGCTCAGCGCTGCAGCGGCCATATGGACCAGGGTGCACAAAGCGATTGAACCGTTTGATGCCATCACAATTCTGAAATTTTCAAGCGATGAACTTTTAAGCCTCGGTCTGTCTCGTGCCAAAGCAAAGAGCTTTCACGAAATTGCGGCGCGAATAGTCGATGGCCGCCTGAATTTTTCTGAATATGATGAGCTGAGCGAAGACGTTATCATCAAAAAACTCTGCGCATTGCCTGGCGTTGGCCCGTGGACGGCCGATATTTATCTTCTCGCTGTGATGGGCGCTACGGATGCTTGGCCTGCGGGTGATCTGGCACTGCGAATTGCCATTCATGATTTCCTAAAATTAAATAATCGCCCGGAAATCAAAGAAATGGCCTTCCATGCCGAGAATTGGCGGCCGTACCGTGCCGTGGCAGCAAGGCTGCTATGGAGCCATTACCGTGGTCTAAAAGGTCTAAAACAAGCGTGACAACTCTCCCCTTCACAGAACCGTTATAGTCCTTATAGTACAAGGCACTGATTGGTCTGAAAGAGGTTCTCCCTTGTATCAAGCGCCTATCGCGCCAGAGGCTTGCCCAGCTCTAGTACTCAATGCTGATTACCGGCCATTGAGTTACTATCCCTTGTCGTTGTGGAGCTGGCAGGATGCAATCAAGGCAGTGTTTTTAGACCGGGTAAACATCGTGTCTGAATATGACCGGGTGGTGCATAGTTCATCGGCTGAATTTAAACTTCCCAGCGTCATTGCGTTGAAGAACTATGTGCAACCCTCGCGCACGCCGGCCTTCACGCGGTTTAACGTTTTCTTGCGCGATAAATTCATGTGCCAATATTGCGACTCGCCCGATGATCTGACCTTTGATCATGTGATCCCGCGTTCGCGTGGTGGCCAGACCACGTGGGATAATGTGGTGGCTGCTTGTTCGCCCTGTAATCTGACCAAGGGCGGCGATCTTCCGAAAAAAGCTGGCATGTTTCCGCGTCAATGGCCAGTTGTCCCAACCGTCAACCAATTGCATAGCAATGGGCGGTTGTTTCCACCCAACTACTTGCATGAAAGTTGGATGGATTATCTTTATTGGGATGCTGAGCTGGATCCATAAGCTTTGCTAAATGCAAAGATCGAGAGTGCGGCAGAAATAATGGCGTTATAGCCCGCCAAAGAAATTCCCAAAATGCGAATGGCGGCTTGATCACACATCACCGCTGTCTTGGTCAAATCAGGAAGACCACCGCTAAAATCACCAGCGCATTCCGTGGGTCCTGCCCAGAATTTCCATTCAACGCCAGAGTGATAAATCCCAAAGATGCAGCTGGCCAACATGATCAATGCCAAAACATACATGCCATTTTTTTGCAGCGTAGCACTCTGACCATACAGCAAAACCATCACCAAGCTGATCGGGATGGCCAGATAATAAGCCAAGCGTTGTTTTAAACAAAGTTCACAAGGTGGATAGCCTGCATATTCAAAAATCCAAGCGCCGGCAATTGTTGCCAGCGCCACTGTAAAGATAATTGCGAATGCTTGTTTCTGGGTAATGCCGCTTAACATGTCAGTGCTCCGTGTCCGCCCAAATACTTCACGCCTAAATACAGCGCAATTATGATTGCTGCAGCAACGCCCGCAATCAGCGCTAAGCGATGTTCAATAAAATGTTTGATCGCTTCGCCATAAGTGCGCAGCGCCCATGCAAGGGCAAAGAAGCGTGCGCCACGCGCAATGATGCAAGAGAGCAGAAAAAACACAAAACTAACTTGCATCGCACCTGCCAGAATCGTGACGATCTTAATTGGCGGCATGTGAGCCAGACCAGACGTGGTCAACAAGACAAGAAGCGTTTGGCCTGATGCGCAAGATTTGAAATGTTCAAAATCAGTCAGCGCACCATAAAAATTCAAAACCGGTTTAGCAAAAGCCTCATAAGCAAAATAGCCTAGAAAATATCCAGCAATGCCGCCCAACACTGAAAACAGCGTCGCTACGAAAGCATAACGATAGGCCTTTTTTGGTTGCGCCAATGCCATGGGCAAAAATAAAATATCAGCAGGCACTAAAAACACCGAGCTTTCAACAAAAGCAATAACCGCTAGCCAAACTTCAGCACTTTTGCGCGAAGCCAGACCCAGGGTCCAATCATATAGAGACTTCAACATATTAAAATTCAATCCAAATCAGGTTTGTTGCGGCGCAGAACTTTGGTTTGCCCGCGTTTGACTTTGGATTCAATGCGTTTGAGCGTTGATGAATAAGTGGGCTTGGTTTTGCGGCGAGTTTTTGGCCGCACTAGGGATTTTTGTAACATCGCAACCAATTTGTCTTGCGCTGCAGCGCGGTTGCGATCCTGCGAACGAAACTCTTGGGACTGAATCACCAAAATATTGTCTTGGGTCAAAAGCCGCCCGGCCAAAATTGCCAGCCGTGCCAAAGCATCCGGCGGTAACCCAGAAACCGAAACATCATAACGCAGCTCTACGGCGGTCGAGACTTTGTTAACATTTTGCCCGCCAGGCCCCGAGGCCCGGATAAAGCTTTCCTTGATGTCACGCTCGTCAATATAAAAAGAATCGGTAATCCGGATCATTTTCACTTTAAAGCGCCTTGGGGTTGACGGCGCAAGGCTTCCCCGTTTAGAGGAGTGCCAACAAAACGGTAAAAAGCGGTTTTGGCCCTTGTGGTGGAATGGTAGACGCGGCGGACTCAAAATCCGCTTCCGAGAGGAGTGGGGGTTCAAGTCCCTCCAAGGGCACCAATCGCTAAATT
>JAYWEV010000137.1:0-4912 GCA_043779145.1 Aestuariivirga sp. | reverse complement strand
TCATCTTCCTGTTGCAATCATATGAATGATTTGCGCGTAGGTTCCCAACCCTTTTATGCGGAGAATGGAATGAGCCTGAAAAGCCACTTAGATGAACTCATCAGTAAACATCAAGTTTTGGAAAAAGAGCTGAAAGATGCTGTTGCCCATCCAGCTACAACGGATTCGCAGCTCGCTGAAATCAAGCGTCGAAAGCTTAAAATCAAAGACGAAATCACCCGTATTGAGCGGGAAGTGAAGATTGCTGCTTAAACGTTTGCTCTGGGTTCGATAAGATCCCAGAGATTGCCGTATAAGTCTGCAAATACCGCCACAGTGCCGTAGGGTTCGTGGCGCGGGAGTTCTTTAAATTCAACGCCAGCCGCAATCATGCGCGCATGGTCTTGGATGAAGTTTTCTGTATTCAAAAAGAAAGCCACGCGCCCACCCGCCGCTTTACTGATAGCTTCGATTTGTGCTTGCCCAACAGCCTTCGCAAGAAGCAGTCGGACACCTTCAGCTTGTGGCGCAACCAAAACCCAACGCTTGCCCTCACCCATATTGCTGTCTTCAATCAGCGAAAACCCTAGTGCATCCGTAAACCATGAAATTGCTTCTTCATAATCACGAACCACAAAAGTAACGGCTGCTAATCTACCCATCGCACTAGAGCGTCGAAAGTTCGCGGTTAAAACGCGTCATTAATTCAGTTTGGTGGAAAAACTTTGCAACAGATCCAGCACCCCACCAACATAGTAACGCAAGGACGAACGCCGCATAGCCATCTACAGCATAGTGCCATCCCAAATGGATAGAGGCCAAAAATATAATTGCGGTGAAACCAAATAAAACATTGCTCAGCGTTTTAGAAACAGGCCGAAAACTAATGGCGATCAAAAATGCCGCACCATTATGCATCGAAGGAAAAGCAGAAATACCAAATGGCTTCGAAAAGTTCAGATAGCCATCCCACAGTATTTTTTGAGCCGAAACACTCCACACCGGAATCCGGCTATTAACGTCAATAAGATACCTGTTCAATCCAACGTATGGATCATGTGGCAGTCCTAAATCGCCATAAAAAGCGGGCCCGGCTGAAGAAAATAATAAAGCCATTAATCCGCCACCCACAAACCATAACAGCATGTAAGCGAGAAAAAATCGTGTTCGCAATTCCGATGCTTGCCTTTGAAATCCAAACCACAACAGTGCGCCAAACATTACAAAAAACCAAATTGCATAGAAAATATTGCAGACCGCAGTTATGATATCGAATCCCATAAATGGCTGCAAAAGCACCCACGGATCCACTCCAAAATGCAACTTCCGGTCAAGGTTGGAAAAATAAACATCCCAATCAAATGGATGAAGAAACGGTATATGTATTTTAAGCTCTAGCAATGCTTTGTTAAAAAACATCAGAGCAACAATCAATGGCATAGCATTGATAATGCGATCGGGGTTTTGAACCAAGCTGGCAATTTCGCGAAAAAGCTCTTGGCTAGGTCGTTTTCCGGTTTCGAAATAATTGACCAACCTCACAAACAAGATTGCAAACAGCCCAATCGGTAGTCCGAACAGCAGAATTCCCAAAGTGACAGCCACCATCAAAACCACACCATGTTGGGGCAGACTCTGAAACAACAAATAATTTGTGAGAAGGTAAACAATGGGCACAACCATTATGAACCATTGGGCCGCAAAACTCAGCCACAGCAGTCTCAGTCCGGTCAAACTACGTTGGCCAAAAGCCAATGCCAACTCTGTCATATTAATCGCACCCTAAATACTACTTCTGGTGTGAGCTTAGTTGCAAATCCAGTAACATTCGTTAACTTTGAAGATTGATTTTGCAAAGTCGCTAAAGACAAGCCGTCTTTTGCGCGAACTGTTCCGCCTACAAAAAACAAAGCCGCAATAAAAGATATCCCCGCCGAAACATACATTGCGACATTTGGCGAAACAAACCCTGCTTTGCCACTCATAAAATATCCAAATATTTGACTGAAAAACAATGTTCCCAACAACATCGAAATGCTCATGATGCTCGAAATTCCACCTTGCAATTCGCCTTGTGCATCATCAGGCACCTTATGGGAAATCAACGCACTCAACATCGGGTGCACAAATCCTTCACCAGCATGCAGCACCAGAAACAAAAGGATAAAACCGAATGAAGGCGCCCAACCGTAACCCCCACCCCCAACAACAGCGACCACCAAACCAAGCATTGCCGTGTTCCATTCACCGAATGCTTTAACTGCTGAACCAATCAAAACCCCTTGTGTCAGCGCCGTAGTGAATCGTCGAAGTTCAGAAAAGGTGATCGAAAATCGTAACTTAGGGCGATTTTAACTTTTCTGTGAAACGTTAAAACGCTCTAATACTTACTAACTGTGACAAAGCTGCTAAGCTAAGCAAATGATGTTCAAAGACAAACATGTTCTGATCACTGGGGCAGGCCGTGGCCTTGGCGCAGCCTTTGCTGTGGTGTTGGCTGATCTCGGCGCGAACCTCACTTTGACGGCCCGCAACACTGAAAATGTCAAAGCCTTAGCAGAGTCTATTCGGTTACGAACTGGCCATTCCCCCGCCAACTTTAAACTGGATCTGGCCGACGCCGGAGACGTGACCCAACTCGCCAAAAAATTCCGCGATGATGGCCGTCCTCTTGATATCCTGATTAACAACGCGGCCACTTGGTTGCCAGGCCCGATGACCGACCATGATGCTTATGCAATCTCCACTACCATCGCTAGCAATGTCACAGGCACTCTGCTTCTCACGCGCGGTCTTCTTCCCTTGCTCGAACATTCAGGTGCTGGCGATATTATGAACATCGTCTCCGTCAGCGGTATGGTCAACGCTCCGCTGCAAGGCGCATCCGTGGCATACATCGCGTCCAAACACGGACAGACGGGAATGACCGATGCGCTGCGCCAAGAACTGCGAGGAAGACCAGTGCGCGTCAACGCACTCTACCCCACTTTCATCAAAGACATTTCGCCACTCAATGAAGCTGAATGGAACGCAACACCCGGCCCAGACTCGTGGATCACCAATCGTGACGTTGTTGAAACAGCCTTGTTCGCCTTAAGCCGCCCACGTCATTTAACACTTGCTAACATCGTGCTCGAATCCGACACCGGCAATTTCCACACCCATTAAAGCGTTTTGACTTTTCATGGAAAAGGCAAAATCGCCCAAAAGTTTATGTTTTCAATCACATTTTTTAGGAGGTAGCTTTGAAACTCAAAAACCGCATCGCCATCATCACCGGCGCATCTCGTGGCATTGGCCTCGCGATTGCTGAGCGTTTCATCACCGATGGTGCAACAGTGGTTATGACAGACGTGCTCGACGAGCAAGGCCAAACTGAAGCCATGCGCATCGGTGCAAGCTATATGCACTGCGATGTCTCAAAAGCAGCAGACGTAAAATCAGTCGTCGCTGCAACAGTCAAACAACATGGCGCAGTAGATATTCTTGTGAACAATGCAGGCATCTCCATCGCAGGGGATTTCCTCGAAATCACCGAAGAACAGTTTGACACGGTGATCGGCGTAAACCTCAAAGGCTCGTTCTTGATGCTGCAAACCTGCGCCAAGGAAATGGTCAAGCAAATCGCCGCCGGTCGCAAACCAGGTGCAGTGGTCAACATGTCATCGGTCAACGACACGTTGGCCATCCCAGCCATCGCACCTTATACAATGTCCAAAGGCGGTGTGCGCCAACTCACCAAAGTGGCAGCCTTAGCTTTGGCCCCTCACGGCATCCGCGTAAACGCCATAGGTCCAGGCTCAATCATGACAGATATGTTGAAATCAGTTGCCACCGACAAGGCCGCTATGCACCGGATATTATCGCGCACCCCATTAGGCCGCGTTGGAAAAGCCAGCGAAATCGCATCGATCGCATCATTCTTAGCATCAGATGATTCAAGTTATGTTTCCGGACAAGTAATTTACGCCGATGGGGCAAGAATGCCGCTGAATTATGTCGTAGCAGTCAAGGATTAATCGACACAGATAATCTGCCCATTAATAGCACCCTCAATACTCTTGGCAAAAGCCAAGCCCACACGCCGCGATGAAACTGCATCATGGCCGGGGAAAAATCCATCATATTTTTTTTCAGCTTCCTGCAACAAGCCGGGGCTCACCGCATTGATACGAATCCCGCGCGGCATTTCAATGGCAGCTGAAATTACAAACGCATCAAGCGCCCCATCACAAGCTGCTGCATTTGCACCTTGACGAATGGTGTCGCGCGAAAGAATGCCGCTCGTTAACGTGAACGAACCGCCATCATTAACATGAGGATGACCAAGCAAAACAAGATTGATCATGCCCATCACTTTATCTTTCAGGCCATCGAGAAACTGCAATGGCGTCATTGTATCAAGTGGCCCGAAATATGAGTGGCCAGCTGCGCAAACCACTGCGTCCACCTTGCCGATCTTGGCATACATGGCGCTCACCGACGCCTCATCCATCATATCCACGGTCACATCGCCAGATTTACGCCCAGCTTTGATAATCTCGTGCCCAGCACGAAGTCCGCCAATGGCCGCTTTGCCAACTGTGCCTTCAGCACCAACCACAAGAATGCGCATGCTTATTTATCCTCTTCGAGCTTCAGACCCTTGAGTTTTGCAAACACTGAATCAGCATCATAGGTCTTTTCCACTTCGCGTGGCGCTGGAATGGCCATCGCTTCAGCTTGGGCACGCTCGGCGTCCGCCTCTGCCATCGCAGCACTATGCGCAGTTGTGCCGGACACTTCAGCAGCAGGAATAAGCGTGCGCGGAGCCGCAGCATCCTGCATAGGTATTTTCTTCATGCCCTTTGAAGCAGCTTTAGAAACCGCCAAATCCAATTCCAACTGCGAGCACAAGCCAAGCGTCACAGGATCAACCGGCTTAATATTGGAA
>JAYWEV010000136.1:0-12939 GCA_043779145.1 Aestuariivirga sp. | reverse complement strand
GTGACTGAAACACCATTCAAGCCAGCGCTCACAGATACAGGTAAACGCCACCCCGTCACGCGTGGCCTTCCAGGTGCAGACGACGGCAAGCCCACATGGGGCAGATGGTTCCGGTTGATTGATACCCTTCCTGCCGCTGAAGCGGAAACTCTAATGTCAGGCCCGGATGACAAACCGCTTCTCGTGCTCGCCCACCAAGGAGAAGGCCGCGTGGCGCAATTGCTGTCTGATCATGGTTGGCTCTGGGCGCGTGGTTTTGAAGGCGGCGGCCCGCAAACCGAACTGCTGCGCCGCATGGCCCATTGGCTCATGAAAGAACCGGATTTGGAAGAAGAAAAGCTTTCGGGCAAACAGGTGGGCGATAAACTTGTGATCACACGGCAGACGCTCGCCGATAAAGCTGAAGCTGTGGTGATCACAACGCCATCTGGAAAAACTGAAAAATTGGAACTGGTTTCGGATGGTGCTGGTCATTTTACAGCTTCAGTGCCAATCACCGAAGCTGGCCTTCACACTTTAAACGACGGCAAATTGATCGCTGCCACAGCCGTGGGCGCAGGCGATGCCAAGGAAGCCTCCGACATCCGCGCCACAACAGAAAAGCTCCAGCCTGTCGCAACAGCTACAGGTGGCGGCATCGCCTGGATTGAAGATGGCATGCCGACAATTGGCAAATCTGCAGCCAGCCAACTAATGGCAGGTTCAGGCTGGATGAACATCCGCGCCAATAATCAATTCCGCGTCACAGCCATCAGGCAGGTTTCTTTGTTTTCAACGTTACTAAGTATGCTGTTATTGTTAGTTGCCGCCTCAGCGATGTGGTTCCGCGAGGGCCGCTAGAAGTTCATATGAACGCGGCGCTGACAAAACCAAGCCCTTTGCAGTCGACAATGAATGCGCCACCAACTCAAGATATAAAAATCGCTTGGGATCATAGGGCCCCGGCAAATCCATTTGCCCTTCCGGCACTTGCCTAAAGCCAACCCGCGCATAGTAAGGCGGATCGCCCACCAGCAAAATCAAACTATGCCCCAATCCAAGCGCCTTGCTCAAACTCACTTGCATGAGTTTCAAACCAATACCTAAATTCTGCCGTGCCGGATGCACAGCAAGTGGCCCCAACAACAACGCAGGCTGCATGACATGGCCAATGGTAATCGGCCAATAACTAATGCACCCAGCAATGCCAACTTCAGAATCGCGGATCACCAGCGAAAGTCCTTCGGCGGCCTTGTTGCCTTCACGCAGCCGATAAGACGTCTTGGTGCGCCGCGAGAGGCCAAAGGCATTATCAAGGATGTTTTCGATAATCGGAATATCGCCGTCAACTTGCGGCACAGGGGAAAAATCAAAGCTCATGGTTTTCACATTCAGATGAGGAAACATTAGCCTCACCCAAAAAGGCAAGACCGCTTAGCAACTGCTAAAGCGTCGTCGCAGAGAAATGTGAATGAATATGAACATAGGAATCGCGATACAACCACGCCTGCTCCTCGTCAAGTATTCTTACCAATGATCAGAAATGGGCAGTCCTTTAACGATTTCATCCAAACGCCTCAGTGAACCATCCGTAATATCCGTGGGCAGTTGCTCAATGGAGAAAAACTTCGCCTCCAAAATCTCGTGATCAGGCTTCCAAACCTCACGCCGAAATTGACGTAAAATATAGAGACACACAAAATCACCTGGAAACTTATCTTCATTTGAAAAAATGCCGTGCAACAGAAGTGGGCCTTCCGCCACGATCCCCGCCTCCTCGCGGATCTCGCGGATTGCTGAAGGAATAAGCAGTTCCCCCTTTTCCACGCCACCGCCAGGTAAAATCCAGCCCGGAGAATAAGATTGTTTCACCAACATAACAGCGCCCGAAGCATCAAAAATTGCAACGCGCACGCCAAGCGTCTTTCCACGCGAAAGGCGCAAAAATGTTCTTAAGCCAAACAGCTTCAAGACCTGATAGAAAAATGGGTGCATCCGTAGCTTCGCCTCGCTTGTGCCCGCCAAGCATTCGCTATAATTGATGTTTAATTATACGGCAATGACGAAGAGGAATTCCTGATATGAGCGCAGCCACAATCAATGTGCGCCCGGTTTTGACTAAGGCTGACAAGCTCACCTTCCTCAAAGTTCCATTCGAAATTTATAAGGAGGACAAAAATTGGGTTGCACCTCTTTTCTTGGAACGCTTGGAACATCTCGATCCTAAAAAGAATCCATACTTTGAACATGCTGAAGCCCAACTCTTCATCGCTGAAAAAAACGGCAAAGCGGTGGGCCGCATCTCGGCCCAAATCGATCGTTTGCATCTTGAACGCTACAAAGACGATTGCGGCCAATTCGGCTTTTTAGAATCCGTTGACGATGCCGACGTTTTCAAAGCCATGTTCAAAACCGCCGAAGAATGGCTGCGCTCCAAAGGCATAAAGCGCGTGCGCGGACCATTTAGTTTTTCGATCAACGATGAATCAGGTCTGCTGATTGATGGCTTCGACACGCCGCCTAACAGCTTCATGGGCCACGCCTTGCCCTATTATCAGAAGCAAACCGAAGCCGCAGGTTTCAAAAAAGCCAAAGACTTGCACGCCTATTTAAGAGACATGCGCACTCCTCTGCCGGCAGTGCTTGAACGTATTTACAAGCGTGGGCTGGCCACGGGCAACGTCACCATCCGCAGTATGAATAAGTCCGATATTCAAAACGAAATCAAAATCGTCATCGATATTTTCAATGACGCATGGAGCAATAACTGGGGCTATGTTCCTTTTACCGAAAAAGAACTTGCCATGCTGGCCAAGAATCTAAAAATGCTGGTTCACAAAAATGCTGTGCAAATTGCATTCTATAAAGGTGAACCCGCAGCTTTTATCATCAGCATGCCAAATTTAAACGAATGGTTCTCAGGGTTGAACGGAAAGCTGTTGCCCAAGGGTCTGCCGCGCATGATTGGCAAACTCATCACCAAAAAATCAAAATCAATCCGTGTGCCTTTAATGGGCGTGCGCCAACATTTGCAAGATGGCACATTGGGTTCCGTGCTTTCTATTGGTGTCATCAAAACAGTATATGAATTTCATAAAGCGCGCGGTGTCGAGGAAGTCGAAATGTCGTGGATTTTGGAAGACAATGTGCGCATGCGCCACATTCTTGAAGCCTCAGGTTCGCGCATTTATAAAACCTACCGTGTGTACGAAAAGAACCTCTGATCACGATGGGCTTTTCGCTGGCACATTTTTCGGATGTTCATTTGGGGCCATTACCTAAAGGTTCAACATTCGCCAATTTTTCAGCAAAGCGATTTGTCGGCGCCCAATCATGGCACTTCAACCGAAAAAAAATTCATCAGCCAGCAATAGCCTTGGCCTTGGTTGAGGATATCAAGAACAACCACCCCGATCACGTTGCCTTCACGGGTGATGTGGTCAACATTGCCGCACTTGCAGAATTTCACGCCGCCGCCGCGTGGCTCAAAAACATTGGCCCTCCGGATTGGGTTTCTTATGTACCGGGCAACCACGATGCATACGTGGCTGTGCCATGGGACAAAAGTTTGGGCCTGTTGGAAGAATATATGTCAAGCGACATGCGCCAAGAACATCACTTCCCTTATGTGCGTCTGCGCCGCAACATCGCTTTGATCGGTGTAAATGGTGCCACGCCGCAAAGCTGGCTGCGTGCCGGCGGTAAAGTGGGACTAGCTCAACGCCAGCGTCTTGCAGAAAAATTAAAATCATTGCGCGAGCAAGGCTTCTACCGCGCGGTTATGATCCACCACCCGCCAGCACCTGGCCTCGCCCATCCGCTCAGATCATTGTCAGATGCGCGCGAATTAAAAACGATTTTGGAACACGAAGGCGCTGATCTGGTGATGCACGGCCATAATCATACGCGCAGCTTAAACTGGCTGGAGTCGAAGCATGGCCCCGTGCCCATTGTGGGTGTGCCTTCCGCATCGATGATTGATGACGGCATTCATCAAGCTGCGTCTTGGAACAAATATGAAATCGATCGTGCAAAAGGCAAATGGCAAACCCAAATGACAATCAGGCAGTGGCAGGGAAAAGAAAAATCGTTTAAAACAGTATCAAAATTTGAGTTGGCAAAAAAATTTTGAAATCGGACAGCACTTCAAAATGATGAGCATCATCACAGGGTTTCTGTCGCGCATGATTTTGTTGCGGTTTTTTGTATTGCTCTTAAGCATCACCCTGTTTGTGCTGACACTTGAAACTGTGAGTTTGCTTGGGCAGATAAAAGCTATTAATCCCAGCATAATGGTAGCCGTTGCTCAATATTCCTTGGCCCGCAGCCCCGTTGTTGCGATGACGTTTCTGCCATTGTGTTTGCTCTTGGCACTGTTGCTTTCAATAACCGAGCTGTCTTACCGCAATGAATTGACCGCGATTTGGTCTGCTGGCATATCGCCATCGCGTCTCGTTTTAATGCTCCTGCCCGTCGCCGTCGTCGTTGGGGCGATCCAATTTTTGATTTCGGATCAAGCCGTGCCCGCTGCCGCTCCCTATCTGCACGACTGGGGCATTGGTGATTATGCCACAAAAAAAACCCACGTAAATCCGGGTGATCCGATTTGGATAAGATCAGGCCCTGACGTCATCCAAACTAAATTCATTAATGCAGATCAAACCGAAATGAAAAACTTGATCATTTTTCGCAGACAGGCCGATGGATTGTTGCTGCAACAGCTCTACGTGGAAAATGCCAAGCTTGCTGAAGATCATTGGGAACTTAAAAATATCAATGTTTTTGATCGTGGCGGCCGCGCTCCATATCATCTCAATGATATGAATTACGCTGGAACGATACGCTTGCTTTCGGGCGGCCCAACTGATGATCCACAAGAAATGACCATGACACAAATCAATGATTACATCGCCCATGATGGTTATGGCCAACGGCCAAAATATGTTTATCAAACGTGGTGGCACAAACGCATTTCACCATTCATCGTCGCAGTGATCATGATTGCGCTTTGCGTGCCATTGGCCACAAGATTTCGCCGCGGCGGCGGAATGGGCAATTTATTAGGTATCGGCGTCGGCCTGGGGTTTCTGTTTTTCGTCAGCGACGGGGTGGCCGCGTCCATCGGTGAAATCGGTTTGGTCGCACCATGGCTCGCGGCCTGGACTCCGATCATTGTGTTTGGGGCAATTGCCGCAGGTTTAGTTGCGCGGACTGAACTCGCTTAAGCGTTTTGACTTTTTATGTAAAAGTCAAAATCGCCCCGGCTGCGTCCAAGTTTATTTTGATCTAATTGGCTACAACTTTTTCAAATATTTCAACGATACGATCAATATCATCAAAACTATGTGCGGCTGAAACTGAGCAGCGCAGCAAACACAAACGATTTGGCGTGCCCGGCGGCACCGCCATGTTCACATAAACACCGGCTTCAAAAAGCGCATTCCACTTAGCGATGGTAGTAAGCTCATCTGGCATCTTCACGGCGATAACGGGGCTCACAACATCCGTGCCCGTTTCAAGACCCAGCGCCCGCAAGCCATCAAACAAGCGCTGTGAATTATCCCAAAGGCGTTTGCGGCGGTCTGGCTCTTTCGACAATACATCAAGCGCTGCAATTGAAGTCGCCACTGATGCAGGCGAAGCCGAGGCCGTAAACATATAGGGCCGCATGGCGTAACGCAGCGTATCAAACAAAGGATGATTGCCCGCACCAAAGCCGCCGATAGCACCAATGCTTTTGGAAAATGTGCCAATCACAAAATCAACACCGTCTTCAAGCCCAGCTTCATCGCCAAGCCCGCGACCGTTGGGCCCAAGCACACCAAATGAATGCGCATCATCTACTAGCAACTGGAAATCATGCTTCTTCTTCAGTGCCACAAAATCAGCAAGCGGCGCGCGGTCACCCAGCATTGAGTAAATGCCTTCAAGCACCACAAGCCGTCCACCCTCAGTGTCGTCACGCGCCATACGCTTATCAAGATCGGCGGCATCATTGTGGCGAAAGCGCACAAGTTTTGCGCCAGACAAAGTGCAGCCATCGTAAATCGAAGAATGTGAATCCGCATCGAGATAAATCGTGTCTTTCGGGCCTGCGAGCCCAGACAGCATTCCAAGATTAGCCTGATAGCCAGTGGTAAAAACGATGCAGTGCTTCAGCCCTAAAAATTTCGCCAATGATTGTTCAAGCACCTTATGCATCGCAAAGCTGCCATTGGCGATGCGCGAGCCCGTGGTGCCCGTGCCGAATTCATCCAAAGCTTTCTTGCCAGCCGCAATCACGCTCGGTTCAAACGTAATGCCCATATAATTATTTGTGCCAGCCAAAATTATCTCGCGGTTGCCAACAATGGCGCGCGTGGGCGAGATCATTTGATCGTTGGTAACGCCCAGAGCATTGACACCCATATCGATCATGCGTTGGAATCGATCCGCAATCCCGCGGTGCTTTTCGAGAAGATCAACCATCAATCAAGCCTTGTTTTTTTGGGCGGCAACATAGCGCGACAAATCACCAACAGTGCGGGTTTCGGAAACCACATTCATCGGAATTTCGATATCGAAATGGTCTTCCACTTCCATAATAAAATCCAGAACACCTACAGAATCGATATTGAGCTCAGCCGGAATATCGGTTTCCGCAGCTAGCGGTTTGCCCTCAGGATTATAAGGGCCAAGCAATTCGCAAATTGTGGGGATAATTTCAGCTTCAGTCATGGCGCTGTTGTAACGGCTTGCTTCATTGGCGGCAACCACCCATGGGCGCGGTACCACGTCACAGTTTCTGCAAGGCCTTTGGCCAAACTAATTGGATTATCGCGCGGCCATCCAGAGCCTCTCGCCACCCAATCGCCATGATAAAGCTCATTCACCTTTCCACGGTTGACCATGCCCGTTTGCCCGGTCAGCTTGCTACCAATTTCACTGGCAATGGCAACACCGGTGACCAAAGTTCTGGGCAAGAAAACCACATGACGCGGATTGCCGTTGATCTTTCGATTAAGTGTCGCAAGCTCATGCCAATCATGCCCACCACTCATATCATCGATTTCAATAACACCAGTATGCTTTGCCATGGTTGCCTGGCAAACAACCCAAGCAAAATCCACCACATGCACCAATGAAAATCGAGCTTTCGATTGGCCTGGTATCGTAGCCACCGTTTTCTGCAAAGCAGAAAGTAATGGTAATGTGGCCTTGTCGCCCGGCCCATATATGGCTGATGGGCGCAGCGTTAAAATTTCCATTTCAGTTTTGTGCGCTTCCAAGAAATCTTCAGCGGCGCGCTTGCTGGCTGCATATGCTGAAAGCTCAGGGTTTCGCGCAGCCATTGAAGACACATTTATAAAGCGCTTCACACCCGCTGCTTTTGCCGCGTTGAATAGGTTGCGCGTGCCACCAAAATTTATTTTGAAAAAGCCATTATCATCAAGCGCCGAAATAGCACCTGCCACATGCACCACAACGTCAACATCAGCGAGCAAAGCATTGAGAGCGGTGAGATCATCAAGATCACCTTTTACAATCGTAACATTGGAATCAAACTGCCCCTGCTGCGGCCGCCTTGCGAGCGCCTTCACTTGATGGCCGTTGAGCAAGAACTCGGCCAAAATCGGCCCACCAGCAAATCCGCTGGCTCCCGTCAGCGCAATCCGCTTTCCCTGTTTGGCCATGAGTGAGCTCTTAATGTTTAACGAGATGTGAAATCACATCCATCTCACCAGACAGATAATTCTTCCGCGCCTGAGCCCGCGAAAGTTTGCCTGATGATGTGAAAGGCAAGCTCTTGGGTGCCACCAAAACGATAACGCAATCAACGCCTGCACTTTGGTGCACAATCTTGCCCACATCGCGCTTCAATGCTTCTTGCGCGGCTGCATCGCCCACCCGGCATTCGACCAGCACCACAACTTCATCGTCGCCATCAGCGCCTTCAACGGCGAAGGCCGCCACATCACCTGAACGCAGTGCCGGCATTTGCTCGGCCGCCCATTCAATATCTTGTGGCCAAATATTGCGCCCATTATGTAAAATTAAATCTTTGGCACGACCGGTAATTACTATCTCACCACCAAGCAGATATCCCATATCTCCAGTATCAAGATATCCATCCACGCCAATTGCATCGGCCGTGGCGCTTGGATTTTCATAATAGCCCGTCATCAAACTAGGGCCCGATATAAAAATCTTGCCAATCTCGCGTTCACCCAAAAGCGCGCCATTCTCGCCGCGCACTTCAAGCTGATGGCCCGAAACAATCTTGCCGCAAACCACAAAATCCCGCGCCACATCTTCCGATGGATCACTCGATGGAACAGCTTTGTTCAAGCCGCGAAGAGCCATGCGGTCAACCCGGTCAACACGCACCGGCCCGTCAGTATTTGCAAAACTAATGGCCAAGGTGGATTCTGCCATACCATAGCTCGGCATAAAGGCTTTGGCATCAAAGCCCGTGGCAGCAACGCTGGTCGCAAATTGCTCCAAAACATCAGGCCGCACCATGTCGCCACCAATGCCCGCCGCCCGCCAAGCAGACAGATCAAAAGAAGATGCTTCACCATTGATGCGCTTGGCCACCAAGTCGTAACCAAAGGTCGGAGAGAACGAAACCGTCGTGCGGTTTTCCGACATCAACTTCAGCCACAGGGTTGGCCTGCGCGCGAATGCCGTAGTCGCCAAATAATCCATGCTGGATTGCCCCATCATGGTGGAAAGGCAAAACCCAACCAATCCCATATCATGATAAAGCGGTAGCCAAGAAAACCCACGATCAGTCGGCTTCACATTAATACCATCGCGCAAAATGCTAACTGCATTGGTGTTGATCGCACACTGCGAAATCAAAACACCTTTAGGAGCCGAAGTTGAACCGGATGAATATTGAATATAAGCCACATCATCCACACCAAAACTCTGAAGCTTGGTCATCGACTCTGGCAAATTCTTCACGTCTTCATGGCTCAGAATAATCTGAACATCAGCAGCCAATGCGGCCTCGCGCAATGTTTCAATCTGAGCAGCCGTGCTAATCACTGCATTGGCATGTGCTGCTTTCAACATGCCCGTAATGCGCGCCACATAAGCCTCGCGCCCCCCAATATACATGCTGTATGGGATGGGGCATGGAACCAGGCCTGCATATTGGCAGGCAAAAAACGCCACCATAAAATCTGGGCCGGTTTCAGCGACAATGGCAATCCGATCCATGCGCTGCAGACCGAGAGATAATAACTTGCGGGCCGTCACCAATGCCTGCGCCCGAAGTTCAGCATAGGGCAACACATGTTCTAACGCGCCACGACCAGAGTAAAAATTAAAGCCAGTCAGTCCGAGGGCTGCATAATCAAGAGCCTCAGTCAGCGTGCCAAAGCCGCCGACTTTTTGTGGCAAATCGCGATTAGACGTGGGCGTGCGCACCAAACCTGCACCACCCATCAAATTATCCGCCACTGCCAAAGACCTCGTCATTCGAAAGGTGAACCTCTTACAAAAACCACTTCATCAAAGCAAATCATGGCTTTGCTGCAGGTGCGAAGTTACCAAGCAAGGAACAATAAGAGGAAATCAAAAGGTATTGCAGATTGTTACATCTAGATGCAGATTAAAAACTCAGCTTGCCCAATAACATACCAACAATCATCAGGCCTAAAACCCCAAGGGCTGCACCTGTGATCCAAACGTAAATCAGATCGATAGCTGAATAGGATTTTTGAAACTTGCCAGGCAAAGGTGAAACGCCGCGCGCCATTTTTTCATGCGCCACAAGCCGGTGCGCCAAGTATTTAACGATACAGGCCGACATTGCCATTATATCATCTGTTTCGAATAATGTTTCACGGCGATTATCCTGATCTTGAATCAACCGATAAGTGCGTGGATCTGGCTCCATAACAACTGAAGAAATCAAATCCAGCCAAAGCTTTGGCGTTTCTCCAGCTTGAACATTCAAAGCGAACAATGCCTTCGCATCAGAATTTGCATCAAAAATAGGCGCTAATTCGGCCCTTAAAGCATCAAGCCGCAATGCCCGTGCATCAGCCACCCCCAGTACAGCATCAAGTTTTGCAGCCGACGCCAACCGTGCCTCTCGCAATGCTTTGCCAAATTCTAGGTGCTCGACCATTAACTAAACTTAACTCCACCTGTGCCAAATCAGAGCAGATTCGTGGTGCCCCAACACACATCAGCAGTACCAAGCAAGACATACGCCAACTGAACTAACTGCTACATGAGGCAGGAACCGGATCAGTTCCAAACCAAAGCTCGAATGTGTTGGGCCGCGCCTTTCCCGCAGAACCATCCGCAGCCGATAAATCCTGCAATGTTACTCGCAATCCAACATCGTTAAACATCTTCACCAAGTCCTGGCCGCGAGCCACATCCGAAGCCAGAAAAACCCGAAGCTCGTGGGCCTCGCCTGCCCAAGTGGCGCGCGCAAAACCAGGAACAACCAAACTATTGCTGTCAATATCCTTCATCTTTCCAATCAGTGTGCGCACACAAGCCCGCTGTTGATCATCTTGCGTGTGAACAAAAACCCGGCTCGGTAACCGCTCAAGTGCTTGCCTGAAAGTAATTGCTACCTGTGGATTTTCGGCGGAAGCTTTCACCAACGCCTGCTCCATCAATGGCAGCAATTCCTTATCAGATGATGAGTTGGCATAACCCAATTGCGCCGCCACAAACTCTACTGGCACTTTATCATTCTTCAGAAGATACTCAAACATCGCCACGCCATATTTGCGCTTTTCAGAATTTTGATCACTCACCAGCTCAATCATGGTTTTCAGATCATTCAAGTTCTGCTGCCAGCGTGTGTAATAAAGCCCAGTGCCCGCAACCGAAAGCGGGATCATGACCGTTGCCAAAAGTTGCAGCAACGTATCGCGAAGTGATTTTGATACTTCCATATTAAAAAGAGAATCTCCGTGTGAAACCCAGTCTAGCTGGCCTCATGCTCGGTAAAAAGGGCGCAAAATAAGGCGTAGCAATTTCTGCTCTTTCACGCCCTCAACGCCGATTAACATGTCTGGAATTCGCGTGCCCGCAGCAACACTTCCAAACAGCCTGTCCCATATCGATAAGATAGTTGAATAATTTGCATCGGTATCAGACCTCCGCGCATGGTGATGCACCCAATGGATCGACGGTGTCACAATAATCAACGAAAGCAACTTCTCAAGACGAGCAGGTAACCTTATGTTTGAATGATGGAAAATAGCTGCCATGGTGATTAATGTTTCGAACACGACGACGGTTAAAATCGGCAACCCCAACACAATTATGACGACCGCTCGCACCAGTGAAGACAACATAACTTCACCAAAATGAAACCGCAGTGCCGAGCTCGCATCCAAAGTTTCGTCGAGATGATGCACCTCATGGAACCGCCAAAGAAACGGAACGACATGATTGACCCGATGCCAAAAATAAATCCAGCAATCCAAAATTAAAAGGTCGAGCAAAAGCCCAGTCCAACCGCTCCACCATTGGGGCTGCCAATAAAAAGCGTGTCCCGCAGCAATCGTTGTAACCGGAATAACAATCAGCGGCCCCAGCAAAACATTTAATCCCGCTAACGAAAAATTCCGCACGATACGATCTACATTGAAACGTACCCGCACCACCGGAAACGCGCGCTCCAACAGCATCATTGCAACAAGTGTTAAGACGATAATGCCGGCCTTGTTCGACAAAAGTTGAAGCAACCAATTCATGATAAGCTCAACCGATCAGGTTGATAAGGTTTCAACAGTTCATGGCGATGACCATCCAGAATTTCGTCCGCGCCGAATGCCCCGATTGCTGGCGCCAAAGTAATACCTGAGTGGGTTACCGCAACATATAGCCCTCCAATTGAGGGCATGCGGCCCACCAAGGGAAATCCATCCTCGGGCATAGGGCGATAACCAATAGCAAAGCGCTCAAGTTGCAAATTTTCAGCGCCACGCAGAGCGCTTCGGGTTTTTTGAATTTCCGAGTGTGCTTGCTCGTCGTGGCTTTGCCCGGGTGCAAGATCAGTCGCAATGACAATTCTTGCCCGCGCATCCTGTCTCAATTCTATGCCCGGCGCGATGATCATGGTGTTCAGCAACTGCGATGTTGGTTCGGAATAGACCACCAGCGCAGCAGAATGTTTCAAAGGGAAAGTAATGCCAATCGATTTTAATATCTCCAAACTGCCAACCCCCGCAGCAACCACAACCTCATCGGCCTCCATAATACCTTGATCGGTCTTAACCCCAACAACGCGGCCACCGCGCATTTCCAATCCCCTCACCTGTTCCGAATTTAAAACAACAGCGCCGAGTGAAACAGCAGCATTCATAAATCCACGCACCGCAGCATCGGGCTCGATCACACCTTCATCGGGGGCAAAGGCGACCATTTCCGGCGGTTCGATCAAAGCGGGTTCAATGCGCGAGGTCTCGGCCCGGTTGAGCAACCGCACATTATAACCCCAAGCTGAATGCTGTTTCTCAAAAGCGCGCAATTCATCAGCAGGTACATCCCAAAGCAAACTTCCGCACCAGTTTACTTTTAAGTCGACGACTGAAGATAGCGCCTGCCACATCTCCATCGAACGCATACGAAGTTTGGCATAAGGTTCGGGATTAAAATAACTCGCGTTTATCCACCCCCAAGTGTTCGGCGTGGCCACACCACCGGGTTTCGGCAAAGCATCAACTACCGTCACAGAAGCACCAGCTTTTGCCAAATGATAGGCAAGAGAAGCACCAACGATTCCCGCTCCAACGACTATAATTTTCTTAGGCATCAACGCACCTCATATCCAGCATGGAAAACGCCTAGTATACAGCAGCCCAAAGTGAATATGGTTCCAATTTCCTGAAAAGGATATGGTGGCGAGAGAGGGAGTTGAACCCCCGACCCCAGGATTATGATTCCCGTGCTCTAACCAACTGAGCTACCTCGCCACGTGGGCGGCATATAGGGAAA
>JAYWEV010000135.1:0-12996 GCA_043779145.1 Aestuariivirga sp. | reverse complement strand
CTGCTGCAAGGCATGGAACAACCTCATTGCAGACCCCAAACGCATCACATCAATCGGAAATCGTGACTGGACGACCATCAGTCAGAATTTATGAAGGTTGGTATGATTGAATGTCTGCTTGTCGTCGGTCGTTTTTCGGCCCCGAATAATCGGTGTGATGAAACGTAAAATATTTGAGTTCACTTGCGCTAGTAAACCAATTGGCATCGGTACATGCGATGGCTTCGAACCAGCAAACTCACTCAACTTCGCAATAACAATGGCCTGTGTGTTGTCGATGTCGTCATGAAGTATGCCATGGCGATCAGAATTCACGATGTGCAACTGCTTATCTAACGAACCAATCCGATCATGGATAATCTTTGCACTCTCTGGATCAACGATTGGGTCGTTGGATCCCTGAATAATAGTGACTGGGCATGTGATTTCGGGAAGCTTTTGACTGAGCACAGCAGCAATTTTTTGCAACTCCACAAGCCCGCGCACCGGCATATTGCGATATTCAAATTCTGGGTGCTCTGGTTCACCTAGCTGAAAGGGCTTGATGCCATCTTGCGCGTAAACCCATTCACTGAGTTTGTTCAGGCGATCAAGCAGAGGCGCAAAGCGCAGATTACGCAGACGAAACTTGATGGGTGGGGAAACGGCAACGACAGCAGCAAGGCCTTGTGGCTTCTCTGCTGCAAGAAGCAACGCAAGCGATGCCCCTGTGGCAAAACCCACGACCAACACCTCACCGGAAATATGTGACATGACTTCATAGCCGCGTCGCACAGATGCTTGCCAGTCATGCCATGAGCGTTCTCGCAAATCCCAGGGCGTGGTGCCGTGGCCCTTGAGGCGCACACACAGCACCGGATGGCCAAGATCAGCGAGCTTGCGCCCAAAATCCTTGAGTTCTGCGGGCGAAGCCAGAAAGCCGTGCACCAACAATACTCCCAGCTTGGTTGGATTTTGCGGCACAATGAGCGACGCGTTGCCGTATTTCTTTTCACTTTCATGCAAAGCCGCTTCCGATTTCCGCGGCTGCGCAAATACTTGCTTGTCCTTGGCATAGCTGCGCAACTGATCATCAAAAAGATTATGCCCAAGTGCGAGCCCTGCCAATGGGGTGGCCTGAGCAATTATGCGTCCCAATTTCGTCAGCGACGCGATCTCGTTGGCATAGACACGGATCATATTGACTAGTCGCGGATCGCCATCGCCAAGTTCAGCGCGCAGAGCCGGCAGCAAAGTGTAACCACTTTCACTAAAGGCGATCAGCCCCGTGTCCGATGCATTCTTTAATATCTCGTCCAATATTCGAGATTGAAAGCTGTGTAGGCCATCATAAGCATCGGGATCAAGTAATGAGCTATGCAGATGAAGTTCCGGCTCGCGCTGGACTCGCTTGATGATGGCATAGAGTACGGCGTGGAAACGCGATTTCGCAATTTCAGTTTCGTTGGCCTCGGCAAAGCGCATGATCAACGCTGAGGCGAGATGACTGATATTCACTGTGACATTTGCGTACATCTCCACCATGCAGAGATCGCGCAGACGCCGTGTTGTGCGTTTCATCGTTCCTGCCACCATGCGATCTGTCCAATCGCTTGCCTTGTCTTTGAGTCCGAACAACTCATCGAGACTGTCAATCTGCTCGAATGTCCGTGCCATAAGCATGCGATCCGTCATTGCCCATGCAATGTCAGGGTTCAACGCCTTGCCAAAGCGGATATCCATATCAGTGTTGCGCAAAAGTAGATTACCTTCGACCATCAACTCTTCGCGCCCTTTCCGATTGAGCTTGAATTTGAGGAGCTCTGCGGCTTTCAATAAAACATTCTCGTCCCTATGGAGGGGATGAAAGGTGATGTTCGAAGGAACAATCAATGTTGGCTTTCGGGCTGCTGCGATCAATGCTTCTTGATCCTTCAAACCTAATGCGGCGACCCAGCGGTCTAGTCGCGCTGTGTCTCCGGATTCAAGCACCGAGAGAATGCGCTTCTTGAACACCTCGAGAATGACGGTGAGGGCGGCCGCACCTTGGTGATGCGCGCTGCGGGATTTCAAAATTTGCAGAAAATGGGTTTGCGGCGGAGCTGACATGCTCCGGTCTTTCATCATCGAACCTTCTGGAAAAATGATAACCTTTTGACCACGCAAGATTTCTGCCGCAAGAAAAGCGAGAAGTCCCGGATGGTTGGACGGTACTGCGCCAACGCCCCACAACACATTCGCGAACCGTTCACTGCTCTCAAACAGTTCATGCGTCGCTACGCAACGGCAATAAGCGCCCGTTGCCTGATGGATAAAATATTGTGGAATAACGGTTTCGAACCGCGCAAAATGATTGAACGCGAAAATCTGACCATTCTCAATGACGCCGGGCTCAGCATGAACCTTGATTTTCATGCCAACACGTTTTCGCAACAGTGTGAAGGCGCGCACGCTCCACTGATAAAAAGGTTCGTTGATTGCGAATTTCGATCTCTCGGCCATCAAATCCACCTTGCGCCGCCATCGATGCGGCAGAAAATCTCCCAAGTCGCCCAATCCTACGCCATGAATGCTAATGATTCATTGCCTTGTTAAAATGCATCCTCTTTTAACGCCATAACGGGTGCTGAACCTGCCATGATGCTCGACATCAGGCTCCCAGTTTCCGGTAAAATCTTGGCCATATAGAACTGCGCCGTGGCGATCTTGGCCGCGTAGAATTCATCTGCGCCCCCCATGTTCAGCTTGAAGGCCTTCTCGGCCATGCGTGACCACATGAAGCCTATAGCAACCAGCCCAAACATGCGGAGGTATTCCGTGGCAGCAGCGCCTGCTTCATCGGGATTGGACAGGCCAGCTTTACCTAACCAAAGTGTTGTCTGTTGCAAGCGCCCAAAGGCTTTGGCCAAAGGCGCAATGTGTGGTGCGGTGAAGGGATTTGCCTCGCGCTTGGCTATATACTCGCCAACTTGGTGAAAAAACCGCCGCGCCATGCGGCCCAGTCCGGTGGGCAATTTTCGGCCCACGAGATCAAGCGCCTGAATGCCGTTGGTGCCTTCATAAATCTGCGTGATTCGCGCATCCCGCGCCAACTGCTCCATGCCCCACTCGCGGATGTAGCCATGGCCACCATGAATCTGCATGGCGTCATTGGAGGCCGCAAAGCCGTGATCGGTCAACATAACCTTCACAATGGGGGTCATCAGGGCGACAAGATCTTCTGCAGTTTGCCTGCGTTCGGCATCGGGATGGTGCAGGGAAATGTCGAGCTCAAGGCCGATCCACATGGCAAGTGCGCGACAGCCTTCCGTCATCGCTTTGGTTCGCATCAACATGCGGCGAATATCCGGGTGGACAATGATGGGATCGGCGGGTTTGTCTGGATATTTGGCACCCGTCGGAGCACGCATCTGCAATCGGTTCCTGGCGTAGTCAACGGCACCCTGATAGGCGGCCTCAGCTACCCCCAGCCCTTGAATTCCAACGGCCAGCCGCGCCGCATTCATCATGGTAAACATGGCGGAGAGGCCCTTGTGTGGCGTGCCGACGAGCCAAGCCTTTGCCCCATCATAATTCATCACACAGGTGGGCGAAGCCTTGATCCCCATCTTTTTTTCAAGCGAGCCACAGGCGACTGCATTTCGCTCGCCGGGTGATCCATCAGGTTTGGGCAAATATTTTGGACAGACAAACAGCGAAATACCGCGCACGCCTGCAGGCGCTTCCGGCAATTTTGCCAATACCAGATGGACAATGTTTTCAGCCAGATCATGTTCGCCTGCCGAGATGAAAATCTTTGTGCCATAAATCTTGAAGGTTCCATCGGGCTGCGGTTCAGCACGGGTCTTAATCAGCCCCAGATCAGTACCGCAATGTGGCTCGGTCAGGTTCATCGTGCCGGTCCATGTTCCGGCCACCATTTTGGGCAGATAGATATTCTTCAACTCTTCGGTCGCATGGGCTTCAAGGGCGTAATAAACACCTTGGGTGAGCAGCGGGAACAAACCGAATGAGAGATTGGCTGAAGAAATCATTTCATCAAATGCAAAATTCACAGGCGAAGTGAGCCCCTGGCCGCCATAGCTTGGATCGCAGGCGAGGCCCGGCCAGCCGCCTTCGACGAATTTATCGTAGGCATTCTTGAAACCGGGGGCTGTCTTCACAACGCCGTTGTCGAATGTGCAGCCTACCTCATCGCCGCTGCGATTGATCGGCTGCAACACATTGCTGCAAAATTTTCCGGCTTCTTCGAGAATCGCCGATACGATGTCGGGAGTGGCGTCGGCATAGGCGGGAATGGCATTGCCCGTTTCCTGAATTTTCAGGATGTCGAACATGATAAACTTCATGTCGCGGATGGGTGCTGTATAAGGGTGCATGGCGGTCCTCAATTCCTCAATGGCTTGCCTGTCGCCAGCATTACTTCCATGCGGGACAGCGTGGGCTCAGTTTTAACCAGCGTCATGAAGGCCAGTTTCTCTAATTCCATGACGCGGTCTTCGCTCACAATTTCGGTAATATCTGTTGATCCCCCACTGAGAACCCGCGCCAGTTGATTTGAAACAGTTACATCATGCGGCAAGGCAAGCCCCTGCTGCGCATAGGACTGAATGGCCATGTGTAATGCTGCTGCACCTGTTGGTCCGGGCAAGCGCAGTTCAATGGGTTGCGGCGGCTTATAATCTTGTGCAAGCCTCAACGCCAAAGCCTTGGCATCGGGCAAAAGCCTGTCGCGATTCATTGTGATGCCGTCTGTCTTGCGGAGATAGTTCAACTCTTTTGCATGGGCTGCAGATTTCGAAACTTTAGCCAGTGAAATTTGCTCAAACGCCGCCATCACAGCTGGCATCGGACCTTGTGGACCACTGGCTCCGGGGCGAAAGCGAATAAGCATTTCTTTGCAACCACCCCAGCCGGGCACAATTCCAACACCAACCTCAACAAGCCCCATATAAGTTTCAGCATGTGCCTGCACCGCGGAACAATGCATGATAAACTCGCAACCCCCGCCCAGCGCTAAACCGCTAGGTGCGGCAATAACGGGGAATGGTGCAAATTTCAAAGCCTTCATCACTTGCTGGCCTTGCGCGACAAGCTCTTCCAGCATTGGCCACACGCCGATATTTGCAGAAAACAGCGCAAGCCCCAGATTGGCGCCGACGGAAAAATTTTCACCGTCATTGTAGATGACAAGCGCTTTCATATCTTTTGAAACGATGTCAATTGCCCTTGCCGCCATGGTCATGGAATCAGGGTCAAGGCTGTTCATCTTGCTGTGAAACTCAAGACAGGCAACGCCATCGCCGAGATCCCAAAAACTGGCCGAGGAATTCTTCGCCAAGGGTTGGCTTTGCTGCTTAATGTCAGCCAACCGCATGGAACCCGCTGGTCGGACAATCGGCAGGTAACGACCATCGCTCGCCAATTGCGTTTGACCATCGGGCAATGCCTTGTAAAATCCGCCCTGCTTTGCAGCTTCTGCCAGGAGCTTCGGCACGGGCATTTTTTCTTGGTCGAGTTTCTCTGCAAACCAAGAAGCGCCAAGCTGGTCAATCATCTGGAAAGGCCCAAGCTTCCAGTTAAAGCCAGTTCTCATGGCAAGATCGACATCCGCAATGTGGTCGGCAATTTGTGGCACCAGCTCTGTCACATAGCTCAGCAATTTACTCAGTACGATCCAGGCAAATTTACCGCCGCGATCTTGATGTGAAACGAGGGCCCGAAGCCCAGCTTTGGCGGCATCAACCGACTCCGGGGTCACTTTCGCCAACTTCCGATATTCACCTGTTTTGAGGTCAATGACTTCCTTGGTTTTCACGCCTCCAGTTTTGTTCAACCGATAGAAGCCACCTTTGCCTTTACGCCCCGTCAGCCCTTCAGCGATCATTTTTTGGAGGAGCGGAAAATCTGAGGACAGCGCTTGATAAGCATCGGTTTTCGGCAATGCCGCGCGCAGCGATGCATCAATATGCGGCTGCAAATCGAGGCCAACAATATCAAGAAGATCAAACACGCCCGACTTTGGGGCGCCGATTGGACGCCCCATCACGGCATCGGCTTCTTCCACCGAGAGGCCGAGTTCAAGCGCTGCGGTTATCGCGCATTGGATCCAGTAAACGCCGATCCGATTGGCGATAAAGCCCGGCGTATCCTTGGCCTTGACGACGGCCTTGCCAAGTTTTTCATCTGCGAATGCCGTTACAGCGTCGATGACGTCAGCGCGGGTTTCAGGCCCGGCGACAATTTCCAGAAGCCGCATGTATCTTGGCGGGTTAAAGAAATGCGTGATGCAGAAATCACGCTTTAAGTTCTCGGGCATGCCCGCCATCAACACGTGGAGTGGTAAGGTTGACGTGTTGGATGACAGGATGGAACCATGCTTACGCGCTGCGTCAATTTTTTTGTAAAGCGCCTGCTTTATGTCGGCTCGTTCAGTAACAGCTTCGATGATCCAATCGCATTCGGCAAGCCGTTTTAGATCATCCTCAACATTGCCGATTTCGATCAGCTTTGCTGCCGCTTTGGACATGAGCGGGGCGGGTTCAGCGACGGCCAGTTTTGCCACAGCCGCTTTGGCCAAAACGTTACGATCAGCTGCACCCGCAGGAACGATATCAAGGAGCAGCGCCTGAAAGCCCGCATTGGCCACTTGCGCGGCAATGCCGCTGCCCATCACCCCTGCGCCGATAACACAGACTTTCGCAATCTTCACGATACGGCCTCAAGAATTGTGGCTATGCCCTGCCCGCCGCCAATGCATTGTGTTGCCAGCGCATAGCGTTTGCCTTCACGCTTCAAAAGTGCAGCGGCCTTGCCAGTGATGCGCGCGCCGGTGGCCCCCAATGGGTGGCCGAGCGCCAAAGCACCACCATCGATATTCACTCGCGAAGGATCGGCATCGAGATCGCGCAAGCACGCTATTGCCTGCGAGGCGAAGGCTTCATTCAACTCGATGATGTCGATATCGTTGATTGAAAGGTTGGCGCGCTCCAGTGCCTTGCGTGTGGCCACAACTGGTCCGATGCCCATGAGCTCAGGGCTGCATCCGGCTATCGCCACACTCTTGATGCGCGCCAATATTGGAAGCCTATTTTTTTTGGCATAACTTTCTGAGACAACGAGACATGCTGCCGCGCCATCTGTGAGTGGCGAAGATGTGCCCGCAGTTACAACGCCATTCTGATCGAAGGCAGGTTTCAATTCGGCAAGCGCTTGTGCGTTCGTATCGGGCCTAATGCAGCCGTCTTCGCTCGCCGCTGGTAAAGTTATGATTTCATCTTTGAACTTGCCATCTTGGCGCGCCTTAACCGCTTTCGCGTGGCTAGCAACGGCAAATTCCTCTTGCGCCTGACGTGTTATGCCGTATTTCTTGGCAACATTTTCCGCCGTCACACCCATCGAAATATAGGCGGCTGGCATATGTTCTGCCAATTCAGGGTTAGGCATCGGATTAAAACCCATCATCGGAACGCGGCTCATGCTTTCAATTCCGGCACATATAAAGACATCCCCCGCACCCATCGCGATTGCGCCAGCGGCCGAGTGAATGGTTTGCATGGATGAACCACAGAAGCGGTTGATCGTTGCGGCACCCACCGATTGCGGCAGGCCCGCAATAAAGGAGATCAATCGGGCCACATTCAGTCCTTGTTCGCCTTCGGGAAAGGCGCAACCCAAGAACAAGTCCTCAATGTCTTCCGCACTGACACCTGTTGCCTTGATCAAGCCCTTCACCACCGCCGCAGCCAAATCATCGGGCCTCGTCTTTGCCAGCGCGCCCTTATTGGCAAAATGAAATGGCGAGCGGACATAACCCACGATAACAGCTTGAGTCATACGGCAGTCTCCTTGTTCTTTAACTTAATCTCATCCATCAAAATCTTCTTATGAATTTTTCCAATGGGCGTTTTTGGTAGTTCGCTGCGGAAATCATATGAGCGTGGCTTTTCGATGTGCGAGAGTTTGCTTTCCAGAAACACGTCAAGTTCCTCGGGCGAAAGTTTTACACCGTCCTTCAAACAGACCGCAGCCCTGATCGCTTGGCCGCGATAGGGATCGTCGATGCCAAAGACGGCGCATTCCTTTACTGCGGAGTGCTGATAAATTGCGTCCTCCACTTGCCGTGGATAAACTTTGTAGCCGGAAGTGCTTATCATGTCCTTAAGCCTATCCGTAATGAAAACATATCCGTCATCATCCATATAACCTACATCGCCAGTATGCAGCCAACCATCAATAAGCACTTCGGCTGTTGCATCCGGACTTTGCCAATAACCCTGCATAATTTGGGGACCCGCAAAACAGATTTCGCCGCTTTCATTGACGTTCATCACTGTATTGCGATCTTTGATCGATATAATCTTGCAATGCGTGCCAGGAATGGGAACGCCGACGGAGCCATTCCTGTTGGGGAGGTGGACGGGATTAAGGCAACACACAGGCGATGCCTCGCTCAGTCCATAGCCTTCCCAAATGGCCACGCCGGTTTTTTCCTTGAAGTTTTGCTGAACCTGCAACGGCAGCGAAGCCCCACCAGAAATACAAAATTTCAACGATGATAAATTATAGGATGAAAAATCAGGTTGATTCAACAGAGCCGTATAAAGTGTCGGTACGCCAACCAACACAGTTGCTTTCTTTCGATGAATTAATTCTAACAATTTTGGTGCCTCAAAGCGTGGCAACAGCAGCATTGAACCACCCACAGCCAGCGACCAATTCATCACACTTGTCATGGCCAGGGCATGAAACAGCGGCAGGATGCCCACGGACTTGCTCTCAGGCGAGTCGGCCACATAAAACCACATCTTGCATTGCAAGGCATTGGCGTAAAGATTGAAGTGAGTGAGTGCTGCTCCTTTGGGGATGCCGGTCGTTCCGCCCGTATACTGCAGCACGGCGATATCGGTTTTGGGGTTGACTGGCAGCGGCGAGAACACGCCATCATTTTCCAACACGTTACGCGCCAGAATATAGCGGCTATCATTGGGGATGCTGGCAATTTCGCGCCGTTTCATGGCGCGGAACATCAGACCCTTCATGGCCGGAAGCTGGTCGGCCAATGAACATACAACAACGCGCTTTAGCGAGGTGCGTTCAAACATCTTGGCAAACTTGCCGAGCAGCGTTTGCAAATCCAGTGTCACCATGAAGTCGGTGCCAGAGTCTGCGATCTGTTGTGCCACTTCGTCTTCAGAATAAAGCGGACTGAAGTTGACAATGGTTCCGCCCGCCTTCAACCCGGCAAAAAAGAAGACTAAAAAATAGGGGCAATTGGGGAGGAATAAACCAAGCTTCATGCCCGGTTTGAATCCAGATGCCACCAAGCCTTTCGCCGCTCGATCACTCAGCCTCTTCATTTCGGCATAAGTAAAGGACCTGTCGAGAAACTCAACGCAAGGCCGCGCGGCATGTGTGGCTGCGGCCTCATCCAAAAGTGCATAGAGTGGCTTTTCAGGAAATTCAGGCGATGGCTCGATGTTGGGCGGATAACTGGAGAGCCATGGCTTCGTAATCGAAATTTCCGATTGACGCTGAGGGGGAGTTCCAGCGCCTAATTCTTTCTTGGCCAAAACGACTGCCTGTTTTTTCATTCGAGTGATCCCTTCCGCATTGAATCGCACCGTGAGAGCGGAGGTTAGTCCTGATCCGAGGGCGTGTCACGTATCATGCAAGCTGGGTAATGGGTTAGTTTGGGACTTTATTAATGCGACAGAAGCGGGAAACGGGTGGCCAGCCACATGACTATGTGTGAGAGTTAGATGCTCATATTGGCGACCCACCATGCTCGACATTACATTGCCACTCGTCATTTTTTTGTTTCCGTTAGCTTATAGCCCCGGCCCGGGTAATTTGTTCTTTGCTGCTATCTGAATGTCGCGTCGGCTAGGCGGGCGGTTGCTGAAGGCGGGCGGTGTTGGAAGCGCCAAGACTGTGGCGTGATCGTTCACTGCGGTGTTTTTCGCCCGCCAAACCGAGAAAGCACAAGCGCGACCATCCAAGGCAGCGCAAATGCTAGCAACAGCCATTTGAAATCAGAGTCGATCACGAAGTTGGTGCTCACCATCCAACCAATCGACGTCAATCCCGAAACCGAAACCACAGTGACCACTCCAAGCCTTCCGGTTCTGAAACCCGCTGCCGCGACATAAACAGTGAGCAGACCCGTGGCGAACATGTAGCCACCGAGCACTCGAAAAACGTGCACGAGCCATGACTCCAATCCGGGCAAGGTGGTTTGAATCTGCGCGAGAGATGCACCCATGTATCTCAAATCCTCCGGGAGCAACGGCGGTCGCAGAAAGCCGAAGTAAAGCCCCATGCCCATCAAGATTACGCCGCCCAAGGCCAGCGCCGTCGATGCTATGCGTTGCGTTTTCATTTTCAACCCCGTGTCGTTTCCTCGGCCAGCCATCCCCCGGTGAATCCCGCGCGCCGCAAGCCCGTCCGTAAACAGGGACAACCGCGCATCAACCGCCACAACAGGCCGCTGCGATAGTTTTCGATCATCAATACGGTGGGTCCGATGTTGAGCCCGAAGTGCCAAGGTGAGACCCACCAGCCAAAAGGATTGCCGGGCTCGCCCGGATGGGTTGGGTTGAACGCGGCCTTGAAGCCATAGGCGTTGGAGTCTGTGAGTTTTACTTGATGAATGCAGAAGCTGATCGCTGGCAGAACGATCTCCGGCGCAAAGGGGAGACTCGCAACAACAGCCCAAGGCGCCAGCGTACCGTCATCGGGACCATAGGGAACACCGCGTCCGAGGTAGTCAAAAAAACTGCGTTCGACGCCCTCGAGCTTGAGCGTTTCTGGCCCCGGCCCCTCGCTGGCCGTGATACCCCAGCAATGTTCGCCATAGCCTACGAACTTCCGCGGATTGTCGATGGCGTAGAGCTGCTGCACATAGGTGGCGCGCCTGCTGTTCTCGAAATAGTCAATGCCCTTGCCCTTCATGAACGCATCCTGGATGCCGCGAAAATCGATCCAGACGTGGGAGAGCTGATGCGTGAAGAGTGACCCCGCGTAGAGATAGTCAAAGCCATAGCAATGCTCCCAGCGATAGGTGGACAACCATGCGTCATAACTCTCTTGCGGCAAAGGATAGGTGGGTGAGGCAAGGCCCAGCACATAAAGCAGCAGCGCTTCGTCATAGCCTTCCCACCGATAGCTAATGAACCCGCTTTCGGGCCGCCAGCCATGCGTCACCGTAGCTTCGCCATTCTGCGCCCATGCCCAGTCGGCCCGGCGATAGAGCGCATCGGCGAGGACCCGGATCTCCTCTTCTTCAGCGTTTTCCCCCTCAAAATACGCCCCAACTGCCATAACACCTGCGAGTAAGAACGTACTGTCTATCGTCGATAGTTCGCAGTCCCACGCCCGTCGCCCGGTCTGCATGTCGAGGAAGTGATAGTAAAAGCCCTTGTAGCCCGTCGCATCCGGCTCCGGCCCTTGGGGACTGTTCCAAAAGAAGCGCAAGGTCGTCAACGTGCGTTCTACGGCGGCACTGCGCGTCCAAAATCCGCGCTCCACGCCAACCGGATAAGCGGCAAGCGCCAACCCCGTGGCAGCGATGCTGGCAGGCCAGTCTGGTGCGGTCTTGTCGACGATCAATCCATTTGCGGGGTTGGCTTCGTGGATGAAGTACGCGAAGGATTCGCGCTGCAACTGCTCAAGTTCCGCATGCAAGTTTGAAGCGGCGCTCAGGGGCTTACTTCCGACACTTCTGTGAGTTTTCCATCCTTGAGTTTGAAGTGGAACTTGGCACTGACTGGTGCCGGCCACAGATCCTTGTCTTTCAATTCGCGCTGGAACGTCGGCACATCGACCGTCAACGTGGCAGCATAGGTGCCGTCGCCGAGAAGCGCACTGTTGTCCGAATAGTGGAGGCCGCTGCTGCCCCACATCGGCGGCCTACCAGATTCACACATCTGGTTTTGCTTTCATAGCCTTGACGCCCCGTTTTGCGGCCATGAACTCGAACCATCCTTCGAGCATGACGATGGGGCCGGGTTTTCCGTAGTAGCCTGTCCATCCGCCCAGTCTTGCGCAGACCCAAGCGGCATAGGCGAGCGAGGCTACTGGATGGGGGTTCTTTTGCCTTTGGGTTTTGCCCTCAAGGCTGGCGCACAGGGCTTCCAGCAGCACAACATCGCCGGGCTCAAAGGCATCTGTGACGGGGCGGAAACGGCCTTGCCCATCTGCGCCGTCACGGGCATGCACCAGTTGCTGAACTGTGACAGCCGCAATCAGCGTTGCCATGACCAGATTGCTGCGCGGCACATCATCTTCAATCCGCAGGCCTTCGATGTCGAAGCCTTGGGTTTTCAGTGTCCGGAACAACTGCTCAATGGCCCAGCGCCGCCGATAAAAATCCGCCACTTCAAGCGCCTCGCGCAAGCCAGCGACAGGCCGTGTCGTCAGCAGTCGCCAGTGAATGTTCTCGCCCGCAGGCGGATCGACCTCGCGCACATCAACAAGATACAGCTCCAGCGTGTTGGGCAAGCCTTCGTCAACGCCATTGCGCGGACGCTTCAAGGTGGCCCGCATGAAGCGCACTTCCAACCGCGCCTGGCGCGCCGGACGGCCCGGTTTTGCGGGCAGATCAAGCACAGTTTGGCCAAAGGGCGACAGACCATCAAGCACGCCAAACAGCCGCGGGCCCTCATCAAGGCTGCGGTCCTGGGCTGCCCGCACAATCATGTCGGCATTTTGCGGGCGTTGTGCGAAGGCCGCATAAATATCGCTTTCACGATCCGCAATGAGCGTCACCTGCCGGGCTTTGCTACAGGCCCTGGCCGCAGCATCAGCACCATCAATCCAGCGCTGGCTTTCTTTTTCTGCCGTTGGCAAGCTGCGCCGCAAAGCCCGGCACCCGCTCTCACGCTTGAGAAACCGGGCGTGGGCAAGACCCAGAATGGCCCCATCATCCGCATCCACCGCGATGCAGGCATGCACATAGAGCCCGCCACCCCCCGATGATTTGACCACGCTGGTATCCTGAATGGCCAGTACGTGGCG
>JAYWEV010000134.1:0-13083 GCA_043779145.1 Aestuariivirga sp. | reverse complement strand
TCTTTTCTTGGAATTGACGGCCAACACCAAGCTGGCCGAAAAAGATATGCTGTCTCTCATCAATGGATCGCCCGCGGCCACTGCGCTCATTGCTGATGCAGCACTTTCGGCCAAAGCGCGCATGAATGTTGCGTGTGAAGTTTTGGCCCTTGCGGCAGAGGCCTTTCAAGTGCCGCGTGGCCATTTTGCCATTGAGCTTGAAACATATTGGAATAACCCGCATGACGCCTGGGCCTTGCAAAATTTGCGTGAATTGATTGAAGGTGATCAAGACGCGGCGCGCAGGCCTTACCAGGCACCCGTGAGCTTTCGTATTTTGCCACGCATTTTGGGCCAAGCGCATTTGGCGATGACGAATGCCGAAACCGTGGCCCGCCAATCACTTCTGGCGATCACCGATAACCCTATTGTTATTCCAAAACAGGAACGCCAAACCAATGAAGCTGTGATCAGCACAGGCGGATACCACAACGCGCAAGCGCCAGCCGCACTTGATGCGATGGTTGCTGCTTATACCAATCTCATTGTACTCACGGGCCGCATTGCCGCCAAACTTCTTGATGCCTCAGTTTCACTGATGCCACAGTTTTTGGGTTACCCGGACAATGGCAGTTATCTCGGTTGTTTGCCAATGGCCATTGTGGGCTATGAAGAGGAGGCCCGCATGTTGGCCCAACCCACTTTGTTGCCGGGTTCGGAATCAGGCGGTTTTGGCCAAGATGATGTGGCCTCGCCCATATTCCTCGCATGGAAGAAGTTTGACCGCGTGAGTGAGCTGCTTGATCAATCCTTGGCAAGCCTGGCACCCATCGCGATGCGGGCGCTCACTATCAGCAATCGCCCGGTGCCGCACAAGCTGCAGCACCTACCGTCGCTCGTATCTGAAACATTCCCCGAAACCTCAACGGCAGTGCCATTCGGGTTAGAGGTAAATAACCTCGCCGAAAAATTCCGCGATAGGATATATAAATAGGTAACGCATGCGACACATTCGGTTTGCGGTAGGGGTAAGGTGACAGTGCGATCTATTTGTTTCTTCGGCGTAGATATTTAGCACGGAATTGCAAACTCGACTGCAATCAGTAAATCAGACCTGCTATCTCTAAAAATTAAATGCACTGTCACCGTAATAATCACCGTAATCAAGCCGTTCTAAAGCGTAGGCATAGTTCAAAATACTAACGTCACCCGAACCCAAATCCGCTGCCAAAGCTGAACTGATATCGAAATTCGGAAATAGACCACCCGAAATTGCAATGGTAGCGATAGCTCCGCCAGACCCTTTCAAAACGGTTCGACGCGAGCGCTGTTGAGAGATTGCTAAGTTGCCGTGCGTTTGCATTTTTATTCTCCAGACAAAGGCGAAACAGAATGTCGCACCGGTTCACTTAAGTCGGAAATACGCAGAATGTTCCCTGCAGCGAGATCACGAAAGGCGTTACCAAGTTCTCTCCTGGCGCTAATGCGATGGTTGGTTGAAAGAAAATCACTTCGAAAAATAGCGCCTGCTTCTTCGTTCGGAAGCGATTGGCGTTCTGTTAAACATCTTCACACTGCATAGGGCACCAATGTTTTCATTCTCAAATGCCGGAACCTCTGGCATATGGAACCTCATTTGGTGTTGGAGTTCAAACGCGAATATGGATTATGAAAATCAAGCTGCGCTCAATTGGGCCATTATTACGCCCAGTTATATTGGTGATTTAGCACGTTGCAATCTTCTGTGCGAAAGCATGGATGTTTTTTTGCGGGGGTCTTGGCACCATTACATCATTGTTGATCAGCGCGAACTGCCTCTCTTCAATCATTTGACGGGGCCGCGCCGCACGGTTTTGGTTGAGCAAAATATTTTGCCCGGTGCGATGAAATATCTGGGGCGATTGCCCTTTGGCAGGAAATTAAAACTTTGGTGGTCTTCGAAGACGGGCTTCATGGGCGGCTGGCAAATTCAACAACTGCTAAAACTGCAAATGGCATATGTGATTAAAGAAGATGCGATGTTGATGTGCGATAGCGACACATTTTTTATTCGGCCCTTTGATGTTTCTAAACTGGTTGAAAATGGTGCGGTTAGATTTTATCGCACGGCTCACGAATTTTCAGAAACCGATAACGCTGATATTACGAAATTCAGCAACGCTGCATTCGCGTTGTTAGATGTGAAGGCTGCGCATTTCCCAGTGCGAGGTTACGTGGATAATATGATCCCGTGGTGTGCACCAATGGTGCGGCAGCTCTGCGACTACATCAGCCAAAGACAAGGCAAAGCTTGGTATTTGGCGCTTGGTCGCATAAATATCTTTTCGGAATACACGCTTTACGGATTGTATGTTGAACGCCTAGCGAATGATCATTCAATGCTAGCGCCAACAAATGAATCCATATGCTATACCATATGGGCAATGGACGCGGAGAAATTGCAAAATTTAGAATCCACCGTCAAAACCTTGCCGCCCAACATTGTGGCAATCGGCGTGCAGTCAAATTTGAGCATTGATCCTAAAATACGAGAACAACTGTTTCAGCAAATCATCAAAGATACTGCAATTGGTGATGGTTAAAGCGACATTGAACCTAATTTAGGACTCACGTGCTTCTGTTCACACCAAACATATTGCCATCGGCTTTTTTGACAAACAGATTTGCAAGCGCATCAACAACATTATCGTCGGTGAATTGCGGTCTGGTGCCTTCAAACTTGCAAGAAGCCAAAACCTGATCAACGATGAATTTGGGTTGGAAATAGGCCAACGGGGCATTGTTCGATCTTATTGCTTCAAGCACTTGAGCAAAGGTGGCATCAGTAAGATCAAGGCCGGCCTTGCGTGCCATGCCCTCAAAAACTTTGCGGTAGACATCTTGCGCAGGCTCGAGCGTTTCAAGCTTATAGGCAATGCGACGCTGGAATGCTGGATCCATCAAATCGTCAGGATGCAGATTGGTTGAGAAAATCACGATTTCATCGAACGGCAGCCTGAAACTCTTACCAGTGTGAAGGGTCAGATAATCTACTTTACTATTCAACGGCACAATCCAACGATTTAAAATATCCTCAGGTTTAGCGCGCTGACGGCCAAAATCGTCAATCAGAAACGTCCCGTTCAGAGCCTTGATGTGCAGCGGAGCTTCATAGAATTTTGCAATTGAGTTATATTTCAAATCCAGCATTTCGATTGTCAATTCACCGCCGGTAATGACCATGGGGCGATAACAAGCCACCCATCTCATATCAACACGGCCGCGCCGCAGACCAGTGCCGCCGGTTTGATCTGCCGCTTCGGCCACCTTTTGATGCACTGTCGGATCATAAACTTTCATGATCTCGCCATCAATATCAACACAGTAAGGCACATAGATCACATTCTGAAAAATCTTACCGACAATCTCGGCCACCGTCGTTTTGCCGTTGCCTGCTGGCCCGTAAATCAGAATAGCGTTTCCTGAATTAACCGCAGGCCCTAATCGGCTGATGAAACGATCCGTCATCACCAGTCCACCGAATGCATCATCCAACTGCTGGCGTGTCACGTGTTCATTTGAAACACGCTGATTTTCGATGCGTTCTTGGTAATCTTTAAGCGATACCGGGGCTGGCCCAAAGTATTGACACCGCTTCAACGCATCTGCCGCCCAATCGCGCCCCGCGCGAGTGAGTGTTAAACGTTGCTCCGCCAGCGATCCCCCAATCGAGGATGTGGCAAGCGCCTCCATCAGTTTACGCTCTTTGGCATCGAGCAAAAGCTGATTAACAATGCTGCTTGGGAGTTTCAGAGACTCGGAAATTTGCGAGGCCGTTTCTAAATTTTCTGAATACATGCCCTTGATAGCAAGTTCGAGCAACGATGCTGGATCAACGCCTGAATCTGCTATTGTAATTGGCGATTGTGGCGCTTCCTTTAAAACCTTTTCGATCTGTGCATGGCTCAGAATGCCGAGTGCGACGATGCTGTCACCAAGGCGGCCACCATTTGCAAGCTGATGTTCAGCGGCTCTGTTGATATCCGCAGCAGTAGCCAGCCCCTTGGCCACCAAGATATTCCCTATTTTCATTCTTCACCCCAATTATCGAGTGCAAGTAAGCCCCTACATGCACATGCAAGCCATGGACTGGGAACAGTTATTTGTAGGTTAATGCCGATTTATTTTTGGCCGAATTTCCCATCACATTTCTCTCGATGGAACTTATCTAAAGGTCAGTCCGTTGAAAGATCACGAAATCTGATTGATAGAATTAACTGAAGGATAGCACCATGAAATTGACCGCAAGACCAACAATCCTTGCTGCACTTGTTGCCGTGATGTTAGGTACATTGCCAAATGTAGCGAGCTCGGCACCGACAGATTGCACGGCACAAAAAGCAGCTGGTCAACCCTGCCCGCCTGAGGCAGCCCCTACCGCACCGCAGGCCCCCGCAGTAACACCTCCTGCGGCAGTCGCTCCTGCAACACCTCCTGTTGCTGCAACTCCGCCAGCAGCCAATCCTCCTGCGGCCCCTCCTCCAGCAGCAAATAGTACCAATCAGCCGCCTCCTGCTGTTGATAACAGGCCGCGGCGCGACCAGGCTTCAAGCTTCCAGTTTGATCCAAACCGTCATAACCGCAGACACCAACGAAATGACCTGTTTCATTTTTTCTTTAATGGCTATTATTATGACCAGCCTTACTGGCAGCAGCGCTATTATCAACAGCGCTACCCGCGCATTAGCTGTGGAGAAGGGCGCCGCATTGTCGCTGAAGAAGATTTTGTGAAGATTCGTACGGTCGAGTGCAACGGCCCAACATTCACCTATCAAGCGCGCCGTGGCAGTCACACTTATCGTGTTTACGTTAACTCAAGACGTGGCACGATTTCTGGCACAACACGCCTTTACTAAAGATATTTTGTGAAGAAGGGGGAAGTCCGTTAGACTTCCCTATTTTTATATGTTGCAGCGTACCGCTTAGAAAATTAGACCTTCAAGCTGCCAACAAGAATTTCGATAACAGCTTTTTTCGCCACTGCACGATTAGGCGGTTTTCCAAAAATGCATTCAATTTGAATCGCAAAATCTGCATAGTGCTGGGTGACTGACCAAATTGAAAAGATAAAATGATAGGGATCAATCTGTTTGATAAGGCCTCTGTCCATCCACCCTTGAAAAACCGCAGCCTTTTCATCAACAATCGCTCGCAACGACGTCTTCATCGTATCCATTAAGTGCGGCGCACCGCTCATCACTTCGATTGCAAAAAGTCTTGAAGGTAGAGGATTCTCAAAAGATAAATCCATTTTTTTTGAGATGTAATTCGTCAATTCTGACATAGGCTCGCCTGCAGGATCAATGGCCACAAATGGATCAAGCCAGCCCTCTAATGTCCGTTCCAAAAGCGATGTGTAAATGTCTTCTTTGCTTTTGAAATAATAGAGCACGTTTGGTTTTGAAAGATCAGCTTTGGCGGCGATTTGATCAATCGTAGAGCCGTGAAATCCGAAACTGGCAAACACGTCCAGTGCACAATCAAGCACCAGCTTTTCGCGACGCTGTTGAATGCGGGTCTTCTTTTTTGGAGAATCGATTTCTGTTTGGTTCATCGCAGACGGTTTGAGCATTACTGATCAGTTGGTCAATATTTACATACAAACTCAGAGTATTTTATTTAGTTTTTTGACCGTAAGATGAAAATTATACCATGCGATAAAAGTTTGATCAAAAGAAAAATATCTGATCCGATGATCAATTAATTATGGTTTGTGCTATAGTTTTTATGCGTTTGGAGGAAGTGAAATGCATGAGTAACGACATCCGGCGCAGTCATGAGGGTAATTCCTGACTAATTTTCCTGAGCGAATATGCTGAGGAGGTCGCCCCCGACTTCGCAATTCTAAACCCACTCGGAATAGCAATCAGGTTAAGCTCACGTGCATATTCTGGGCGTTCAGAGAAGAAAGCATAGATCAAGGCACGTTAAAAGCGGATTGGGACCCCCCTGTCCGCTTTATCATTTTTAATTGATCTGCAAAAAAGCACGCCGACTGAATGTCAACATTCATACAGTCAATAACCGTTGTTTGTTTTCACAATTTCAAAATCGAAACCACCGCACCCATCTCTCCGTTACAAGAGTATGAACAGTTTATGTTCTGAAAAATAAACCAGCATTGGAGATAAATCATGAAGAAATTTTTACTTGCAACCGTAGCTGTCGCTGCTTTGTCGACATCAGCGTTTGCTGCTAATGAACATAGCCAGCAATATGGCAATACACCTGATTTGGTTTTGCCATTCAATGGCAATGCAACAGGTAAAGTGATGATCAAAAAGAAGCTGTATTACGGTCAATCAACTTCAACCATCAATTCTGTTGGTGAAACAGGTAACGTCAGTGAATTAGATCGTATCTTGGAAAAAAATGGCAACAGCCACGACGTTGCTCCATTCTAATTGATATGGTTGTCAGTGACCGGGTTTAACCCGGTCACTGACGCCATTCACTTTTTATCAGAGCGTTGAAGCGATATTCAAAAGTGTTTCTTTAAACCACTTCTGCGAAGGGTGGATCGACAGCCTTTTATGCCAAGTCAAATCCAAGTGAATAGAATTGTTGGGTACTGGAACGGGGCATTCGAAAAGAAAACTGTTGGCATTGGCATAGCGCTGAATAATTTTACGTGGAGCGGTGACAATAAGGTCGCTCTCCTCCACGATCGCTGGAATGACTGCCGAACTATTTACCGTCATTGCCACACGGCGTGAGTGCCCAAGCTTGGCCAACTCATCATCGATAAAATTATGTGTATCACCATTCGGACTTAAAACGAGATGCTGCGCGTCGGCAAACTGTTTAACATCAGGAACGTTTCCAGCAAAAGCATGATCTTTCCGTGCCATGCAAACCCAAGTGTCTGAGATTAATAATTGCGATCCAAAACGATCAGCGAGATTTTCAAACGGAACAACAACAAAATCAGCTTCACCGTTATCCAATAGTTCGGATACGCCATTGGCACTCGAAACGATTCTCACATCAATGCCAGGCGCATTCTGCGTCAGATAATTTGCAAGACTAGGCGCAACAATAACACTGAAATAATCGACAGCAGCAATTCTAAAAACGCGGCTCTCAGTTGTCGGATTAAAACGTTTAGGGTCAAGAATATTTTGGAGGGAAAAAAGTGTCGAGCGAATCGGTTCAGCCAACTCAAGAGCACGGGGCGTTGGCCGCATGCCTTCAGCCGCACGGACAAATAATTCATCTCCAAGATGCCCCCTCAGCCGTGCAAGAGCATTTGAGACAGAAGATTGAGTAAGCCCAATTTTAGAACCTGCCTTAGTGATGTTTTTTTCTTGAAAAATCGCATCAAAGACAAGAAGCAGATTGAGATCAATTGAGCGTAAATTCATTTTTTCCTTACACAATTTGAAGGTGCAATATGGTACAATGGAAATAACGCAGAAAGCGGGCGTTCGGTTCCATGTGCTCACGCATATTTGAATTTCAAGTCATTCGAAGTGAAATGACGGCTCAAAGCACCACGACACTGAAATGTGGCAAAAACAAACCGATGTCGCCCAATACTAAATATTAGCGTTATTTTACTTATGCAAAGCCGGGAAAGAAGTCGGTTTTAATGTGGCGGTGGCCGACGCCAAGATCTTTAAGCACCTTCTCAAAACGCGTGACCATGGCGCGGGGGCCCGAAATATAGAAGGTGCGCTCTTTAAAGTCGGGAAGTTCGCGCGTGATGAGATCAGCATCGATAAAGCCGTGATGCATGTTAGTGTGGGCAGGTGCACCTTGGGCCACGGCATAAATAGTACGCAATCCTAATTCGCTTTCGGCTTTGTCAAACACATCGGCGTAAGCGATCTCGTCGGATTTGTTGTTTCCATAAAACAAAACAGCGTCGCGCTTGTCACCTGTTAAAACCATTTCCTGTATGATGCTACGAAACGGTGTGACGCCAATGCCGCCCGCGAGGAATGCCAATTTTTCATCAGCGTTTTTGGGCAAAGTAAATTCACCAGCAAGCTGCGAACCATAAACCACATCACCGGGCTTCATGGCCAACATGGACTGCTTGTAGGCGCTGGCACCCGGATAGAACTTCACACCCAAGCGCACTTTGTTTTCGCTTGGCGCCGAGGCGATGGTGAAGGAGCGGCGATTGCCACGATTATCGGGCGAACGCACATTCATCGTCCAATCAAGATATTGACCAGCAGTGAATGACACAGGGCGGTTGCTGCCGAACACGTAATCATAACAACCAGCTGCTTTCTTTTCAATGCGCTCCAGCGTCAACTTGAAACGGAATTTGGGGCTGACCAACCAGGCAAACGCATTACCAACCAAGAAGGCCAACTCCGGGGTGAAATAGAATTCACCGAGGTGAACTGAAGGGCTTGAGAGCGCACCAACGATCGCGCCAAAGCCTAAGCTGGGCAGCAAGGCGGCAGGTGCTGTGAGAGGCTCTGTGAGCATTGCAAAACCTGCAAACAGCAACGGTGAGTAAATCAGCGATTGGGTGAAGGCTTCGAAATACATATCCGGGGTTGTAGAGAGCACGGTGATCGCCAGATTGGCCAGCATATATACGCCGAACATTTCAAAGCGCTGCACTTTGCGCAAGATTAACACACCACCGATCAAAACAATTGGCAGCATTTGCAGATTTCCACCCACCCACCATGTGGCAGGTTGATCCAAGATGAATGACGACGCCACAACACCAATGGCAACGGGGTTGAAGATATGTTTGCGGTAAATGGCGAGCACGAACTTTGAAGCGATAGCGACGAAGGACGCCAGCGCCAAACCTTCAATGCCGGGCAAATTGGTGGCAATGACAGGGGACATGATCAACGCGACGATGAAGGCTGTTATGTAAATCGACTCAGTGTTGGCCGGAACTTTCAATGCCCAAGCGATGGCCTTGTTAGTGATCCAGCACACCATGGCGATGAAGACGGTTGAAAACGCCAACGCGGAAGGATCATGCGGCACCAATTGAAAAAAACCCAAGCCGAACGCTGCAACCAACAAAGCCGAAACATAATACAGCACGAGGCGGTACATTGTGGTGTGGTTGAGAAAACCATCGACGAAATTGATCATGATAATACGAAAGCTCCAAAGCCTGTGGTTTGTGTGGCGATGCCTTGAGCATTCACCATATAGCCCTCAAAACCGGGCAAATTTTCAATGAAATAAATCCCCTGCTCGCCCATTGCGAAGGCGGCTGTGGCGAAACGATCTGCTTCTAAAATATCAGGGCCAATGACAGATAGGCTGACAATATCTTGAATCAGTTTTGTCGGTTCATGCGGGTTATAGATATGCTGGCCGCGCACATAGGTACCCGAGGTGGCCATACCCTGCCCACGTGGTGTCACGACTTTAATAATCTCATCGGAATGAAAAGGGCTGCGTATACCGATACGCCACTCGCTGCCCTCCTCGTTATGGCCCGCAGATTGTACGTCGCCGCCAGCCTCTACGAAAAAATCAACATGACCCCGACTGCGAATAATTTTCGCGGCATTGTTGATTGCCCAACCTTTGACAATGCCTGAAGGATCAAGCGCGCCATCAGCTTTTCGGATTTCGAAATAGCCTTGGCTTTGGTCACGCGTGATGGCTGAGAGTTGCAAAACCTCTTTCATCTCAGCGCTTAGATTGGCGGGCAAAACTTCACCGCGATTGAACGCGCTGATTTCGCTGTTATCTTTATAAGTACTAAAGCGCGCATCGACTTGAGTGAAATAGTCCAACACCGCGTTGATTGTGGTTGCATTTTTAAGCCCCACAATCTCCACTGTAATCGGCATGCCCATCAAAATGCGAGTGTCGCGCATCGGAGGTTATTTGCCTGATTGAGCCAAAGCATCGCGGAGTGACTTGATGTATGCGCGGCTTGTCAATGTGGCGCCGCCGATGATGTCAACTTTCGAACTTTGCTTGGCCACCACTTCTTGCAAAAGATATGGAAGCGCCTGGCGATTGATCGAGCGGCTGGTGCCAGAATGGTTTGGAAATTTCAATGCGCTGACAGCAGTGATCGAACCGTTTTTAATGGTCGCCTGAACCTGCACGGTGCCATAATAAGCATCATAAGTGCCGCCCACAAAAGTGCCGTCATGCAAAGCAACGGTTTGAATTTGCGGATCGACAGAGGCTTGCGGATCATTAACCGCAGGAACCGTAGCCGATTGGGCCGGGACAAAAAAACTCGCGGACGACAAAAATAAACCAGCAAAGCGAGCAAGAATTTTCATAAAAACCTCATCAGAATTCATCAACTTGAGCCCTTATAGTGCGGGCACTGATGACAAGAAGCTGACAGGCGTCTTAATGAAATTTAACTAATTCTTGATTTTATAACCTGTGCGAAAAATCCAAGCGACTGTGATCAGACAAATACCAAGAAACACAAACGTCATGGCCAAGCTGACACCCACGCTCACATCTGAGACTTCATAGAAGCTCCAGCGGAAGCCACTGATCAGATAAACCACCGGATTGAACAGCGAGATTTTCTGCCAGAACGGCGGCAACACATTGATCGAATAGAAACTGCCGCCTAAGAATGTGAGTGGAGTGATGATCAATAACGGAATGATTTGCAGTTTTTCAAACCCATCTGCCCACACACCGATGATGAAACCGAATAGGCTGAAGGTGGCAGCGGTTAAAACCAGAAACAACAACATCCAAAATGGATGCACGATGTGAATGGGCACGATGAAAGAAGCTGTGGCTAAAATGATCAGTCCAAGGACGATTGACTTGGTGGCCGCGGCACCCACATAGCCCAGCACCATTTCAAAATATGAAATGGGGGCTGAAAGAAGCTCATAAATCGTGCCGACAAAGCGTGGAAAATAAATGCCGAAGCTGGCATTGGCGATGCTCTGCGTGAGCAGCGACAGCATGATGAGGCCTGGCACAATGAACGAGCCATAAGCCACACCATCAATCTCCGTCACGCGGCTGCCCATGGCAGCCCCGAAAACCACAAAATAAAGCACGGTTGAAATGACGGGCGAGATGATGCTTTGAAACACCGTGCGCAAAGCTCGTGCCATTTCAAAACGATAAATCGCCCACACTGCATGAATGTTCATTTCTTCACCAAATCAACGAAAATGTCTTCAAGCGAAGACTGGGTTGTTGCGAGATCGCTGAAGGCGAGCTTGGCGGATTTCAAATCATCCATCAGTGTGGCGATGCCTGTCTGCTCGGCATGGGTATCGTAATTAAACACCAGCGCCTTGCCTTCTTGTGTCAGCTGTAAATTATGCGCTTTCAGTTTTGGCGGAATGGCTTTCAAGGGTTTCACCAATTGGATCGTGAGTTTTTTCTGCCCAAGCTTATGCAGCAGCGTAGCCTTATCCTCAACGAGGATCATTTCACCCTTATTGATCACACCGATACGGTCCGCCATCTCTTCAGCTTCGTCGATGTAATGCGTGGTGAGAATGATGGTGACACCAGAGCTGCGCAGATCGCGCACGATCTGCCACATGTCTTTGCGCAAGGCCACATCAACACCCGCTGTTGGTTCATCGAGAAATAGAATGCGCGGCTCGTGGGCCAAGGCTTTTCCGATCAACACACGCCGCTTCATACCTCCCGAAAGGCGCATGATTTTTTCGTCTTTCTTATCCCACAGCGAAAGCTGTTTCAGGATTTTTTCGATATGCGCAGGGTTAGCTGGCAACCCGAACAAACCACGGCTGAAACTGAACGTCGCCCACGGTGTCTCAAAAGCGTCAGTGGTCAGCTCTTGCGGCACAAGACCAATAAGCGAGCGCGCCGCTTTGTAGTCCGAAACATTGTCATGACCATCAACCAGAATTGTGCCTGCGCTTTTATTGACGATGCCGCAGATGATGCTGATCAAGGTTGTCTTGCCCGCACCATTGGGGCCGAGCAAAGCGAAAATTTCGCCTTTGCGGATTTCGAGATTGATGTTTTTGAGGGCCGAAAAACCCGTTTTATAAGTCTTCGATAAATTGGAAATCTTGATAGCGGGTTGCATACTGCCTCAATAGCAGCAATGTCTCTATTCAAACAAGCTTGATACTGACTCTTCACGGCTGGTGCGGCCGATGGCTTCGCCTAACAATGAGGCTATCGGCAATACCCGAATATTTCGGGCCACTTTAACAGCCTCGGTGGGTTGGATTGAATCAGTGATCACCAAATTCTTGAGCTTTGACGCCGTAATGCGCGAAACAGCTCCACCCGATAAGACGCCGTGGGTGATATAGGCCGTCACATCTTTTGCCCCTTTGGCCAACAGTGCCTCAGCTGCATTACAAAGCGTACCGCCAGAATCGACGATGTCATCAATCAAGATGCAGGATTTGCCTTGCACTTCGCCGATGATGTTCATCACCTCAGATTCGCCAGCGCGTTCGCGGCGTTTATCGACGATGGCGAGTGGCGTATCCAAACGCTTAGCCAAAGCACGCGCGCGCACAACACCACCAACGTCTGGTGAAACCACAACTGAATTTGCAACGTCACCATGTTGTTTAATGTCGCGCACGAACACAGGGCCTGAGAATAGATTGTCGGTCGGAATGTCAAAGAAGCCCTGAATCTGGCCAGCATGCAAATCAATAGTAAGAACCCGGTCAGCCCCTGCTCTTGTAATGATGTTGGCCACAAGCTTTGCTGATATTGGCGTGCGAGGTCCTGGTTTACGGTCTTGGCGAGCATAGCCGAAATAAGGAATAACCGCTGTAATGCGCTTTGCAGATGCGCGGCGCAGTGCATCTGTAATGATCAGCAATTCCATGAGGTGATCATTGGTCGGGAATGAGGTGGATTGGACGATAAACATATCCTGCCCGCGCACATTTTCCTGGATTTCAACGAAAACTTCCATGTCGTTGAAACGCTTCACCACGGCTTTTGTCATGGGCAAGTTTAGATAAGAACAAATCGCCTCTGCCAGGGGTCTGTTGCTGTTCCCTGAAACGATTTTCATCATGTTAGTTTTGCCCTTAGCCTACGCCGATCTGGCCGCTCTATAACAACGCTTGAACGTTTGCGCAAATGTCACAATTGTCATGTGGACAATGCAGTTAACGG
>JAYWEV010000133.1:0-13087 GCA_043779145.1 Aestuariivirga sp. | reverse complement strand
TGAGGAGCGAGAGATGAAAAGATTTGATGGCAAGGTTGCGCTCGTTACAGGTGCGGCAGGCGGCATTGGTGCAGCGATCGTGCGCAAATTACGCAGTGAAGGTGCCAGAGTGGCAGTGGCAGACCGCGACGTGTCGGCCATCGAAGCTGAGGCCCGGCTGCCCGGCAATCTGCTTGAACCGGCCTATGCCGATGGATTGGCAAAAGCAGCGCATGATGCGTTAGGCAGACTCGATATTGTCATTAACAATGCTGGCGTCATCACGCGAGGGGATGTGACCACCACAAGCGATGCTGATTGGGCCCTTTCCGTTGGTGTCAACATGGAAGCGCCATTCCGCATCTCTCGCGCTGCCATTCCCATTATGGCTGCGGCGGGAGGTGGTGCCATCGTCAACACCGCCTCTTGCTGGGGGCTAAGGCCCGGCTCAAATCATGCGGTCTATTGCATGACCAAAGCCGCCATTGCTTCGCTCACCCAATGCATGGGCCGTGATCATGCGCACCAGAACATTCGCATCAATGCGGTCTGCCCCAACGAGGTCAACACTCCGATGTTGCGTACAGGCTTCATCAAGCGGGGATTCAATCCTGATACTGCTGTTGCCGAACTCGGCAAGACTGTGCCACTCGGGCGCATTGCCGAACCTGAAGACATTGCAGACGTTGTTCTCTTCCTCGCGTCCGATGAAGCACGCTACATGTGTGGTTCGCTTGTCGAAGTGAATGGTGGAAAGGCCGTATCATGATGCGGCATCAAGGCAAAGTAGCCCTCATCACCGGCGGTAGCATGGGCATCGGCCAAGCCATTGCCCGCAAATTCAAAACTGAGGGCGCGCAAGTATTCACCGCTCAGCGCAGCACTGACGCAGAGTTTGATTGCATAAAAGCTGACTTTGCTGACCCTCACTCTGCAGGCCATACCGTAAGCGAAGTCATTGCGAGGGCTGGCAAACTGGACGTTCTCGTCAACAATGCCGGTATCATGCAGGAAGCTCTTGTTGAAGACATGTCGCTTGCGGATTGGCAACGTATGCTCACGATCAATCTCACCTCTCCCTTCATGCTGATCAAGGCCGCCATGCCGCATCTGCGAGCTGTCAAGGGATCTATCGTTAATATTGGTTCGATCGAAGGATTGGGATCTAACCCGCAGCACGCCGCTTATTCCTCCACCAAATCGGGCCTGCACGGCCTCACCCGTGCTGTCGCAGTGGATCACAGCGCAGAAGTCCGCTGCAATGCCGTGGCACCCGGATGGATCGATACTGATCTTGCAACACAATATATCGAAAGCATGCTAGACCCCGCCGCCTTCCGCCGCGACATCGGCAAAATTCATCCCGTTGGACGAACCGGAAAACCCGAAGAAGTGGCAAACCTCGTGAGCTGGCTTGCATCCGCAGAAGCGAGTTTCGTGACAGGGCAAGTCTGGACCATTGATGGTGGCCGCATGGCGAAACTGAGTTTGCCGCTATGAGTGAAAATCGGAGCGCCAACCTGCAGGACTTCCTGGACGCATTGAAGGCCGCGTTCTCTTCTTCCAAGGAGTCGGGACCAGAAGTCCTCGCCTTCCTGACCAACCTGTTTGCTGCACTCGATAGTCAAGCACCGCGCGGAAAGTTAGCAGCAGCTCAGCCTTCGGTTTGCGAACATTTACCCGCTGCTTTCCAGTTTGCGCGATCGGCGTCGCCAGAGGTGACTTCCGTTGCCGCTTCGCTCGAGAAAATTGCTCCGTTGTTGGCTTGGAAAGTCAGGCCATCGGGTGGATCGCATGCAAGCGCAAACTGGCCGGGAGGTCATGCCAATGCTGTCATTGTCGGCAACGGAGGATTGGAAGAGCGTAGCGACATTGCCATTGGCGTATCGCTGCTGGCACCCCATGTGCGTTATCCTGACCACACCCATGCGCCAGAAGAATTATATCTGGTGTTAAGTCCTGGCCGCTTCCAACATGGTGACTCTGAGTGGTTTGAGCCTGGGCCGGGTGGCATGCTGCACAATGTGCCTAACATCAGACATGCCATGGCATCTGATGAAAAGCCGCTTTTGGCGATCTGGTGCTTGTTGTTGCATGGACGGAGCAAAGTTTGAGCAGCGAAATCAAATCTATCTTTCCAAATTTGAACAGAAACGACGGTCAACCGCTTTGCTTTGGAATACTGCTCGCCCGAAACTTTACCCTGAGCGCTTTCTCTCTATTTGTCGATACGTTGAGGCTTGCCAGTGATGAGCTTGATCGTTCGGGAAGGAAGTAACTTGACTGGGAGGTTGTCAGTGATAGCTCGAACCTCATTCAATCTCGTTTGCGTGTCTTGGTGGCACCGACGGCGCGCTGCAATGATCGCAAGGCATTCGACTATATCGTTGTGGTTGAGATCAAGATCACGCGCCGCCTGCACAATCGAAACGCCGCGATCTTTGACCAAATTAACCGCCTCGAGCTTAAACTCGCGGGAATACTTCTTTCTTTCCATTTGAAACCCCCAGTTCCATCAAAACACCTTAACTCAGTGTCCGTGAAACCGGCAGCAGCTCTGTTTTGAAACGCGTGCTGTTTTGTTGGCGCGGCTTCTGATACTGTCATTCTGAAGACCTTAGAGGAAACACCAAACCATGTGTTCAGCTTGTGGATATCCCGCCGCCCCCGGACATTGGACCGAGGCTGGCGCTGCGAATATGGGTGAACGACTGAGGTCGCGGTTTCGGCGAGCTGATATTTTAAAGCGTGTACTCAAGACCTATGGTTTGAATGTGCATGATGGCGGTTTGGTGCCTGGCATTCAAATCTCAAATCAATTTGGCGTTGAAACCATTGCCCGTGATTTGACTGAAGTATGGGCAACGGCCGAACACTGGACGGGTTCAGCCATTGATCCTTTGGCACCTCGCTTTACGGGTGCTGCAGAAAAGGCCGAGTGAGTTGGCTGACTCTCGTATGCGCCTCACCGTTCTCGGCGGGTTTCTGGGCTCTGGCAAAACCACTTGGTTGCGGCATCAACTTCACCATGGGGTTTTCAAAGGCGCTTATGTGATCGTCAATGAAGCGGCGGAAACGCCGGTTGATGATGCGCTGCTGCAAGGCTCGTCAATGCTGGCTGTTCTGGCGGGGGGGTGTGCTTGTTGTGTAGGCAAAGCCGATTTGATTTCGTTGCTGCGCAAAATTTGCGATGATCGCAGCAAAGAGGACTCATCGGGCGAACGCCTGGAACGGATTATTCTTGAAACCAGCGGCCTGGCTGATCCTGGTCCGATCATTGAGGCCATTCGCAGTGATCCGATTTTGGTGCATCACATCATCGTCAATGAAGTTCTTGTCGCAGTCGATGCCCTTCATGCGCTAAGCCAATTGCGACGTGAACCTTTAGGGCGCAGGCAAATTGAAATCGCTGATCGCCTCGTGATCACCAAGCTTGATGAAGCTGGCGAGGCGAATGTTGCAAGCCTGCTTGCAACATTGCGCGTTCTTAATCCTGGTGCTCAAATGTTTGGAGCAATCAAGGGCACGGAAACGCCGCTTCCAACGATTGGCGATGTCAAGCCAGAGGAGCTCAGTGAATTTCTGGCAGATGCCGATTTGCCCCCAATCTTTCCATCCAAAGTTTTGATTGATGACACTGTCGACTGGACAGCTTTCAGCGTGTGGCTGTCGGCGCTGCTGCATGCGCGCGGCGATGACATCATGCGGGTGAAGGGTGTGGTACAAACACCTGCCGGAAGGCTGCTGATCCAAACCGTGCGCAAGATCGTGCAGTCGCCGGAAATTCTACCCGAGCAAAGCAACCGAGAAGATAACACGATTGTTGTCATCGGTCGTGGTTATGATGCCGAAGATTTGACGCGGTCGCTGAAATACTTTTCGGGCAGGCCCTAAGCCTGTTCACTCATACATCTAAGTTTGTGCATCCAATGAAAATCCCCCACTTGCCGAGTGTTGGATTCTCACCCATAAATATCAGGCGTAGGCCAACTAGGGTTTCTCCGATGACGATCATCAATTGTGATATGGGCGAGGGCTTCGGCCTTTATAAGATTGGCGATGATGCTGGCATTATGCCTCTCATTGATATCGCAAATGTAGCCTGCGGCTTTCATGCGTCTGACTTCAACCACATGCGGGCCACGGTGAAGCTCGCCAAGAAACATGGTGTGAAAGTTGGCGCACATCCATCGCTGCCTGATCTGCAAGGCTTTGGACGCCGTGAAATGAAAATCAGCCGCGAGGAATTGACCAACTGTTTGATCTATCAAATTGGCGCGTTGAAAGGTTTTCTCGAAGCGGAGGGTATGGTGCTCAATCATATCAAGCCGCATGGATCGCTCTATGGCATGGCGGCGCGCATGGATGATATTGCCAATGGCGTGTGCGATGCTGCTGATATTTTCAAAGTGCCACTTCTCGGCATGATCAACACGCTGCATGAAAAAGTTTACGTGGCACGCGGGCATAAGTTCATCGCCGAATTTTATACGGACCTTGAATACAACGACGAAGGCGGCTTGATTATCACGCGCGAACATGACGCCAAAGATCCAGCACGCGCCGCAGCGCGGTCCGTGCGTGCCATCAAAGAAGGCAAAGTGGAAAGTGTTGGCGGCAAGGATGTGGCTGTGCGCGCAGATGCGATCTGCATTCACTCTGATACACCCAATGCCGTTGCCATTGCGCAGGCGGTGCGCAAGGCGGTTCAACCCTATCTCGATGCAGCTTAGAATTTACGAGGATAAATCATGGCCAAACATATTCTCTCGCCCTTGCCTGGAACTTTCTACCGAAAACCTGCACCTGATAAACCGGATTTTAAAAATGAAGGCGACACAGTTGCAATAGGTGATGTGATCGGCCTGATCGAAGTGATGAAGTCATTCAACGAAGTGAAGGCCGATCATGCAGGCAAGATTTCAAAATTCCTGACCGACAATGAAGAGCCCGTGATGGCGGGCCAACCACTCGTTGAAATTTCTTAATCCATGCCGATCCGCAAACTCCTAATTGCCAATCGCGGCGAAATTGCCGTGCGCATCATTCGCGCGGCAAAGGAGCTTGGGATCAAGACAGTACAGGTGCACAGCATTGCCGATCAGGAGTCGCTGGCGGTGAAGATGGCCGATGAAGCGGTGAACATTGGTCCGCCCCATGCGGCAAAATCCTATTTGAACATCGAAGCGATTTTGAACGCGGCAAAATCAACCGAGGCTGATGCGATTCATCCGGGCTATGGTTTTCTGGCAGAGAATGCGAAGTTTGCCGATGCCGTGGTGGCTGCGGGTCTGATTTTTGTTGGCCCCAATGGCAATGCCATCCGCACCATGGGCGATAAGGTGGCAGCACGTGTGGCTGCAGAAAAAGCGGGTGTGCCTGTTGTGCCAGGCTCAGGCGGGCGCATTGATGATGAAGTTGAAGCGCGCAAGATTGCACAGAGCATTGGCTTTCCGGTGATGATTAAAGCGGCTGCAGGCGGCGGCGGGCGCGGCATTCGCATTGCAGCTTCGATGGAAGAGTTTGAACGCTTGGTGCCGCAAGCCAGCGCTGAAGCACAAGCCGCATTCGGCGATGGCGGGCTTTACATTGAACGCGTCATCAACAATGCCCGCCACATTGAAGTGCAAGTGTTGGGCGATGGCAAACGCGCCATCCATTGTTTCGAGCGCGAATGTTCATTGCAGCGCAGGCGCCAAAAAGTGTGGGAAGAAGCCCCTTCGCCCGTTTTGCCCGAAGATATTCGCAACAAGCTTTGCGCTTCTGCTGTAGCCCTCACTGAAGCTGTGAATTATTCCGGCGCTGGCACGATTGAGTATCTTTATGACGATGCCAGCCGCGAGTTTTACTTCATCGAAATGAACACGCGCATTCAGGTGGAACATCCTGTCACCGAAATGATCACCGGTATTGATCTGGTGCGCGAGATGATCTGCATTGCGGGCGGCGAGCCGCTTGGCTTCAAACAAAGCGACGTCAAGAAATCAGGCCATGCGATTGAAGTGCGGATCAATGCGGAAGATCCAGCGAAAGATTTCATGCCGAACCCAGGCACGATTTCTAATCTTCGAATTCCAGGGGGTGTCGGCACGCGCTTTGATACGATGCTTTATGATGGTTATCAGGTGCCGCCCTTTTATGATTCACTTTTGGGCAAGTTGATCGTCTGGGATGAGACACGCGAAATGGCGATCTGCCGTTTGCAGCGTGCCCTTGGTGAACTCAATGTGGGTGGATTGAAAACCACCAAGCCCTTGCATCAATTGCTTGCGGCAGACCCTGATGTGCGCAAAGCGAATTTTCACACGCGCTGGCTGGAAGGCTGGCTTGAATTGAATGCAACTCGAATGAGGGAGGCGGAGAACACATGAAAACCCGTTATTCTTATGGCGGCGATGAACATATTTTTGTCGAGTGCGATGAAGAAATGTCGCTCGATGCTTTTTTCAAAAGCCTATCCATCACCACCGCGGTGAAGAAGGCCAAGATCAAAGGTGTTACCGAAATCTGCCCGGCCAATGCGTCCTTCCAGATCAAGTTTGATCCTGATGTGATTAAACCTTCCGACTTGATGAAGGAATTAAAGGCGATTGAAAAATCGGCGGGCAAGAGCAAGTCGCAACTCAAAACGCGGATCATTGAAATTCCGGTTTTGTATAATGATCCCTGGACCAATGAAACCTTGATGAAATTCCGCGATCGTCATCAAGATCCAACATCAACCGATGTGGAATATACCGCGCGCATCAACAATCTTGATGGCGTGGATGGATTTATTAAGGCCCATTCCGGCGCGCCGTGGTTTGTGTCTATGGTGGGTTTCGTCGCGGGCCTGCCGTTTCTCTATCAAATGGTGGAGCGTCAGCGGCAAATTCAATCGCCGAAATATTTGCGGCCGAGAACTGACACGCCAAAACTCACTGTGGGCCATGGCGGTTGCTTTGGCTGCATCTATTCGGTGCGCGGTGCTGGTGGCTATCAAATGTTCGGCATCACGCCCATGCCGATTTATGATCCCAAGCAGAAAATAAAATATCTCAAAGACTTCATGTGTCTGTTCAAGCCGGGCGACATTGTGAAATGGAAACCGATTGATCGCGCCGAATATGATGCAACGGTGATTGCGGTGGAGAAAGGCAAATTCATGCCGCGCATGAAGGATGTGACCTTCTCGCTCGAAGACTTCAAGAAAGACATGGATGGATACAACGCAAAACTGATGGGGGCACTCAATGGTTAGTTTGAAGAATGGGGCCGTTAAAGTTTTAAAGCCCGGGCTTTCAACCACTGTGCAAGATTTGGGTCGCCCCGGATATTATCACATTGGTATTCCGATTTCTGGCGGCATGGACCGTTTCGCCTTGCGTTGCGCCAATATGCTTGTGGGCAACAAGGAAGGCTTGGCGGTTCTCGAAGCCGTGTTCATGGGGCCGGAATTGAAATTTACCGACGACGCTACAGTGGCGGTCACTGGTGGTGAGTTACCACCGAAAGTGAATGGCGAGGCGCGTGCCACTTGGACCTCATTCAAAGTGAAGAAGGGCGATGTGCTGTCTTTTGATTTTTTGAAAAAAGGTGCGCGCGCTTATATCGCGATTTCGGGCGGCATTGATGTGCCAGTGGTTTTGGGCTCGCGCTCGACTTATACGTTGGGCGCGCTCGGCGGCTTTGAGGGTCGCAAGCTTGCTGAAGGTGACACGCTCAAAATTGGCAAGGGCAGGGGTGCTAAAGAAGGCCGAGCCATTCCTGAAAAACTCCGTCGCGGACCAGGCGCACCAGCTGAACTGCGCATGTTGCCCGGTCTTTATTGGCACCGCATCACAGCGGATGCTGGCAAGCACTTTCTCGAAGACACGTGGAAAGTGGCACCCGAGGCTGACCGCATCGGCTATCGCTTTAAAGGTGGGCGCAAGATTGAGTTTGTTGATCGTGTGCCGCCCTTTGGCGCAGGCAGCGACCCATCAAACATTGTTGATGCCTGCTATCCTTATGGTTCGATCCAAATTCCGAGCGGCACAGAGCCCATCGTGTTGCACCGGGATGCGGTATCGGGCGGGGGTTACTTCATGGTGGGCGCAGTGATCTCAGCCGATATGGACTTGATTGGCCAATTGCAGCCGCACACACCCACGCGCTTTGTTGAAGTGACTATGGCGCAAGCCCTGAAAGCCCGCAAAGACCGGAGCAAGATTCTCGAAAAAATAAGAACTAATATCTAATAATAGGAAAATTAATCATAATTCCGCCATGATTAGGTGTTATATCTTGGTCATGAGCAAATGGATTTTACAATTTTGGTTTGGCTTGCTGGCGATAATCTTTGGGCGCCAGCCCGAACTGCGCCTTGAAACTGCGCGAAAATTGCGCTTGGTCGCCAAAGCCATGGGCATAAGCAATTTCGGCCAGACTTTGCTTGTTGGCACGGTCTGTCAAAGTTTCGCGCGCCGCCGCAAGGCGTTGATCGCGCATCCAACTGCCCAAAGTTTGATTGGTGTCACGGAACAATTGATGCAGATAGCGCGTGGAAATTCCACAAGCCCCTGCGATGGTCTCGGGGTCAAGCTCCGCATCAGACAGATTGCGCCGCACGAAACTTTCAATGCGCGTCAAATGCGCCTCGCGTACGGTGGAGCTTCCGGTGGTCAGCGTGCGCTCATCATTTTTCAGCGCCAGCACGAGAAGATCAATCAGCTGCTTGCCCACCGTCTCGCGGCCTTCGCCCGACATGCCGTCAAAGCGCTGCGGAATGAGATGCAACATATCGGCAAACAATCCGCCCGCCCCATCAGCGGCATTGAACTGCATCGAGCAGAAGCGATCAGGCGCACGAAGACGCAGGCCCAAAGCCTTGGCCTCCACCTTCAGCACCCAAAGATCAGCCGCATCCTCATGCGAAAATTCATAAGGCTCATGGCTGCGTTCCAGAATAAATCCGCCGGGATGGCAGCGCACATCCTTGCCGCCCTGCGCAAAGAAAATCTCCGACCGCGCCGGAACCGTCACCAGAAAATGCTCGTCCCGCTCGGCGCGAAAATGATGCGCCAGCCGCTTATACTGCAACGCCTCCGAGGTGAGGCGCGACAGCGAAACCCCGCCCAGTTCCCAGCACGAAAGCTCGCCCTGAAACCGCGCCGGTTCACGGAACTGCAGATCGAGCGGAAAATAGGTCGATGCAATCGTCTCATGCCAAAATGCGCTGCGCTGCTGCGGCGCCACGTTGACGGTAGAGATGGTTTGCGACATGTTTGACACGTGCGGTTCCTCGATTTTGGCAAAGCCTAGGGCGAGAATTTTCAACGCGCAAGCCATCACCTCACCGGAGCCAAACCTCATGCGTTTTGAACTTATGCTGCCCCACCAGATCAAAACCGCCATCGCAGAAAACTGGCCAGTGGTTTTGGCCGTGGGCGTGCTCGAATATCATGGCGAACATTCGGGCGTGGGCATGGACACGCTGGCCGCGTTGTCCGCCTGATCCCACAGTTGTACATGTGCACCCGATCGGGCAAATAAATCGCCCAAGCCCGGCCAATAAAGCCGGCGCCAATAATTTGGGAATGAGCTTACTAGTACGAAAAAGGTTGGTTTTATGCCTTGCGCCGCCTTGATTTTGCGAATGTGTCGAAGGCTACGGCAAGTACTATGATGACACCAATAATGATCTGCTGCACATAGGACGACACGTTCATCAGAACGAGTCCGTTGAGCAAAACGCCAATGAGCACGGCGCCAGTCACCGTTCCGAAGATTGATCCTGAGCCACCAAAGAGGCTGGTGCCACCGATTACGACAGAGGCGATGACGGTGAGTTCATAGCCCGTGCCCGCCACAGCTTCGGCGGAATTGAGCCGCGCAGCAAGCACGAAAGCACCAAGGCCTGCGAAAAATCCCATGATGATGTAGACGCTCCAAATCACAGCCGTGACGTTAACGCCAGCCAGGCGGGCGGCTTCCGGATTACCGCCAACTGCATAAACCCTTCGGCCATAGCGTGTGTAACGCAGAACAATATGCGCGATGAGTGCAGCGAAAAGGAAAATGATGACCGGCACAGGCACAGGCCCGATGCGACCTTGGCCCCACCAAGCAAAGCCAGGTTGAAATCCGGAAATCGGACCACCTGCTGCAAATAACAAGGCAGCACCTCGGAACACCGACATGCCCCCCAATGTAACGACGAATGCCGGAACCTTGAGTTTTGTGATGGCTATGCCCTGTAGTACACCGCCAAGCAAACCCACGGCGATGGCGGCAAGGGCGGCAAGCGGCCAGCCATAACCAATGGCTCCGTCACCCACGGTGAAGCGATCTTGCATGCCGCCCTTGGCCACCGCAGCTGCGACCAACCCTGCAAAGGCAAGAAGCGAACCGACGGAGAGATCGATGCCAGCTGTGAGGATGACGAAGGTCATACCAATGGCAAGAAGCCCGGTGATTGACACTTGTCGCATGACGTTAAAGAGATTGACCGATGACAAAAAGCGTGGCTCCAGAATTGCAAACACCGCCATGAGCAACAATAGGAAGATCAATGGCGCAAAGCGCGCCAATAGTGAAAAGGCGTCAATGCTCTGATCTATTTCCTTGTCGGGCGATTTTATCATGTTTGTGTCTTCTCTATGCCGCGCAATTTTCTGTGAGTGTCATTAGTGTCATGAGTTTTTCTTGATCCGCATCTGCGCCTGCGATTTCGCCGGTGATGTGGCCTTCACGCATCGTGACAATCCTGTCAGACAGCGCAAGGATTTCAGGAAGTTCCGATGAAATCACGATGATGGCAATGCCTGAAGCTGCCATTTCGAAAAGAAGATTGTGAACTTCGACTTTGGCACCGACGTCTATGCCCCGAGTTGGCTCATCAACGATCAGGACTTTCGGCCGCAAGGCCAGCCAGCGCGCAAGCACAACCTTTTGCTGATTGCCGCCCGACAGGTTTCCGACGATCTGGTCTGGCGATGACATCCGGATATTGAGAAGTTTCTTGTACTCGTCAACAAGCTGGTCTTCCTTGCCAGCGTTGATGAACATGCCGAATGAAGATATGCTGTCATGGGCAGCAATTGATAGATTGGTTCGAATTGCCAGAGACAGAAAAAGCGCTTGTTGCTTGCGGTCCTCCGGCACCAAGCCAATACCGCGCGCGATCGCATCGCGCGGAGAGCTAATTTTGGCTGGTGTACCTTCAACAAAAATGCGGCCTGAATCGATCTTGTCGGCACCAAAGATTGCGCGCGCTGTTTCCGTTCGACCCGCGCCGACCAGACCGGCTATGCCCAGAATTTCACCCTTGTTCACATTAAACCAAACACCATGCAATTCGATGGCACTAGCGTCAGTATTCTTGCGGCGGCGCGAGAGGTCTTCAACGGCTAGCGCAATGTCGTGTGTCGCGTAAGTCGTTTTGCGCTTGGCCAATAGGCCAAGTTCGCGACCAACCATCATGCGGATAATTCCGTCGATTGAAGTTTCGGATACCGTACCCGCACCCACGTGTCGGCCATCGCGCAATACGGTATAGCGATCGCAAATTTCAAACACCTCTTCTAGGCGATGAGTAACAAAAACTGTTGAAATTTTATCACGCTTGAGCGCGCGAATGATTTCAAAAAGCTTCTGCACTTCGGTTCGGCTAAGCGCCGACGTGGGTTCATCCATCACAATCAGGCGTGACTTCATCGAGATCGCGCGGGCAATCTCCACCATCTGTTGCTCAGCAACCGAGAGATCACGTACCAGCGCATTGGGGCTCCGATCCAGTCCAATTCTTTCCATGAGGGCCTGGGTTTGCTGTTCAAGCGCGCGACGACTGACGAACAGCCGTGATCCGGGTTCGCGGCCGATGAACACATTCTCGGCGATCGTCATATCGGGTGCGAGCGTGAATTCTTGGTAGATAGTGACAATGCCTGCCATCTGTGCGGCTCGTGGGCTGGCAAAATTAACGGAACTGCCATTGAAGAAAATACTGCCGGAATCTTGCGATTGGGCTCCCGAAAGAATTTTCAGGAGCGTTGATTTTCCAGCACCGTTCTCGCCAAGAAATGCGTGAATTTCAGCTTCGCCGACTTCAAAATTCACGGACTCAAGAGCCCGCACGCCGGGAAAGGATTTTGAAATCCCCGACATGCGCAGTAGTAGTGTGGCCTGATTGTGTGAGGTCATGAAGGTATGTGTCCGGCTGCGCTATTGACGCAGCCCGACACCATCTCTGTTGGTTTATTTCACTTCGCCAAGACGCTCTGCGATATTCAGATTGTCTTTCGTGACGGCTACTGGTGTCAACAACAAAACCTTTTCAGCAGGCTTAGTACCATCCTTCAGAAAAGCCACGAGTGTCTGTACACCCAGCGCACTCTGCTTGCCTGGGAACTGCTCAATCGTCGCAGTCATGCCACCGTCGCGCACCTGCGCCAATGCTTCGGGCAATGCGTCAAAGCCGATGATTGCAATGCCGGATAGGTTGCGAGCCTTCACTGCTTCCATGGCACCCAAAGCCATGTCATCATTGGCGGCTACAATCACTTTCGGCGGTTGCGGCATGCCAGCAAGCGCAGCTTCGGTGACCGAGAGGCCTTTATCGCGGGCAAAGCCAGCTGTTTGTTCAAAAACAATTTTGTACTTGTCTTTGCCATCAAGAACATTGTGCAAGCCTTTGTTGCGATCAATGGCTGGTGACGCACCTGACTGTCCTTGCAGGTTGATGATGGTGGCGCCATCCGGGAACATCGAGACTATCAAATTGCCTTGAGCTTCGCCGCCCTTCACATTGTCTGCACCGATATGTGCAAGTATGCCTTCAACGGACGGCACACGCCTGTCAACGGTGACAACTGGAATTTTAGCATCAATAGCTTGTTGCAGAGCGGGCGCCATAGCGTCTACTTCGTTCGGGCTGATGACGATGCCTTTCACGCCTTGCGTGATAGCAGCCTCAATGTCAGCTGTTTGTTTGGGTGAAGATACCTGGCCATCGCTTTCGATTGGCTCGTAGCCCTGCTTGACGATTTCCGCCTTGAACGCCTTCATCATGTGAACGAAAAATGGAAAGCTGAGACCTGGAACTGATGATAAAATTTTATCGGCGGCTAAAGCAGGTGTAGCTGCCAAA
>JAYWEV010000132.1:0-31771 GCA_043779145.1 Aestuariivirga sp. | reverse complement strand
CGTTTTCAGCGCGAAATTGTTCAAACAAGCGCTCGGAAATTTGTGGCTGAAAAGCTGTCAGAGCGAGATCAGCGTCATGCAAAATCAGGTGAGAGCCGATATGCTGTTGAACCTGATCTAAAAGACGGCAAAGGTGGCCTTCGTGATCTCCACACTTTGTTCTGGATCGCAAAGTTTTTGTTCAATGCCAACTCAACTGAAGAATTGGCCGAGAAAGGGGCATTCACCCGCGCCGAACTTGCCCAATTTAAAAAATGCGAAGATTTTCTGTGGGCTGTGCGCTGTCATTTACATTTTATCGCAAAGCGTGGCGAAGATCGTTTGAGTTTTGACCGGCAGGTCGAAATGGCCGGGCGATTGGGTTACAAGGGGCACCATGGTTTGCGCGATGTTGAGCGCTTCATGAAGCATTATTTTTTGATCGCCAAAGATGTGGGTGATTTGACTCGTATTTTCTGCGCGAGCTTAGAAGCGAAACAATTCAAAGATGCGCCTTCACTTTCGCGGATGCTGGGCAAGTTAATTCCACGTCGGAATGTCGGCATAAAAGGTGATAAAGATTTTAAAATTGAAAGCGGGCGCATCAGCGTTGTTGATGATGATGTTTTCAGTCGAAACCCAGTCAATATCCTACGCATTTTTAAACTCTCGGGCCACACAGGTTTAGAAATCCATCCCGATGCCTTGAAAGATATTCGGAAATCACTTCGTTTGATTGATGATCGCCTGCGCACCAATGTCGAAGCCAATGCTATTTTTATGGATATTTTGACAGCCAGTACTGCTCCTGAAACTTTGCTGCGCATGATGAATGAAGCTGGTGTTCTGGGCCGCTTCATTCCTGAATTTGGCAAGATCGTGGCGATGATGCAATTCAGCATGTATCATCATTATACTGTTGATGAACATTTGATCCGTACGGTTGGCGTTTTATCTCAGTTGGAGCGCGGGCTTCTAACAGACGATCACCCACTTTCTGCTTCATTGTTTCCAACGCTGAAATCGAGGCGCGTCCTCTATGTTGCCACACTTCTACATGATATCGCCAAGGGCCGCAAAGAAGATCATTCGATTGCAGGCGAACGCGTAGCACGCGAGATTTGTCCAAAGCTCGGCTTGAGCGAGGCTGAGACTGATACCGTTGCTTGGCTCATTCGCTATCATTTGCTGATGAGTGAAACCTCACAGATGAGAGATTTAAATGACTTCAAAACAATTCTTGATTTTACTTCGATTGTACAAAGCCCGGAGCGATTGAAGCTTCTGCTTATTTTGACGGTGGCAGATATCCGCGCTGTTGGCCCTGGCGTGTGGAACGGTTGGAAAGGTCAATTGCTGCGCACGCTTTATGCTGAAGCTGAGCCCGTTCTAAATGGGGGCCACACTGCTGTTTCGCGCAAAGAGCGGGTGGGAGACGCGCAATCTGTCTTCTTGAACAATTTCCCGAGCTGGACGGAAAGCCAGAAGAAAGCCGCGACGGCCAGGCACTATGATGCCTATTGGTTGAATGTATCGGTTGATCGCCAACTGCGCCATCAGGCTTTGATTGACCGTGCAACCATACGCGAGGCAGTGACCGATATTCATACTGACGCCTTTGCGGCCGTCACCGAAATCACGGTCTACACGCCTGATCATCCGCGGTTGTTGGCATTAATCACAGGCGCTTGTGCAGCAGCGGGTGCAAACATTATTGGAGCGCAGATTTTCACGACGAATGATGGTATGGCGCTTGATACGATTTTGTTGCAGCGTGAATTTGTGGGTGAAGAGGATGAACGGCGGCGGGCGGGGCGGGTTTGCGGTTCTATTGTTAAAACGCTTCACGGGCAATTGCGATTGCGCGAAGTTCTGGCTGGTGCACAAGAAGTGCAGGGCCGCGCCAGGGCCTTTACCGTTGCGCCTCGGGTCATCATCGATAATGCCCCGTCGAACAAATATACTGTGGTTGAAATCAATGGGCTTGACCGGGTGGGATTGTTGCACGGCCTGACCGAAGCGCTGTTTCATCTCAATTTAAACATCGCGTCTGCTCATATCGTGACGTATGGCGAAAAAGCAATTGACGTGTTTTATGTGACAGACTTGACGGGTGCCAAGATTGAAAGTGCAACGCGCCAAGAGACGATTGAAAAATCTTTGATGAGTGTTCTTGCCCCGCCTGTTGCTCAGCTAAAGGCTGCGGGTTGAGGCCATGTCACTTTTTAAATCAGCAGCCACAGTTGGCGGATATACCACGATAAGTCGTGTCCTCGGCTTTGTGCGCGACCAGTTGGTAGGTTTTACACTTGGGACGGGTGGCGTTGCTGAAGCATTTTTTATTGCGCAGCGGATTCCTAATTTATTTCGCACTTTGTTTGCTGAGGGTGCATTTAATTCTGCTTTCGTGCCATTGTTTGCCAAGCGTGTGGATGCCGATGGCATTGAAGCCGCGCATTCATTTGCAAGTGATGTTTTTGCAGCTTTGCTCGCCTGGATGGTGGTGTTCACATCACTTGCGATGATTGCCATGCCTTGGTTGATTTATATTATCGCGCCGGGCTTTAAAGGTTCGCCGGATAAGATAGCGCTTGCGACCAATCTAACAATTATTTGTTTTCCGTATTTACTATTCATGTCGCTGACTGCTTTGCAGGGTGGCGTGTTGAACAGTTTGCACAAATTTACAGCCGCTGCTGCCGCACCGATTCTCTTGAACTTGGTGATGATCGCATCGAATATTGCTGCATGGTATTTTGGAACGGGCAACTCGGCCACCACAGGTTATATTTTCGCCTATGGTGTTTCGTTTTCAGGGGTTGCCCAGTTTATTTTATTGGCTATTGCATGCAGGCGGGCTGGTTTAAGTTTCTGGCCGCGCTGGCCAAGGTTGACCCCCGATGTGAAGCAAGTGGCAGCGCGAAGTGTGCCCGGAATTATTTCAGGCGGTATTATGCAGATCAATTTATTGATTGCGACGATGATCGCAACGGGCCTTGATCGAGCGGTGGCCAATCTATATTATGCTGAGCGCCTTTACCAACTGCCGCTCGGAATTATTGGCGTTGCAATTGGCGTTGTGCTGCTGCCCACACTTTCGCGTAAACTGAAAGCGGGCGATGAACAGGGTGCCATTGATGCAAGCAATCGAGGGCTTGAGCTTTCATTGTTTTTAACGCTGCCAGCAGCAGCAGCCCTCATGACAATTGCTGCTCCTATTCTACACACGGTCTTTGAGCATGGTGCATTTCGATATGCCGATACTCTGGCCATCGCGCCTGCAGTTGCAGCTTTTGCGTCTGGTCTGCCGGCTTTTGCTTTGACCAAGGTTTTTCAACCTGGTTTCTATGCGCGTGAAGACACGGCCACACCTATGCGCTTTTCAATCATTTCAGTCGTTGTTAACATCGCTGCGAGCCTTGTCTTGTCTCAGGTTTTTGGTCACGTCGGCATCGCCATGGCGACGAGTATTGCGGCGTGGACAAATGCCATATTGCTGGGGTTCAAACTTCATCAACTCAATCATTTCCATTTTGATGAGCGAAGCAAAAAGCGGCTTCCCCTCATCGTTCTCTCAAGCCTCTTCATGGGTGGCGTGTTGCTTTCTACCACTTGGATGTTGCGCGGAAATTTCACCGAAGATTCGCATTTTGTTCATTCGCTCTGGGGTTTGGTGCTTGTGGTCGGCGCTGGAATTGCGAGTTACTTCTCAATTGCACAAGCTATTGGCGCCTTCAAAATCTCCGACCTCAAAGCGGCCGTGAGGCGCTAATTGAGGCTTTTCAAACCCCGCTAATCGGGGCATAAGCGCCGCTTCTGTTTTGAAAGTTTAAGATGATGACCAATTTCACCCCGCGCGTTTTTTCAGGCATGCAGCCAACAGGAAATTTGCATCTGGGCAATTATTTAGGTGCCATGATCAATTGGGTGAAAATGCAGGAAACCAATGATTGTATTTATTGCGTGGTTGACATGCATGCCATCACCATGTGGCAAGAACCCAAAGCATTAAGCAAGGCCACGCGTGATGTGACAGCGGCCTATGTTGCTTGTGGTCTTGACCCCAAGCGCTCGATTATTTTCAATCAAAGCCAAGTTCAAGAACATGCCGAGCTTGCTTGGATTTTCAATTGTGTGGCGCGTCTGGGTTGGCTGAACCGCATGACGCAGTTTAAAGACAAGGCAGGTAAGGATAAGGAGCAGGCTTCGGTTGGGCTTTATGCTTATCCCAATCTGATGGCGGCTGATATTTTGGCCTATAAGGGAACACATGTTCCGGTGGGTGAAGATCAGAAACAGCATTTGGAACTGGCGCGTGATATTGCACAGAAGTTCAATGTGGATTTTGCCGAGTCGATTGCTGAGAATGGTTTTAACGGCGAGTTTTTCCCGCAACCTGAGCCAATGATCACTGGGCCTGCAACTCGCGTTATGAGCTTGCGCGATGGCACCAAAAAAATGTCTAAGTCTGATCCATCCGATTTATCGCGCATCAATCTGATGGATTCAGCTGATGATATCGCCAAGAAGATTCGCAAAGCCAAAACTGATATGGATGCTTTGCCTTCGGAAGTGGCGGGTCTTAAAGGCCGCCCAGAAGCAGAAAATCTGGTGAATATTTTTGCTGCGCTGAATAACGAAACCAAGGAACAGGTTCTTGGTCAATTCGGCGGTGGGCAATTTTCAGGTTTGAAGAATGCTCTGGCAGATTTGGCTGTGGCCAAGCTTTCGCCAATTGTCGGCGAGATCACACGCTTGCAGGCAGATCCTGCTCATGTTGATGCGATCTTAGCTGATGGGTCAAGCCGGGCGCGGGCCATTGCGGCACCCATTTTGCGCGATGTGAGGAAGATTGTTGGATTTATTGGGTGATAGATCAACCTGAACTTTGACGGAATCGTCAAAGTTCAGAAAAGTTGATCGAAAATATAAACTTAGGGCGATTTTGACCTTTTCATGATAAAGTCAAAACGCTCTAACTGGCTCTTTAAAACCGAAACCAACAGGCCTATATGAAATCCTGAGAGGATTACTCATGTTTATTCAAACCGAAGCCACGCCGAACCCAGCGACCTTAAAATTTATTCCGGGAAAGCCTGTTTTGCCGGGCTCAACGCGCGAGTATAAAAAAGCATCAGATGCTTTAGAATCGCCCTTGGCTGAAAAACTGTTCAGTGTTTCTGGCGTTACTGGCGTGTTTCTGGGCCATGATTTTATCACAGTCAGCAAAGGCCAAGGTGAGTGGCAGCATTTGAAGCCTGCTATTTTGGGCTTGATCATGGATCATTATGTTTCTGGCGCGCCAATCCTTTCTGATGCAGGACAAGTGGAACTTTCAGGCGAAGAATTTTTTGCTGAAGAGCATGCTGAGATTGTAAATACGATCAAAGATTTGCTGGATACCCGTGTGCGCCCTGCCGTGGCGCAAGATGGTGGCGACATTACTTTCAAGGGTTTCAAAGAGGGCATTGTTTATTTGAATATGAAAGGCTCATGCGCAGGCTGCCCTTCATCAACAGCCACCTTGAAACATGGAATCGAAAACCTGCTTCGGCATTTTGTGCCGGAAGTAACGGGCGTTAGTCCGGTTTGATACCTTGAACTTCAACCAGTTTTATCAGGTGGTTCGATAACGCCGGGTTCAGTTTTCTGCAAATGAATGCGAACCTTCTTGACCCGGCGAGGATCGGATTCAAGAATTTCAAACTCTATACCGGATGGGTGCTTTATAATCTCTCCCCGTGATGGAACACGACCTGCCATTTCAAACACAAGGCCGCCAAGCGTGTCGACCTCGTCCTCATCATCATCGGGCAATAAGTCAATTTTGAACATTTCGTCCAATGTTGAAATGCTGATCAACGCATTGGCAACGTATTTCAAATCATCTTCACGACGCAGCATACCTTGTTCGGCATCAGTATCGTGCTCGTCGGCAATATCACCAATAATTTCTTCAACCAAATCCTCAAGTGACACCAGTCCATCAGTTCCACCATACTCATCTACAACGATGGCAAGATGGATATGCGAAGCTTTCATTTTTATCAATAGATCAGGTGCGGGCATTGAGGGTGGCACAAACAGAACATCGCGGATCATACTGGGATGTTGCTTGACTGTGGACGAGAGTTCAGAGGCTGCCAACGCAATGCCGGCCTCTGCCGCTGATTTTGATTTTTTCTTGCTGCCCTTGGTTTTCATCCAACGCAGATAGTCTTTCACGTGAATCATACCCGTAATCTCGTCAAGCGAGTCACGATAAATTGGCATGCGCGAGTGATTGGCCTCGATGAATTGTTCGAGTAGCTCGCGCATCGTCGAAGTTTCATCTGCCGCAACAATATTGGCTCTCGGCACCATCAAATCATCAACGCGCATATCGGCAAAGCCAAGCAAATTAAGCATCATCGACTTGGCATCAGAATCAAGCGCCGTGGCACCGGTTTTTTCGGCGTGACTATCAATCACACCCTCAAGGCTTTCACGCAATGCGGAATTGCCGCCCGTAAATCTGCGCCTGATTTTAGATAGAAAACTTGGTCTCTTCGGGGATAACATTTTCGAACTCATCAATGGTATGGATTTTCAATGCCGAGCGTAGATAAGATCTTGATTTCAGCTGCTTCCATCACTTCTGCGTCTTTATCATTTTCATGATCATAGCCTAAAAGATGCAAAACACCATGCACGATCAAATGGCAGGTGTGATCGGTCAAAGTTTTGCCTGCCTCTTCGGCCTCACGCGCGCAGGTTCCAAAGCCTAAGACAATATCGCCGAGCAGGGGCAATTCACCTGGGGGCACAGGCTGATCTTTGGGCGCAGGAAAAGACAATACATTGGTGGGTTTATCAAGCCCCCGCCAATCTTTATTTAAATCCTTCATGGTTTCGTCATCTGCAAATAGCAGCGTGATGATTTTGCCTTGCTCACCCTTGGGTAAAGCAGCGGCTGTGGTTTGTTCAGCCATCATTTCTAAATTCGGCAAAGCCGCCCAGCCATCATCTTCAATAGCGATATCAAGCGGCATGAAAATCAAACGCTGCGCGGTTTGCGCTGAGCAGAAATGGCAATGCCTTTTTTGTCATAAGCAGCAACAATGCGCCCGACGAGAGCGTGGCGCACGATGTCTGTCGTGGTAAAGCGTGTCACGCCAATTCCAGAAACACCATCAAGAACTGAAAGCGCATCATCAAGGCCTGATGTCATGCCGTATGGCAAGTCGATCTGCGATGGATCGCCAGTGATCACCATGCGGCTGCCTTCGCCAAGACGCGTTAAAAACATTTTCATCTGCATCGGCGTGGTGTTCTGGGCTTCATCGAGAATGATGAAAGATGAAGCAAGAGTACGCCCGCGCATGAAAGCCAATGGCGCAATTTCAATTTGGTTTTCAGCGAGCGCCTTAACCACATTGCTTTGTGGCATCATGTCATAAAGCGCATCGTAAAGCGGGCGAAGATATGGATCGACTTTTTCCTTCATGTCGCCTGGCAAAAAGCCTAAGCGTTCACCCGCTTCTACTGCTGGGCGCGATAGAATAATCCGGTCAACTTCGCCATTCATCAAAGCTTCAGCAGCGCAAGCAACCGCCAGATAAGTTTTGCCCGTTCCCGCTGGCCCCACACCAAACACCAATTCGTTTTTGCGGATCATCTCAATATAAGAACCCTGGTTGGCGGTACGCGCCGAAACAGTTTTGCGACGCGTGCGAACGCCGCCTTCAGTGGTGTCTTTCTCGTCGGCCACTTTGACCATGCGGATGGTGCCTTCAATCTCGCCCTTGGTAATATCTCCGCCCCGTGCTGCTTTGGTGTAAAGTTGCACGAGCACTGCGCGCGCCAGTTCCGAATTGCCACGGTCACCGCGAATGGAAAGGCGGTTGCCGCGTGGCGTTATGGCGACGGAAAGCTTTTGTTCGATCAGAGCAAGATGTGAATCATGTTCCCCCATCAATAAAGCCAGCACGCGGTTATCATCAAAAGCCAAGGACAATGTGCCATCTTCGTGATGGCTGGTTTTTTCGGCGGATTTTAAAGCGTTTGAAATATGGCTCAAATCGATGCGACTCCTTTTTGGGTTTCAGGCACATATTGCCCCGAAAGTGAGTTCGGGCCAACAACTAATATTTTGGCGTTAACGATGCGGCCTAAGGCCTCTGTTTCAATAGCTAAATGAACCGATTGCAAATATGGCGAGCGCCCAATCATTTGACCTTCTTGACGGCCTGGCTTCTCAATCAGAACGGGCAAAGTGAGGCCAACGCAGGTTTGGTTGAAAGCAGCTTGTTGAGCGCTCAATAAATTCTGCAATCGCAACAAGCGTTCAGATTTCACATCTTCCGGTATTTGGCTCTTGTTCTCGGCTGCCGGTGTTCCCGGGCGGGGCGAATACTTGAAGGAAAACGCCGATGCGTAATTAACGGCCCGAATGACATCTAACGTCTCGTCAAATTCCGCGTCAGTTTCACCTGGAAACCCCACTATAAAATCGCTGGTTAAAACGATGCTAGGGCAAGAGGCGCGCAAACGACCAATGACCTTCATATACTCCTGCGTCGTGTGTCCACGGTTCATGGCTTTCAATACGCGGTTTGAACCAGATTGGATGGGCAAATGCAGGTAAGGCATCAATTTGGGATTGGAGCCATGCGCCTCAATCAAATCGTCACTCATATCGCGTGGGTGGCTGGTCATGTATCTGATTCGTTGGATACCGTTGATTTGTGACAGTTCGTTGATCAACATTCCGAGCCGCGATTGAGTTCCGTTTACAGCTGGGCCACGGTAAGCGTTCACATTCTGGCCAAGCAAGGTGAGCTCCTTTACACCTTGATCTGCAAGTTTACTGGCCTCTTGCACAATTTGAGAAACAGGCCGCGAGAACTCAGCACCGCGTGTATACGGCACCACGCAGAATGTACAGAATTTATCACAGCCTTCTTGGATTGTCAGAAATGCCGTGACGCTGCGCGAGGTTGGATGGCGCACTTGGTTTTGGGCCAAGCCTTTAAATTTATCATCGACTGAAAATTCAGTTTCGATAACGGCTTTTCCGCTGGTCTCGTTGTCTTTCAAAAGTTCTGGCAAACGGTGATAAGTCTGCGGCCCAAAAACCAGATCAACCGATTTCATGCGCCTGGTAATCTCTTCGCCTTCCGCTTGGCCAACACAGCCTGCAACGGCAATTTTCATCCCATGGCCTAAGGCTGCCCGTTCGGATTTTAAATCGCGGAAACGACCCAGTTCTGAATAGACTTTCTCAACCGCCTTTTCGCGAATGTGACAGGTATTGAGGATCACTAGATCAGCGTTGTCTGGCGTGTCGGTTGGCGCATAGCCCAAGGGTGCCAGCACATCCTGCATGCGCTGGCTGTCATAGACATTCATCTGACAACCATAGGTTTTGACATAAACGGACTTGGACATGGGGGTTCTGCTAGCGGATTTATGGGCCGCCGTGAAGCGTTTCAACCAAACTCTTGGTAATTGTGACATGGGCGAGCTTGGCCATTTCTTTCCGAGGGATATGAGGCAAAGGTTCATGAAATTGGATTGAAACTTCAATCGGCCCAGCCTTTAAGGACTCCCATAAATGGGGCAGCAAATCCATATCACCATACCACGCAAAACTTGGCCGCTGGCGTTTGGTGAGGGCCAAATTATAGTTACTAAGATACGCCACTGTTATGGGCACAACTGGAACATCCAAATTTTCTGCCGCACCAAAATAGGATGATTTGAAGGGCATAACGGTGTTGCCATCGTTTGAAGTACCTTCAGGGAATAGAACAAGAGTATCACCCGCATGCAACCGTTTGGTAATTTCGACAGATGATTTTCCAGTGCTGTGCCGACTTTCTCGGTTTACAAACACACAGCGCTGCAATTTTGCCATCCACCCAAACATCGGCCATCCACCCACTTCGCGTTTTGCAATAAAGGACAGCGGCATCACCGAACTTAAAATTGGGATGTCGAGCCATGAAACGTGGTTGCTGACCAGCAATGTGGGTGTTGTGGGGACTGGGCCTTCAAGAATTATTCTAACCCCAAGCAAATGGCTGAGGGTGCGATGATAATACCACGGCAGCAGACTTGCCGCCCGGCTACGCAAATTAACCAAAACGAATTGAACCGGCATGAGAGTCAGGGTGAGACTTAAAAAGCCGAGCAAAATAAAACTCGCGCGCAGCTGCCGCATCACGTCAATTGCGCCCGCATGATAATGGCATTTTCAGTTTCACCATTTTTGCGGGCGTAATAGGCTTTGCGTAAGCCTGCTTCCAAAAAGCCAGCGCGGGCATAAAGCGAGATCGCCTCCTTGTTATCCGCAGCAACCTCTAAAAACAAACTGCTGATTTTAAGTGATTTCAATAGCTGTTGTGCCGTTGAAACAATCTCTAAACCAGCGCCGCGCCTTTGATAGGCAGGGTCAACACATAGTGTAATGATTTCGGCTTCGTCAGTCACAACGCGGTAAATCAAAAAACCTACAGGCCCATCATCTGACGTGGCCAATAATGCAACGCAGCCGGGGTTTGCTAAAACCTCGGCCAAATCTTTTTCGTTCCAAGCGGCTTCAAAACTGGTGGCGTGAAGCTTTGCCAAAAGTCTTAAATCTTGAGACGGCGATATTTCCAAACCGGCCAATCCACGCAATGGGTCTTTCTGCGGTTTGGCATCGGCTTCGCGCAGATAAACCGGATCAGGCATATGTGTTGGCTCGGGCTGGTCTGCAGCATAGACCGCAAAACCTGATGCGGACGGTAGGTCATTTTGCGGGCTTCGTTTAATGTCAGTGCGACCTGAAAGTGTGACAATTGTTTCTACACCCGCGCCCAATACGAGCTGATCAGTGCAAAGGCGCGAAACGATTTCTTCAGGTGCAAGCAGTTCGATTTCCGCACCGTCATAAAAATAAAATAAACCGCTCATACCCGCCTGATGAACGACCATTGTATTTGGTTCAGAAACAGCCGATTGCGTTGCCACCATCGTGTTGATACCAAGCACCTTGATGTTGCGCGCCAAGCCCATCGCCCGCGCGAAGCTGAGACCCACGCGAATACCCGTAAATGTTCCAGGTCCGGTCGTCACAGCAATGCGGCCCAAATCAGCAAAGCCAATCCCTGCCTGCGCCATAATGCGAGCTACCATCGGCGGCAACGCCTCTGCATGACCGCGCGCCATCAGCTGTTGTTCCGATGCGAGCATGGTTTTGCCGGTCGCGTCATAAACGCAAACAGAACACGAGGCCAAAGCCGTATCAATGCACAACAACTTCACTTTATGCCCTCGTCACACCAGCATGTTTGCGCACCACATCAACAACCCCGCGCATATCTTTCACCTCATAAAATCGCTCTGTGCTTAAGGGAACCTCCTCATGCTCATGGTCCCACAACACTTCAAATGGCACGTAAACGCCCATGCCGCCAGCTTCGATCATGGGCAATACGTCGGATTTTATGGAGTTGCCGGCCATGAGCATTTGCTGTGGTGTGCTGGCGTGGCGCTTGGCGATCCGCGCATAAGTTTCGGCGGTTTTGTCGGAGACGATGTCGACGCCTTCGAAGAAGTGAGCGAGGCCCGAGGCCAATACTTTCCGCTCTTGGTGTTTTAGATCACCCTTGGTGATGAGCAGCAATTTATAATCCCCATGCAGGGCGCTTAACGTATCTTCCACATGGGGCAGAAGTTCGACATCATGATCCAACATATCGCGGCCCATGGCGATGAGTTTCGCAGTCGTTCCGGCATCGACGGCACCGTTTGAAATATTAATCGCGGTTTCAATCATCGACAGGGTAAAGCTTTTGACCCCAAAGCCATATAGCCCAATATTGCGGCTTTCGGTTTTCATCAAATGCGCAGCGGCTTCATTCACGGGCAAATAGTTTGCGAACATCTCACCAAAGCGCTTTTCGGCGGCGTTGAAGTGAATGAGATTGTGCCACAACGTGTCGTCGGCATCGAAGGCGATAATATCAAGCATCAGCCGCGCTTCGCCTCAATCACGTCTATGATCAACGCCGCAATATCCGCGCCACCAAAGCGTTTCACCTGTCTGATGCCTGTGGGAGATGTCACGTTGATCTCGGTCATAAAATCACCAATCACGTCAATGCCTGTGAAAATCAGACCGCGCTTTTTAAGCTCTGGTCCGATGGCTTCGCAGATTTCATGTTCGCGTTTAGTCAAGCTCGTGGGGGCAGCCACGCCGCCTGCATGCATGTTGGAACGATTATCATGTTCGGCCGGAATGCGGTTGATCGCGCCTGCCACTTTCCCATCGACTAATATAATCCGCTTATCGCCTTTGCGCACATCAGGCAGATATTTCTGGGCGATGTAGGGTTCATTATAAAGCTCGCTGAACATTTCGAGGATTGATGAAAAGTTCTGATCATTATTGCTGGTGCGGTAAACGCCCGAACCGCCATTGCCGTAAAGCGGTTTTAAAATCACATCATTATGGAGCTTACGAAATCTATCAATTTCGTTTGTATCACGCGTGATCAAAGTAGGCGGCATGAGTTCCGGGAATTTTAGAATGAAAAGTTTTTCGGGCGCATTGCGCACTTCGGTGGGATCATTCACCACCAGCACTTTTGGATGGATCATATCGAGCAAATGTGTGGCGGTGATATAGCCCATATCGAAGGGCGGATCTTGGCGCATGAGGATTGAATCTTGTGTGGCAAGATCGATGCGCTTTTTTGGGCCGAGCTCGAAGTGAGCGCCTTTCACATCTTGCACTTTTACATCATGGCCTTCTGCAGAAAGCGTTCCGTCCATAAAAGCCAAGGTTTTCACATGATAATAAAACAGCGCGTGCCCGCGGGCTTGGGCTTCCAGCATTATCGCAAAGGTGGAGTCGCCTTCGATTTGGAAAAGTTTGATGGGGTCGCATTGCACTGCGATCTTGAGGCTCATTATATCTCTCCTGAAAAGGCGTTTTGGATATGCGTGGGCCAAAGATAGGCATTCACAGCGACAATATCAAACCGGCAAAATCCCGCTGCTGCTTTGGCGTCGCGCAACATCCATAATCCGGCGGCGGCACTGATCCGTTTGGATTGATAGGTGGTGACGGAGGTTATGGCGGCGTCCGTTGTGCTGCGGGCTTTGACCTCGATGAAGGCTGTGGTTTGGCCTTTACGCATGATGAGATCAATTTCGCCATGATGCGATTTGAAACGACGGACGAGCAAGCGGTATCCTTTGAGGCGCAACAGAATGAGTGCGGCTGTTTCCGCCCAGTGTCCGCGCTTTTCGTTGCGCTGTCTATTTGCGTTTGAGGATGCGGGCATAAATATCCTCTTTTTTTAAATCGTATTTTTTGGCCACGATGTTTGCAGCTTTTGAAGATGCGTTGTCTTTGAGCGCTTCGGTGATTGCGTTTTCGATTTCATCGTCTTCGACGATGGTGGGTTCATCTTGCGGTGGGGCGATGACGAGGCAGATTTCACCTTTCACGGATTCGCGCGCTGATAGGGTGGCATGTATTTCGAGCGCCGTGCCGCGCAAAACTTCTTCATGCAGCTTGGTGAGCTCGCGGGCCATGGCCATCTGGCGTGTGCCCAATGCTTCATTGATATCAAGCAGCGCATCCACAATCCGGTGTGGGCTTTCAAAGGCGATCAATGTAGATGGTACAGATTTGAATTTGGTCAGCAGATCGACACGGGCTTTATGTTTTTGTGGCAGGAAGCCCAGAAATGTGAAAGTGTCTGTGGGTAGGCCCGAAAGCGCAAGGGCTGTGAGAACCGCCGAAGCACCGGGCACGCCCGTAACCATCACATTCTCCGCGATGCAAGCTTGCACCAAACGAAATCCGGGGTCGGACACCAGTGGTACCCCTGCATCTGACACGAGCGCAAATGATTTGCCTTCCTGAAGGGCAGCAATAATCGCAGGGCGTACCTTCTCGGCATTGTGCTCATGATATGGTTTCATGGTGTTGCGAATGCCGAAGCGTTCGAGCAGCCGCGAGGTGACACGCGTGTCTTCGCAGAGGATGTAATCCGCCGCCGCAAGTGTAGCCAATGCGCGGATTGTAACATCGCCAAGATTGCCGATGGGTGTGGCGGTCACATAGAGGCCCGATTCCAAGCTGGGTGCTTCAAAGCGATTGGGGCCAATGAAATATTCAGCCATTGAGCTCTCTGATAATCGCATTGAGAATGGGCCGCCCGCGATGCGTGGCCATAAGCCGCGAACCGCTGCGTTCAACAAGGCCGAGGTTTTCCAGCGCTTCGATTTTTGCAACGTCGATTGCTTCGCCAGCAAGTGCGGCGTGGCGATCCAGATCAATGCCCTCTCTAATACGCAGTCCCATCAGCAGATATTCAGGCGCTTGTTCTTGCAGAGTCAACAATCCGTTTTCGAGAATGGAGTGGCCATGGGCCTGCACATTCTGCCGCCATGTTTCGGGATGTTTTTCGCTCATTAGAGCGAGGCGGTTTAGGCCTGAAGCGAGGCGGCTATGTGCGCCGGGGCCAGCCCCTGCATATTCGCCATAACGCCAGTAGGTAAGGTTGTGACGGCTTTCATGGCCCTTGGCCGCATGGTTCGAAATTTCGTAGGCGGGCAGATTGAATTTATCAGTCAGCTCTTGGGTCAGCTCATAAAGTGAAGCGGCATCATCATCATTGGGAATCTGCAATTTGCCAGCGTCGAACAAATCTTGATAGCGTGTCTCTGGCTCAATGGTGAGCTGATAGAGCGACATGTGACCTTGTTGTTCCTTGAGCGCTGTCGATAATTCCTCGCGCCACGCAGAGAGTGATTGTTGCGGGCGGGCATAAATTAAATCGAATGACACGCGCGGGAAAATTTTTGCTGCAAGGCGAAAGGCAGCCAACGCTTCATCTGGCGTGTGCTGGCGGCCCAAGGCTTTGAGGTCTGCCTCATTTAATGATTGCACACCGACAGAAACACGGTTCACACCTGCGGTTCTATACCCACGAAAGTTTTCGGCTTCCACGCTGGTGGGATTGGCTTCGAGTGTGATCTCAGCTTCAGGCAACACATTCCACAATGATGCAATATGATCAAGGACATGCGCCACAGCTTCAGGCGGCATCAATGAAGGTGTGCCGCCACCGAAGAATATGCTGGTAACTTGCTTCTGTCCCGTGCGTTCTTTCAACCAACTGAGCTCTCGCGTGATGCCACGCGCATAAGACATATGATCCACAGCTTCATGGCGCACATGGCTGTTGAAGTCGCAATAAGGACATTTGGCCTTGCAGAAGGGCCAATGGATATAAACGCCGAAATCAGACTCAGATGAGGTCACTGAGCAATTTCTCCAACGCTAAACCGCGATGCGAAACAGAATTCTTTTTCGCGTACGTCATTTCAGCGAATGTCTGATCCTGCCCATCAGGCACGAACACCGGATCATAACCATGGCCCAATGCGCCGCGGGGTGGCCACACCAACTGACCATGAGCCACACCTTCATAATAGCGCTCATGCCCATCAGGCCACATTACGCAGAGTGTGCATTTGAATTGCCCTTTGCGTTGAGCTGGAGTTGTTGCCCCAGCAGCTTGCAGTTTTTCTTCTACATTGCGCATGGCCAAATTCCAATCGCGCGTGGGGCCTGCCCAATCGGCAGTGTAAACGCCGGGGTCGCCGTCTAGTGCGTCAACACATAATCCGGAATCATCCGAGATGGCGATGTGACCCGAATGCGTCATCGCGAACAAAGCTTTAATGCGGGCATTGCCACGAAAATTATCTTCGGTTTCTTCTGGCTCGGTAAGTCCCAAACCACCCGCCGAAAACGTCGTAACGCCATGTGGTTTCAATAACTCAGCAAACTCTTCAAGTTTGCCTTTGTTATGCGTGGCGATGACGATTTTTTCGTTGTTGAGTTTGCGGATCACTTCAAAGCTTCTTTTTGCATCGCCACCAAAGTTTTAATGCCGCCATTGGCGAGGCCAAGCAGTTGCAGCAACATATCTTGTGAGAAAGGTTCGCCTTCCGCTGTGCCCTGCACTTCAATGATGCCGCCAGAGCCTGTCATCACAAAATTCGCATCGGTTTCGGCAGTTGAATCTTCGGCATAATCCAAATCCAAAACAGCTTGCCCGCCGTGGATGCCACATGAGATTGCGGCGACGTGATCTTTGATCGGTGACGTTTTAAACATCTCGCGTGCCATCATCCAATTGATGCAATCTTGCAAAGCCACAAAGCTGCCGGTTATCGCCGCTGTGCGCGTGCCACCATCGGCTTGAATCACATCGCAATCTAGGGTGATTTGCTTTTCGCCAAGTGCGCGAAGATCAACAACAGCACGCAGGCTGCGGCCAATAAGGCGTTGAATTTCTTGAGTGCGGCCCGATTGTTTACCTGCCGTTGCTTCACGGCGCATGCGGTCGCCTGTGGCGCGCGGCAACATACCATATTCTGCCGTCACCCAACCCTTGCCGCCACCTTTCAACCATGGCGGCACGCGTTCTTCGATCGAGGCGGTGCACAGCACATGTGTGTCGCCAAACTTGATCAAGCATGAGCCTTCAGCATGTTTGGACACATTGCGCTCAAATGAAACAGCGCGGAGTTGATCAGAGTTACGGCCAGATGGGCGCATGGAAAATTCCTTGTTGAAAAAAGGTTCCTTAGCGCAGCTTTTGAACGGGGGGAATGATTAAGTGTCCCACACTGGCGCCCAAGATCCATCCACCAAACGCCGACCTTCATCAAGTTCGCGTATAGCACCTATGTCATCAGCGCTTAAGACAACATCCTTTGCATCGAAGTTCGCTTTCATCCGCACTTTACTGCTGGATGACGGGATGACCACATAACCTTCCGCCAATAGAAACGCCAAGGCCACTTGATTTGTCGCGCAGTTATGTTTTTTGCCGATGGCCATGAGTGTTGGATTGTCCGTCAACGCACCCCGCGCCAGAGGCGAATAGGCAGTCAACGGGATGTTTTTGGATTTGCAATAATCGACAATGATGTGGTTTTGGTTGAGCACATGAATTTCGCATTGATTGGTGCTGATCGGTCGATCACCCAGAATGCGAATGGCAGCGTCGAGATATTTTTTGGTGAAATTGGAAACACCAATATGTTTGGTTAAACCCGCGTCATACACTTCGGCAAATTGTTTTATATAATCATTCATATCATATTGGTCTTTGGGTGATGGCCAATGCAGCAAAAGCAGTTCAACCTTTTCAACGCGCAATTTTTCAAGCGAAGTTTTCACATGCCCCATGATCTTTCCGGGCGCATAGCTGGTCGGAGCCACTTTTGTGGTTAAAAAAATCTCATCGCGCTTGATGCCGCTTTCAGCAATCGCCTGGCCCACAAACTCTTCATTGCCGTAAGCCTCGGCCGTATCGATGTGGCGATAACCCGTTTCCAAAGCCCAGCTCACAATTTGCCGGGCTTTATCACCTACATGCGTCCATGTGCCAAAGCCCATTTGCGGAACGGGGCCAGTGTTTTTAATTGCTGTCATCTACACACCTTCAACAATAACGATATCCGCCTCACCAGCGCCCACGCGCTTGGCCTTAGCCGATTGATACTCATCCGAATGATAGCAATCGGTTGCCGCCTGCAATGAAGGAAATTCAATCACCACATTGCGCGGCCGCCCTTGGCCTTCCATGACCGTGTGCGGGCCACCGCGCGCCAGGATTGTCGCGTTATATTTTTTGAAAGCGATGCCAGCATCAGCAGCATAGAATTTATATTGGTCAGCATTGCTGACCGTAACATGGGCGATCCAATAGGCTTTGGGCATGGGTGAAACTCCAATTGACTCTACGTAAGCAATATGCTTACATTGCCTTGTGATTGCAAGTTTTAAAAATAAAGCTCTGGCAGATTTGTGGTCAACAGGGCGAACGGGAAAAATTGACAAACGCTTGCATGGGCGAATTTTATTGCCGTTGGATCGTTTAGACGCTTGCTCTGTGCCAGAAGAAATAAATGTACCAGGTTTCGATTTTCATGCACTGCGGGGGTTTAATCCAACGCGATATACTGTTCATGTGAATGACCCATGGTGCATTACATTTGAATTTTTAGAAGGCGATGCCGTGCGCATCGACCTTGAGCAATATCATTGAGGACTAAGATGGTTGAATATTTAGCAAAGCGAAATCCAAACCGTTGCCCCCGCCATCCGGGCGCGTTGTTGCGTGAAGTAGTGATACCTGCGACAGGTCGAACCAAGGTCGAGATCGCATCTCTGCTCGGCATCTCGCGGCAGCACCTCTATGATCTGTTACGCGAAGCAAAACCTGTTTCACCAGCTGTTGCCGTTCGTTTGGGAAAATTATTTGGCGATGGTGCGGCACCATGGCTGAGAATGCAAGCAGCCTATGATACCTGGCATGCAGAACGGGAAATCGATGTGAAGGCGATTCCGACGATTAGGGCAGCCTAAGCAACGAAGCGAATATGCTTTACGCACCTCGCTTGATGAAGAGCGGGAAATCTACCCCCCAAACCCGTCCCAAAACGCCTTGGCCTTGGCAAAAAAGCCTTCCGATTCCGGCGAGTTATTACGGGCTTCTTTGTCGAATTCCTGCATCAGCTCGCGCTGGCGGCGCGATAGGTTTACAGGCGTTTCGACTGATACCTGAATATACATATCGCCATGTTGGGCCGACCTGAGTACCGGCATGCCTTTGGATTTCAGGCGGAACTGTTTGCCGTTTTGCGCGCCATCAGGAATGGTCACGCGGGCTTTTTTGCCGTCGATCGTCGGCACTTCAATTTCACCGCCCAGCGCAGCAGTCGACATGGAAATTGGCACTTTGCAATAAAGGTCTGCACCATCGCGCTGGAAAAATTCATGGACGCGCATCGAGATGAAAATATAAAGATCGCCGGATGGGCCGCCGCGAAGGCCTGCTTCGCCTTCACCCGTCATGCGAATGCGCGTGCCATCTTCTACGCCCGCTGGAATGGCAACATTCAGATTGCGTTCCTTCGTCACCCGGCCTTGGCCACCGCACGCCATACATGGATCAGCAATGACTTGACCACGGCCTGCACAGGTGGGGCAAGCCCGTTCGACTGTAAAGAAGCCTGATTGTGAACGCACCGCACCAGCACCGCCACATGTGCCACAGGTTTTAGGCTGTGTGCCAGGTTTAGCGCCAGAACCTTTGCATACATCGCAAGAGACAGACGAGGGCACACGTACCGTAGCCGATTTGCCGGAATAGGCTTCAGTGAGATTGATTTCGAGGTTGTAACGCAAATCGCTGCCGCGTGTTGCGCCATTGCCGCGCGCACCTGCACGGCCACGCTGACCTGCAGCGCCTGCACGTTGGCCACCCATAAAGTCGCCGAACAGGTCTTCAAAAATATCAGACATGGACGAATTGAATTCAGGGCCGAAACCGGGCCCGCTGCCGGGGCGTCCACCACCGCCATTTTCGAAAGCTTGATGGCCGAAACGATCATAAGCGGCTTTTTTCTGGGGGTCTTTGAGGACGTCATAGGCCTCGTTCAATTCCTTGAACTTGGCGTCGGTTTCTTTGGTGCCATGATTCGCATCGGGGTGGAGTTTCTTTGCAAGATTGCGATAGGCAGTTTTCAGCACCTTTTCATCGGCACCTTTGGCAACACCCAATACTTCATAAAAATCGCGCTTGGCCATTAAAGAGTCACACTCAAATTTGTCTTCCGAAGAAATCTACTAAGCTAAAATTAAAAACCCATCAATCCGTCATGCCAGCGAAGGCTGGCATCCCGCTTACTTTAAAGTCTTGAACTACATCAAAGCGGAACCCCAGCCTGCGCTGGGGTGACGGTAAGACGGGAGCTTACGAACTCAAGCAAACTTATTTCTTCTTTTGATCATCGACTTCGGTGAACTCAGCATCGAGGATGTCATCCATCTCGTCGCGTTCGACTTTGTCGTCATTCTCGTCATGATCATTATCAGCAGCACCAGTTGGTGAAGCTGCACCACCAGCTTTATACAAAGCTTCACCCATCTTCATGGAAAGCTGCATAAGAGCTGTTTGCTTAGCTTGGATATCATCCGCATCACCAGCTTCGATTGAAACTTTTAGATCAGCGATGGCCGCTTCAATGGCTGATTTATCAGCTTCAGGCACTTTGCCTTCAGCCTCCTTCAAAGTCTTTTGTGTGGAGTGGATCAAGCTTTCAGCTTGGTTCTTGGCCTCCACGGCATCTTTGCGCTTTTTATCTTCGCCAGCATTAGCCTCGGCTTCCTTCACCATCTTTTCAATCTCAGCATCGCTCAAACCACCTGAGGCTTGAATGCGGATTTGCTGTTCTTTGTTAGTGGCTTTATCCTTGGCCGATACATTCACGATGCCGTTGGCATCAATATCGAATGTTACTTCAATTTGCGGAATGCCGCGCGGAGCTGAAGGAATGCCCATCAGATCAAACTGGCCGAGTGACTTATTATCAGCCGCCATTTCGCGCTCGCCTTGGAACACGCGGATGGTGACTGCTGTTTGATTATCATCAGCCGTTGAGAACACTTGAGACTTTTTTGTTGGGATGGTGGTGTTGCGGTCAATCAACCTTGTAAACACGCCGCCCAAAGTTTCAATACCAAGCGACAATGGCGTGACATCGAGAAGCAACACATCCTTCACTTCGCCTTTAAGAACGCCGCCTTGAATAGCAGCACCAATGGCCACAACTTCATCAGGGTTCACACCCTTATGGGGTTCCTTGCCGAAGAATTGCTTTACCAGTTCGATGACCTTAGGCATGCGGGTCATACCGCCCACCAATACAACTTGATCGATCTGGGCAGCAGTGACGCCAGCATCTTTCAGCGCCATTCGGCATGGCTCAATGGTCTTTTGAATCAAATCATCAACCAAAGCCTCAAGCTTGGAACGCGAGAGTTTTACAGTCAGATGCTTAGGGCCAGATGCATCAGCGGTAATGAATGGTAAGTTGATTTCAGTCTGCATCGCAGACGAAAGTTCAACTTTGGCCTTTTCAGATGCTTCGCGCAAACGTTGGAGCGCCAACTTGTCCTTGCGAAGGTCCAAGCCATTTTCTTTTTTAAATTCATCTGCAAGGTAATCAACGATACGCATGTCGAAATCTTCACCGCCGAGGAAAGTATCACCGTTGGTGGATTTCACTTCAAACACGCCATCGCCGATTTCGAGAATTGAAACGTCGAAAGTGCCGCCGCCCAAGTCATAAACCGCAATGGTGCCGGCTTCTTTCTTGTCGAGGCCATAAGCCAAGGCAGCAGCCGTCGGCTCGTTAATAATACGCAAAACTTCCAATCCAGCAATGCGGCCAGCGTCTTTGGTGGCTTGGCGTTGGCTGTCGTTGAAATAAGCCGGAACAGTGATCACAGCCTGTGTGACTGGCTCGCCCAAGTAACGCTCAGCGGTTTCCTTCATCTTGGTCAATGTGAAGGCGGAGATTTGTGATGGAGCATATTTCGTGCCACGGCTTTCAACCCAGGCATCGCCATTGTCAGCTTTGACGATGGAATAAGGAACCAACTTCTTATCTTTGGCAACCATCGGGTCTTCCATGCGGCGGCCGATCAGGCGCTTGATTGCAAAGAAGGTATTTTCAGGGTTGGTCACACCTTGGCGTTTGGCAGGCTGGCCCACCAAGGTTTCGCCCTCTGCATTAAACGCAACGATTGATGGTGTGGTGCGCGCACCTTCGGCATTTTCAATAACTTTTGGCGTTTTGCCTTCCATGACAGCCACGCAAGAGTTGGTGGTGCCAAGATCAATACCAATAACTTTACCCATTTAGACTTCTCCTCTGGCAAACGGTGTGGCCCAGCCCCTTAATCAGGCACTGGTGCTTTTCCGCCCCCGCAAATAAATTGTGCCGCATTTTCAGGGTTTCAAGACCCCCTCTGATTTGGCGTTCGGGCGGTATATAGGGGGGGTGCTAGGCTCTATCAAGGTAGTTGGACATGATTTATGACGGTGTGAAGCATTTTCCCGGATTTCTCGACCGTGAGGCTCAGGAATCACTGGTTTCCGCGTTGCGCGAAGCTGTTATGGCGGCTCCGCTGTTCATACCGCTGATGCCGAGAACCGGAAGGCCGTTTTCGGTGCGTATGACGAATATGGGAAGTCTTGGCTGGGTTTCGGATCGAAACGGATATCGTTATCAGGCAACCCACCCTGATACGGGCGCAGCCTGGCCTGTGATGCCGGAACAGGTTTTAGACATTTGGCGCAAGGTTGCGGGCATGCCCGTGTTGCCCGAAGCATGCCTTGTTAACTTCTACCAAGGTGGTGCCAAGATGGGCCTGCATCAAGATAAGGACGAAGAAGATTTCTCCGTACCCGTGGTTTCAATTTCTCTAGGAGACACCGCGCTGTTTCGTTTCGGCGGCACCGAACGCGGCGGCAAAACGTCAACCGTAAAACTGGCGTCCGGGGATGTGCTGGTAATGGGCGGGGAATCGCGGCTGTGCTTCCACGGCATCGACCGGGTTTATTCAGGAACAAGCACATTGTTGAAAGAGGGTGGGCGAATTAATTTGACGTTGAGGCGGGTGACGAAAGCGTAATGCCCTAAAAACCGTCAGTCCATCCAAAGCCGTAGCCAAGCGCAGGCGCGAGATGGAAACCAGCTTTAATTCAAGTGAGGAAGTCTGACATGTCAGATGAAAAACAACCTGCCGTTTACATCATGAAAAATCGCTATCGTGGCACGGTTTATATTGGCGTAACCGCGCGACTATATGATCGCGTGTTGGAACACAAAGACGGATCATCTGGAGGTTTCGCAGCAAAATATCGATTGAAAAAACTAGGCTGGTACGTACACTATCCTGATATGGTTTCGGCAATCAAACGTGAAACGCAAATGAAGGTATGGAAGCGTGATTGGAAATTTGAGCTGATTGAGAAAATGAACCCAGATTGGCTTGATCTGCATCATTGTATTGAATACCGATTGAGTGGCGGATAGACAGCTGGGTTCCATCTCGCGCCTGCGCTGCGCTCCGGCTTGGATGGAATGACAATTTATTTTAAACGGAGAACTGCTTTGCTCACCCTCACCACCGCCCAAACCATCATCGCCAAAACCCTCGACCACGCCAAGCAAGCGAACTTCAAAGCCCTTGGCGTTGTCGTGCTTGATACGCGCGGCACGGTTGTCGCCGCCGCCATTCAAGATGGCTCGTCACTGGCCCGCTTTGATGTGGCACGCGGAAAAGCCAATGGTGCGATCTCAATGAATATGGGGTCGCGTGGCATTGAGAAACTGGCCAAAGACCGTCCGCATTTTCTGGCCGGCGCTTTGGGTGTGATTGACGGAATTATTCCGGTGCCGGGTGGCGTTTTAATCAAATCAACCGAGGGCCAAATCTTGGGTGCGGTCGGTGTATCGGGTGATACATCCGACAATGATGAAGCTGCAGCACTTGCAGGAATTCAAGCTGCAGGGTTTGTAGGTGATGGCGGCTAGATAGGTAAATCTGACACACTGAGTCATAGTGAGCCTTTGAAAATGTGATTCGGGGAGGCGACTATGTTGACTGTCATCATTGGCTTTGTTTTGATTTTGATTGGTCTCCAGGCTTTTCTGCACCGCAGATCGGCTTTGGCAAGCCCAAATCCTTCAACCAATGCCATGCTGTTTAACATTGCACGCGGGCCAGTGGCTGGATTTTTAATGATCTTTGCTGGTCTGGGGTTTTTGGCGTCAACGTCATTTGTCTTAATCAATGCTGACAAGGTCGGGCATCTCAAGCGCGTTTACCTGGCAAGCGACTTGCCGCCGGGGCGCATTCTGGCGTTGCCCGGCCAGAAAGGCCCGCAGACTGAGATTTTGGGACCCGGTTTTCATTTCCGGCCTCTGCTCAATATGCTTTATCAAGTGGAAGAATTTGATGTGGTGCAAGTGCCTGAAGGTTTTTATGGGCAGATTACAGCCCTTGACGGTGCTTCAATGCCTGAAGGCATGTTTATTGCTCCCGTTATTCCAGATGAAAAATTAAACACCATGCTAGATGCGCAAACATATTTGGAAAATGGCGGTTATCGCGGGCCACAAGAAACGGTTTTGAAACCGGGTTCCTACCGCATCAACCGCTTCCTGTTTGATATTAAAGTTGATCAGGAAACCGCAGCCACTACCATTCCAACTGGTCAAGTTGGTGTTGTGAAATCCAATGTGCAGCAACCCAGTTTGAACTGCAAAGAAGAAATGGTGCGTGTGAGTGCGGCACAACATGATGCCGATGCTCTGTCAGTTCCATTGGTGCCCAAGGGCTGTATTGGTCTGTGGAAAGAACCTTTATTGCCGGGTGCTTATTATCTCAATAGGCACGCATATGACATCACGCTCGTGGATACACGCGTGCAGACTTGGGAGTACAAAGGTGGTTATCGCCGCCGCATTATTGATTTGTCAATTGATCAACAAGGTAACCTGAAACAAGACGAGCGCACGGTTGAAGAACCAGTGCCTGCAACGGCTGTTGACCGCGCGGTTTTTGTAAAAGTCGAAGGTTGGGATATTCCCCAAGAGCTTCGGGTTGTTGCGCAAATTTCGCCGGAAAATGCTCCGATCGTGGCAGGCTCAGTGGGCGGTATAACAGAAATCGAACATCGCATTTTAACGCCACTTATTCGCTCTATTGTGCGCAACGTGGCTGGTTCCAACATCAGGATTCCAAAAAAGCCCGATGATCTTTCAGCTGGTTATGATGTGCGGCCGACGCGGGTGCTTGATCTCATCGAAAATCGCAGCGCCATCGAAGATACGATTGAAAACCAGATCAAGATTGAAGCTCGTAAAGCTGGGGTTGAGATCAAGGAAATTCGCTTGGGCGAACCAGCCATTCCACCAGAAATTTTGATTGCACGGTTACGTCAACAATTGGCTGATCAATTGGGCCAGGCTTATCAACGTGAAACGCAAGCGCAGAAGCAGCGCATCGAAACGGAACAAGCCAGAGCAACGGCCAATGATCAGCCGCGACTGGTTGAAGCACAAATTGCCGTTAAAGTTGCCGAGCAAAAAGAAGCTGAACGCGCAGCCCTTGGCCGCGCGGAGCGTCAGTATCTTGAAGAAATTGCCAAAGGCCAATCGGCCCAAGCTGGCGTTCTCGGCCAAGACCGCGTTGCCATGTTGCAGGCTTTGGAAAAAGTGCTTGCGAGTTTCGAGCGCCAACCACAGTTGATCAGCGTTCTTGGTAAATTGGTTCCCAACACCGTGGTCAATGGCAATGGATTGGAAGGGGCTGCCGCCATTCTTGGCAATGCACTTGGCAAGCAACCTTGATCAATTAACCTTCAGCCTTTGACACACCCACCATGGCAGGGCGCAGGCAACGGTCACCTACTTGGTAGCCTGCTTGCATTTCCTGCATCACGATGCCGGGTGGCTTTTCTGATGTTGGCACTTCATAAATTGCTTGGTGGAAATTAGGATCAAACTTTGCGCCCACGGTTTCGATTCTGCGGATGCCGTGACGTTGGAAAATATTGAGCAATTCACGCTCGGTCACTTCCACACCGGCGATCAAATTCTTTTCAACTTCGCCAGCACGGTCACGCTCTTCCTGCGGGAGGGCTTGCAAGGCCCTACCCAGATTATCGGCAACGCTGAGCAAATCACGCGCAAAATTTGTGGCGGCATATAGTGTTGCCTCAGCCTTTTCACGCTCGGTTCGTTTGCGCAGATTTTCCATTTCAGCTGCAAGGCGCAAGAGGCGGTCTTTGGACGCGGCCACGTCATCCTTCAATGTGAGAATTTCGACCTCGCGCGGATCCACCGTAACAACGCCATCCAATGCATCGTTTAAAGCTTGCGCAGCCAGATTTTTGTGGTGACCGTCTTCGGTCTCATCATGGTTTTGGGTCATTAAAATTGAATCCGCTTCAAACTGGGTTGAATGTTAACCCGCATATCGGTCGAATTGTTCCAAAAATCAAGAGAGTAATCGCCCGACCACTTTCGCCGTATAATCGACCATCGGAATGATACGGGCGTAATTTAGTCGCGTCGGGCCGATAATGCCCAAAACGCCGACGATTTTTTCCTCGTCATTTTTAAAAGGAGCAACAATCAGCGAGGAGCCAGACATGGAAAACAACTTGTTTTCTGAACCAATAAATATGCGAACACCTTCGGCTTTTTCAGCCAGGCCCAGCACATCCACAAGATCGCGCTTGTTTTCGATATCGTCGAACAATTTGCGGATACGCTCAAGATCAGCAAGGGCTCCCGGCTGTTCCAGAAGATTGGCCTGGCCTTTGACGATAAGGTTTTTGGAGTCGGCGTCTGTTGCGCCCGACCAGACGGCCACGCCTTGTTGCACCAGCTTGGCAGAAACATCATCGAGTTCGCGGCGCAGCTTTTCAACTTCTTGTGTTACGAGCTTTTGCACTTCATCAATGCTGCGGCCTTGGCCCATAGCGGACAGATAGTTGGTGGCGCGGATGAACACCGAAGCGGGCAAGCCCGGTGGCACATCAATGATGCGGTTTTCGACGGTGCCATCTTCGCTCACCAAGATCACGAGGGCACGACCAGGTGAGAGATTTACAAATTCGATGTGCTTGAGGCGCGCATTATATTTTGGTGACATCACGATGGAGGCGCATTGCGACAGACCAGACAGCATGGTGGTGGCTTCACCCAACACGTCTTCATAGCGCCGGTTGCGATTTGTGGCTTTTACCTGCGCATCAATGTTGGCGCGTTCAGAGGCGTTAATGGCACCCACCTCTAAAAGTGCATCCACAAAAAAGCGCAAACCGGCCTCAGTCGGCATACGGCCTGCCGAAGTGTGCGGGGAATAGATGAGACCTGAATCTTCCAGATCCATCATCACATTGCGCACCGAGGCTGGTGACAATCCGGCAGGCAGCGCTTTGGAAATTGTGCGAGAGCCCACCGCTTCACCCGTTTCCAAATAGGTGTCCACAAGCTTGCGGAAAATCTCGCGGCTGCGTTGATCAAGCCCAGCAAGGCCTGTGGCTTTATCGTCGGTAAAAGAGCGAGGTGGAATGATGGTCATGGGGAGAACTTAGGAAGTGTTGGAGGTGAAGGCAACTCTTTGTCTTTCATCGCTTGCGGGGGAAGAAAGGGGCCCGCGTCCGCGAATGCGGCAAGGGATAAATGAGGGAAACTGGAACGAGATCGCTGACTTACCCTCACCTATCCTGTTGCTACGCAACGGGCCCCTTTCCTCTCCCGCCTCGCGGCAGAGGACAACAGCCAAATTATTTCTAATTTTTTCAGAGCTTCCATTCCTGAAATGCCATTGCTATGAATGCCCTCATGACACTCAAAATCGCAATTGCAGGTGCCGCTGGCCGGATGGGCCGAGAATTGGCGCGTATCGTAAATGAAACCAAGGGCTGCCAGCTTTCGGGCGGGCTTGAGGCACCGGGTTCGCCGCATGTGGGTGCTGATTATGGTGAACTGATGGGCATTGGGAAGATTGGCATCATCATTTCGGATAATCCTGAAAATGTATTGGCGGATTGCGACGTTATCATTGATTTCACCATTGCGCCTGCCACCATGGCTTTGGTGAAGTTGACGTCAACGATGAAAAAAATTCATGTGATCGGCACCACGGGTATCAGCGCTGATGAAGACGCAGAGATCAGAGTGGCAGCCCTAAACACCGTTATCATGAAGACTGGCAATTATTCGCTGGGTGTGAATATGCTCGCGGCTCTCGTGAAGAAGGCCGCCGCCGCTTTGGGCGAAGAGTTTGATATTGAGATTTTGGAAATGCACCACCGCAATAAAGTGGATGCGCCCTCGGGCACAGCTTATTTGCTGGGTAAGGCTGCGGCTGACGGCCGGGCGATTTCACTCAAAGATAAATCCGTGCGGGTACGCGACGGTATTACGGGCGCGCGCAATTTTGGCGATATTGGTTTTGCCACCTTGCGCGGTGGTTCTGTGGTGGGTGATCACACGGTGATTTTTGCAGGCGGAGGCGAGCGTTTGGAGCTCCGTCATGTGGCTGAAAATCGCGAGTTGTTTGCGCGTGGTGCTGTGAAGGCTGCACTCTGGTGTGGAACCCAAAAGCCTGGGCTTTACAATATGTTTGATGTTTTAGGATTGGAATGAATATGAGCGGAACTCTCGTTCTAGTGCGTCACGGTCAAAGTGATTGGAATTTGAAAAATCTTTTCACCGGTTGGAAAGACCCAGATTTGTCGCCCCAAGGTGTGAATGAAGCCAAGGCCGCAGGCCAACGCTTGAAGGCCAAGGGTTTGAAATTTGATCTGTGCTTTACCAGCGCTTTAACCCGCGCTCAACACACACTGAAATTGATCCTCGCTGAGCTCGGCCAAACCGGTTTGCCTGAAACCCGCGATCAAGCCTTGAATGAGCGCGACTATGGTGAACTCACGGGCCTCAACAAAGATGACGCCCGCGCCAAATGGGGCGAAGAACAAGTTTTGGTCTGGCGGCGTTCTTATGATGTGCCCCCTCCCGGCGGCGAGTCATTGAAAGACACGCTGGCCCGTTCGCTGCCCTATTATGTGCATATAATTCAGCCGCATGTTCTGGACGGCAAAACTGTATTGGTCGCCGCCCATGGCAATTCCCTGCGGTCGCTCATCATGGCGATTGAAGGCCTGACGCCTGAGCAAATCTTGAAACGCGAACTCGAAACAGGTGTTCCGATTGTCTACAAGCTCAAGGCCAATTCTCTCCCTGAAAAAGTGGAAACGCTGGTCGCATGAGTTCAAGTATCTGCATTGATGACGCGGCGGTGTTTGAAAAACGCATCCCTCGTCTTGCGGAAATTTTAATCGATGCTGTGGCGGGTGGCGCTGGTGTCTCTTTCATGCATCCACTTTCTCAGACTGACGCAGAAGATTTTTGGCGTGGTCAGCTGGATGGCATCAAGGCGGGGTTGACCTTTCCGGTGATCGCTGAACATGAAGGTGAAACGGTAGGAATTGTGTTGTTGATGAAAGCCTGGGCACCCAACCAACTCCACAGAGCCGACATCGCAAAAATGCTCGTCCACAGCAAACATCGCCGCCATGGTTTTGCAACACATCTGATCAGAGCATTGGAAGAGAAGGCTCGGGCGTTGGGGTTAACGTTGCTCACCTTTGACGCAGTGGCGGGCAGCGGTGCCGCGAAATTCTATGAGCGCTTAGGTTTTACCAATGTGGGCGAAATTCCAGGCTATGCCTATTCCGGAACGGGCAAGCTGGACGGAACAGCATTTTTTTATAAAAAACTCTGAGCTAGACCTTGCCTGCTTCCCATCCTAAAATCGCACGCTTGCGCGTCAACCCCCAGTGATAGCCAGTGATATCGCCGGACTTTCCAATCACCCGGTGACACGGAACGACGAACGAAATCGGGTTGCGGCCCACGGCTGACCCCACCGCGCGTGCGGCTTTTGGTTTTTCGATGGAATAGGCGATATCACCGTAAGTTACCGCACGGCCCACTGGAATTTTAAGCAGTGATTCCCAAACTCTAATTTCAAAATCACTACCGATGAATGTGATGCGCAGGGGTTGTCCGTCTTTCCATTTGTCAGGTGCAAAAATCCGCGCGGCATAAGGCGCAGTACGCGCCGAATCTTCCGTATACTGAGCATTATACCAGCGCCTTTGCATATCGGCGAGCGCTATGGCTTCTTCGCTCGGGTCTGCAAAAGCCAATCCGCATAAACCATAATCGGTGACCATCACCAAAGCCAAACCGAAGGGCGAAGGATGAAAGCCGTAACAAATCGTCAAGCCTTCACCCTTGCTTTTATAAGCGCCGGGCGTCATGCCCTCGTGCACAACAAACAGATCATGCAAGCGACCGGGGCCCGAGAGGCCAACCTCGAGCGAGGTTTCCAATATGCTGGCTGAATCTTTCAACATGGCCCGGGCGTGATCAAGCGTTAATGCTTGCAGAAAAGCTTTTGGTGTGAGGCCTGCCCATCTGGTGAACACCCGTTGCAACTGCTCTGCATTCATACCCACAGGTTGAGCCAATTCATCCAACGAAGGTTGATCGCGCCAATTGTCATAAAGATTGGCCAATACGATACGCACCTTTTCATAATCTTCGAGATTTGAATGTCCCATGAGCCGAAACTAGGATATGGCTGCGCCGGAAGCCACCCGTTTTCTGGACAGATCAATAAAAATGCCGCGCCGACTAAAAGCCCCTGAGATTGAAGAGATTTTCAAGCGTTTCCAAAATGCTGTTGCAGAACCGCAGGGCGAACTTCATTCAGTTAATGATTTTACGTTTCTTGTGGCAGTCGTTTTATCGGCCCAAGCAACTGATGCTGGCGTGAACCGCGCCACCATTCCGCTGTTCAAAATCGCCGACACGCCTGAAAAAATCGTGGCGCTGGGCGATGAAAAACTTCGCGATGCTGTGAAATCGATTGGCCTTTACCGCACCAAAGCTGTGAATGTGATGGCCTTATCGAAAATTCTGATTGCCGAACACGGTTCGAATTTGCCCAATACACGCGAAGCTTTGGAAGCTTTGCCGGGCGTTGGCCGCAAGACCGCAAATGTGGTTCTGAACCATGTGTTTGGCGAAGCTACAATTGCAGTTGATACGCATCTGTTTCGCTTAGGTAACCGAATCGGCTTTGCCCAAGGTAAAACGCCTTTGGAAGTTGAAACTAAATTAATGAAAGTGGTGCCCGCGGCCTATGCCAAGAACGCGCATCACTGGTTGATCTTGCACGGTCGCTATGTGTGCAAGGCAAAGCGGCCAGAATGCTGGAAGTGTTTGATCAACGATTTGTGTCAGTTCAAACCTAAGACGCCGAAACCTTTTTGAAAATATGCACAAAGTAAGATGTTGCAAACAACGGTACGATGAAGTTTATAATCGGGATGAGTGATAGGCCCGCGGGCACAAGGCCAGCAAAAAACAGCATGCGGCCATTTTTCAGGCGAAGCGCACTGGCCGCTGCTGGCGACATAAACCGTGTCGCGGCCATTTCAAAATATTCGCGTGAGATCAAATAGGCGTTCACAAAAAGCAGTAGAATCACACCAAAACCAAAGATAAATATAAGCGGCAAAGCGATGATGTTCAAAATCAACGCCACCCCTGCAAACTTAAGTCCAAATAAAAATGCCGGAATCATCGGCAGTGATTTGCCCTTCGTATCGCGGGGGTAATGCCGCGCTTCAACTTTGGCTGCTATATTATCGAGAAATAATCCAGCGAATATGGCAATCACCGGACCCACCAAAAAGAAGAACGCGGCCAACAATCCAAGCCCCGTTCCAAGTGCGATTGTGGTCTGCAGCCAGGGCCATGGCACTAGCGTGACAAACGACAGAACTGTTTCAATGCCCACCAAAATGCCGACGAATAACAACGCAGTGAGGCCAATCGATTTCCACAACACGCTGCGAAACTCAGGTGAGCTGACGTCGTTTATGGCGTTGAAGAAGGCTTTGAACATGGGCCCAGAGGTAATGGCCCGCTCTTGTTTCTGCAAGTGGCTTGCGTTAGGTGGCGTTCAAACAATTCGGGGATTTTCATGACACAGCCATATTTCGACGTTCTCACCATCGGCAATGCCATTGTGGATGTGATTGCCAAGGTTGATGAGGCTTTTGTGCAGAAGGAAGAGTTGGTGAAAGGCTCGATGAATTTGATCGATGAAGACCGCGCCGAACATCTCTATGCGGTGATGGGGCCAGCCACCGAAATTTCCGGCGGCTCGGCAGGAAATACGGCCGCAGGTGTTGCTAGCTTTGGCGGCAAAGCTGCTTATTTTGGTAAAGTGCGCAGCGATCAATTGGGTGAAATTTACCGACATGATATGCGCTCTACA
>JAYWEV010000131.1:0-13127 GCA_043779145.1 Aestuariivirga sp. | reverse complement strand
CAATGCCGCCACTCGGTTGAAGGGCGAAAAGCCCACACCTGCTAAAGGTCTGGCCGTTGGCCCGTTTGCGCAAGGGCTTGATCATCCGCGTTGGCTTCATGTGCTGCCCAATGGCGATGTGTTGGTCGCCGAAACCAATGCACCTCCAAAGCCTGAAGATGGCAAGGGTGTTAAAGGTGTTGCGATGGGAATCGTGATGTCAGGCGCTGGTGCAGGCGTGCCAACTGCCAACCGGATCACGCTGCTGCGCGATACCGATGGTGACGGCGTTGCCGATGTGCGCGAACCTTATATTACCGGGCTTCACTCGCCCTTCGGCATGACATTTGCCAACAACACACTCTATGTCGCCGACACTGATGCAATCTTGGCATTTCCATATAAGGAAGGCGAAACACATAATAGTTCGAAGGGTGAGAAGATTGCCGATTTACCAGCGGGGCCTATCAACCACCATTGGACCAAAGATGTTATCGTCAGCAAAGACGGTAAAAAACTTTATGCAACGGTTGGTTCAAACAGCAATGTTGGTGAAAATGGCATGGCGGTGGAGGAAAACCGCGCCGCTGTTTTAGAAATTGATCTAGCTTCGAAAACCACCAAGCTGTTTGCTTCGGGTTTGCGCAATCCAAATGGCTTAACTTGGAATCCTGAAACAGGGGCTCTCTGGGTTGCAGTTAATGAACGCGACGAGATTGGAAGCGACCTCGTTCCCGACTATATGACGTCAGTGCAAGAAGGCGGATTTTATGGTTGGCCCTATAGTTATTATGGCCAGCATGTTGATGTGCGCGTCAGCCCGCAAAATCCTGAATTGGTGGCCAAGGCAATAGTGCCTGATTACGCGTTGGGGCCTCATACCGCATCGCTCGGTTTGACTTTCAATCAAGGGTCAGCACTGGGTGCTGCATTTTCAAACGGCGCATTTGTTGGCCAGCATGGTTCTTGGAACCGCAAGCCGCGCAGTGGTTACAAAGTAATCTATGTGCCTTTTACGGCTGGCCAACCATCAGGCCCACCTGTTGATGTCCTCACGGGCTTCATCGGCATCGATGATAAAGCCCATGGGCGCCCAGTTGGTGTGGTGATTGATAAGGCGGGCGCATTGCTGGTGGCAGATGATGTGGGCAATAGCGTTTGGCGCGTCACGGCTTCAACGGCCGCAGCGACGAAGTAAGAGTTCAGGCAGCCGAGCGGACAAGTTCTTTTATATTGCCGCGCGGCTTTCCCGACATCTCCGCAATCTTACGATCTTGATTCATGATCTCAGTGCGCGCGAATGCTTCAATTTCATCTGTCGATAGACCTGCAGCATTAATTTTGCGCCGAGAGGATTTTGTGCCGTCCTCATAGATTATATCAAACATTACAAAATTATCTGGAGTGGATTTGGCTTTTTTGGCCATAGTGGGAAATTCCTTCGACATTTACATCTTTATGTAAAACATGCGTTACACTGTTTGTCGAAACAAGTGCAGGCTTTTCTAATTGTGGCAAGTCTGCTCCCGCCCAACTGAATGTCATCGAAATTTTGTAAAATAGACCTAATCTATGTGCGCGGTCCGTCAGAGTTGGTTAGCTGCCTGTTTGATGCAACTTTATCAAGTTTAGCAAGCAAAACCTTAAATTGATCAGGTAGGGTTTGGGACGTGACATCTTCGTAGTATTTTCGTAGACGTTTGCCAATCAGCTCGGAAGCATCTGGCCTTAAAGATGATTTCATTTGCTCGACCTTTCTTTGGGCAGCACTACTTTGCAATCTGGGTTGTGTCGGATGTCGAATGTCGAATGTCGAATGTCGAATGTCGAATGTCGAATGTCGAATGTCGAATCAAATTACCCTGCAACTCATTAAGGTTTTCATAACAGGATTAACTTATCGATCAATATACTTTTGAGATAAGCAAAAGTCCCAAAATCAGACCGATTTTTATGCCGCACCACATGCAAAAGATGTTATCCAACCAGCTGGCTTGTTCAACCTTATCGCGAGTTCACGGTGGGAAACAATTTATTGAATCGCATTAAATATTGGCTTTTTGCGCTAACGAAATTATCTTCATTTAAGCTCCGATCGGTTGATTCAGGAACATAGAAATTGAATTTGGTTTGACTGCAATCGGTAGTAATAGTACTATGATGAAATGCTATTTAATATTGTTATGTTTGTTTGTGCGACATTGATTTTGCGGTTTTATGTTTCACAGGCTTGGCTCGCGTGTAAGTACTTGCGCAGCAAAAGTAAGCTTGCAGCAAAAGTTACTAAACCAGCTTGAACCGGATCTTTGCCCAGATTTTTGGATATTTTCGTCTTTTACGCGTTTTGATATTGCGCCATTGTGTTTTTCACTTGGTGACCACATCCGCAATGTTGGGGCTTTTGCCAAATCTACAAGCTTCTAGTTTTTTGCGGCGCGCCCATTTTTAAATGCTATTCATAGAATTACGCTTACGGAGTTACCCTGACTAATTATGCTGAAATTAATTAAGAACTTAGTGAATATCTATTGGAATGCACCTGGGGCCAGGCCATTGTTGGTGACCACTGCAATGCTATTTTCTGCAATGTCTGATTTGTTTGGTATGGGAGCGCTTATTCCGCTGACTGCCCAGCTCAATTCTGACTCCGGCGCCAACCAATCCATTCTTGGAAAATTCATTCTGTCAATGTTTTCGTCGGTTGGATTGAAACCTGATTTTGTTTACTTGCTGCTGGCCGTCGGCTTCTTTTTGGTTATGAAATCGGTTATCGCATTCATTGCGTTGCGTTTCGTCGCCATCTCAGTTGCTGACGTAGCGTCTGCCCTGAGAACGCGATTGCTAAAGTCAACGCTTGCCGCGCGCTGGTCCTATTTTGTCGATCATCCCCCCGGCGAGGTCTCCGCGATGATTGCTGCCCAATCGCAAATGGCGGGTGATGCTTATCTCAGTGTAGCCCTGCTTTTTGTCACAATTATCATGGGGTTAGGACTACTTACGACCGCTGTTTTGGTTTCAGGTGCACTTGTGCTTTTTTGTCTTCTCGCGGTTTGCACACTCGCATTTCCGCTCTATTACATTCTTCGGCGCGCACAGGCGATGAGCGCTAGACAATTCGCCACTTCCACCAACTTAATATCGGGAGTGCAGGATGTGATTTCCAATATGAAGGCTATCAAAGCCATGGAAAAACATGAGCACTTTGCCGAGGCCTTTATTAAATCGATCAGCGATCTCCGCAAAACTGTTATTTCTATGCTGGTTTCGCGCCACGCAATTTATCACGGTCAAGATATACTAGGCGCAATTATGATTATCTCTGGCGTTTACGTGGGGATTGTCGTGTTGAAAACGCCACTGTCTCAGCTCCTCGTTGTGGGTCTTATTTTTTATCAGTTGGTTGATATCATTAAGCGCGTGCAACTGGGCCTTCAGGATGCAACGATGGCATCGGCGGGCTTTTACGGATTACTTTCAATAATAGAGCGTGCAGAACATCAGGCAGAAGCGAGTGAAGGCACAACCGTTCCAACTCTTGATAAGGCTATTGTGTTTGACGATGTGGAGTTTGCTTACGGGACAAAAAATGTTCTCACAAAACTCAATTTAGAAATTCCTGCAAATAAGATTACGGTGCTTATTGGCCCTTCAGGTGCCGGCAAAACCACCATTGTCGACCTTATCGTTGGTCTGTATCGGCCCAAGACAGGATCAATATTGGTTGATGATGTCAACCTTACAGAAATTGATTTAAAGGCGTGGCGCAAAATAATTGGTTATGTGCCACAAGAGCTTACTTTGCTCAAAGGTAACGTCATTGATAATATGACGTTTGGTGATCCAAACCTGTCGGAAGCGGATGTTAATGAAGCATTGCGGTTGGCTGGTGCGAGTGGCTTCGTGAATGCTTTGCCGGATGGCGTGCGAACTGACATCGGAACAATGGGAGCGAAACTTTCAGGCGGACAGAGGCAGCGATTGTCACTCGCGCGGGCTTTGGTTCATAAGCCTCGATTGTTATTGCTTGATGAAGTGACGAGTGCGTTGGACGAGGTTACTGAGGCACAGATCTGCAATAATATTGGTGAGCTTGCTGGCCAGCTTACAATTGTAGCAATAACTCATCGTCCCGCCTGGAAGAAAGTGGCCTCTAAGGTTTATCAAATCGATCCAGACACAGCATTACCCGACAATATTGGATTTCATTCAGCGAAGCTTGTTGAACATCAGATGATGTAAGTTTGGTTGCAAAGACATGCGTGACTGAACGAAATTAATTCGATCTTGTATTATTGCGGCAACGGCTTTTTGTGCACTGTTAATTCGATGCTGTGCTCTTTGCCGTCGTCGATCATATCGACAACATATTCGCCATCTGAGACGCGTTTCACGTTAGGTTGGACGATATCATCAGCAACATCGGACCGAATGTATTTCAGTCGGTAGATGGAACCTCCAAACTTAACGCTTATCTGTGCGTCATTCCACGTTTGAGGGAGCGTTGGTTTGACGTGCAATGAATTTACTTTACGCTCAACGCCTAGGATTGCTTCAAGGCCCGCCCTGTACATCCAACTTGCCGAACCTGTGTACCACGTCCAACCGCCGCGCCCCATGTGTTGCTTTGCGGCGTAAACGTCAGCAGCAATAACATATGGTTCTACGCGATAAGTGCGGGCGTCAGCTTCGTTAAGCGAGTGGTTGATTGGATTGATCATTGAGAAAAGGCGTTCAGCGCGGTCATGCTGCCCTAGCAATGTATGAGCAAAAATCGACCAAATGACACCATGAGTATATTGACCGCCGTTTTCGCGTAGACCAGGAGGATAAGCTTTCACATAGCCCGGATCTTTTACACCTTTGTCGAATGGTGGCGTGAAAAGTTGAACAAGCTTATCTTCCGGCTTGACGAGAAGTTGGTAGAATTGTTCCATTGCTTGTTCTGCGCGTGTGGTTTGCGCAGCGCCTGAAATTACTGCCCAAGACTGCGCTATTGCGTCAATGCGGCATTCGTCACTTTCGGATGATCCTAGCGGCGTGCCGTCATCATAATAACCTCGCAAATACCACATTCCATCCCAACTATGACGCTCCATAGACTGGTGCAATTGTTCAAAATGCGTTGACCAAATTTGACTCCGTTTTTGATCTTTGCGCTCCGCGGCGCGGGCGCTGAATGCTTTAAGAGTATGCAGTAAAAACCAACCCAGCCAAACGCTTTCACCCTTGCCGTTCTCACCAACGCGGTTCATGCCGTCATTCCAATCGCCTGTACCAAAAAGCGGCAAGCCGTGTTCTCCAGTTGCTAAACTTTTATCCAGCGCTCTCGCGCAATGTTCGTAAAGCGATGCAGATTCGTCTGATACTGACGGCCTGAAGAATGCATCGTGTTGCCCCGCCTCTAAAGACTGACCTTCCAAGAACGTAACTGGTTCTTCGAGAATGGCTGCGTCTCCCGTCACAATGATGTACCGATCTACGCAATAGGCCAGCCAAACTGTATCATCGGAAATATGTGTGCGCACACCCATGCCAGTTGCGGGCAGCCACCAATGCTGAAAATCGCCTTGTATGAATTGACGAGACGCCGCACGCAAAATATGCTCGCGCGCGATTTCAGGTCTTGTTGTGAGCAGCGACATCGAATCTTGCAGTTGGTCACGGAAACCATAAGCACCACTCGCTTGATAGAAGGCGGAACGAGCCCACATTCGGCACGCCAATGTTTGGTATTGTAACCAACCGTTCATTATCACATCGAACGAACGATCAGATGTTTTAACTTGGACTGCAGTTAGGGTCTCAGCCCAATAATTTTTTACTTCTTCGAGAACCTCGAAAGGCTTTTTTGAACGATAATCAGCAATCAGCGTGCGTGCTTCGGTTACCGAATTGGCTGCACCAAGAATAACAATAACTTCTGCAGATTGGCCCGCTGGAATTTCGATGGTGGTTTGCATCGCACAGCAGGGATCGATCCCAGCACCGACACTGTTGGACAACTTTTTAGAAGACAACAACCCGTCCGGCGCTGAAAGTTCACCATGCGTACCGACGAACTCACGTCTATCGCCACACCAACTTGTTTGCTCGCCTCCCATATCAACGAAGGCAACTTGTTGACCTTCTTCATTGCGCCAAGGGTTGCGCGCAAGCATAGAGCCGGTGTTTTCATCAATTGATGTTATTACAAACGGTGCAGAGGCAGAGCGTGCGCGCCCCAGCACCCAATCAGCATAGAACGTTACACTCAGACTACGCGTGGCGGTGCCCGTGTTGGTTATTTTTAACTGTGATAATTTAACTGCATCATCCAAAGGTACCAGTTGTAACAGCTCTATATCTAAGTCATGCACGTTGCGTTCGTAGACAGTATAACCAAAGCCATGGCGAGCGCGATGGATGCCTTGTTTCGATTGAATAGGAGCTAAGGTCGGCGACATTAGTATGTTATTTTTCAGATCCTTAATATAAAATACTTCACTTGGCTTGTTAGTGACTGGATCATTGCTCCAAGCCGTAATCTGATTTTCGCGAGCATTGCCGAACCAAGTGAACCCGCAACTTTCTGAACTTGCATGAAAGCCAAAATTGACGTTGGCAACTACGTTTATCCATGGTGCTGGCGTATGTTTATCGGCATTCAACACAGTGACATATTCACGGCCATCTGCAGCAAAGCCACCATAACCGTTGAAAAATTCTAAGTTGCCTGTCGGCACAGGCTTAACTCTGGATGTTGGTTCAACCGCGACATTTTCTTTTACAACATAATTGACCTCTCGCAGCCGTCCTAATTGCTGCGCTAAACTTCCCCGTCTCGCGTGCAGCACAACGCGAGCTGCACTCGCCACAACACGCAGGGTTTCTTGGGCAATCATATCGGCACGTAATAAATAAACTTGATTGGTCGATTTAAGAGAATTTGCTTTCCTTAGCATTGTATCGATCGCCGATTGCAGATCTTGAACATAGGACGACATCCGGTCATTCAGGATTACGAGGTCTGCGATAAAGCCTTTGGCTTTCCAATACTCAAAGGCTTGTAAAACTTGGTGTACCATCGTGATATCTTCGACATCATCGATGCGCAGCAACAACATCGGACGATCTCCGGAAATGCTTTGGGACCAAAGCGAAGATTGTGAACCGAGGTGTTGGATTATTATTTTGGAGGGCAAGCGCAACGCTTGATTGACATAAATAAGATGGCTTGCAAGCGTTTGATAAAGATTTGCGTCATCATTGGTAATGGATAGGTGTCGTAATTGTATTTGTGATTGAGTCCAAGCCAACATCTTTGCGCGTTCGTAAGCGGTTGATTGCCGGTGACGATCAACCAAATCGAGAGCAGTATCCCTAGAATCTGCAACAACTGTCCATAATGTGCCGTGTACCTGTCTTCCTGCCGGTATCCTCAGGCGTTGACGAAAAGCGAAAATAGGATCGAGCACAGTTCCAGAATTACCAGCCAATGGCTCTCCGTTCGTTAGTGCATGAGGCATGCGCGAGGATTGACCTCGACCTATAAAGGCACCACGATCCGTTTCATATTCTAATTCACCCCAGACTTTATTCTTGAACGACAAGAACTGGGCGACCCATATTTTGGGTTCGGTGGAAGTCCGCTGACGCCTTGTGGCAACCAATGCGCCGTGGTCTGGAAGAAATTCAGTCTCAACAAACATCTTTGAAAAAACCGGATGGGCTTCATCGGATGCCGCTGGGGCAAGAACCAGCTCAGTATAAGTTGTTAGTTCTATTTCGCGCAGAAAACGGCCGCGATTGGTGATGGTGATGCGTCTTGCCTCTGCATTGTCTTCGGGAGAAACGATGCATTCCATGTTCGTTGTAAAGACTGCGTCGCTGCGGGTGAATTCTGCTTTTTCTTCAGAAAAGCTTGCGGCATAACTATCTCCGGCCTTCATAACAGGAACGTGCCCCGCAGACCAAACTCTGGATGAGCGCGTATCTTTTAAATAAATAAACGATCCCCAATCATCCATAACGCTGTCCTCACGCCAGCGCGTAATGGCGTTTCCGTTCCATGTGCTGTAGCCTCCGCCAGCTGCGGTTAACATAACGTTGTATTGACCGTTGGACAATAGAAGCGTTGCAGGTGAACCCGTGGGCACGCCGGCAAAAATGCGTGGGCTGGCTTTTGCGGAATCACGCGCTTCGGCATTGCCAACGAGAGCTTCTGTACGGGCATAACTAATTGGCACGGCGCGTGGTGCGCGTTCTTGTAATAACAGCTCAGTTGCACGCACCATAGGCTCGGCATGAAATCTGGCGCGCATTTCACCGTCTTTGACTGCGTTCAAAATTGCTACAATGGTCATACCTTGGTGATGGGCGAAATAAGCCTTCACCACCGCCATTTTCTGATCGGCACTCAAACGTGATGGAGTAAAGTCGATGGCTTCGTAAAATCCATAGATGCCGCGAGCCCCTTCGCTTGCCAAGCGTTGATAGTTCTTGGCAGCCGCAAACGGTGCAACCATCGCGGCAAGTCCCGTTGCATATGGTGCTATTACCAGATTGTCAGGTAGCCCGCGTTTCAGACCGAGGCCTGGCACACCGAAATTTGAATATTGATATGAAAATTCAATGTCGCGTGCGTTAAAAGCTGATTCCGATATGCCCCATGGGACGCCATGGGAAGCAGCATAAGACATCTGGCGTTCGACAATGAGCTGAGCAGTTTGATCAAGCAGTCCTCCACTCGGTGCACGCATCACGAGTGATGGCATCAAATATTCGAACATCGAGCCTGACCACGATACAAGCGCTGCTCCGCCTTTCACAGCAGTAACAGGACGAGCCAGCCTGAACCAATGCCTTGTTCTCAGATCACCTTTTGCGATTGCAAAATAACTTGCCAGTCGCGCCTCGGAAGCCAGCATATCGTAACAGCTTTCGTCGCGAGCCGACTCTGTCACACGGTAACCTATCGATAGCAATTGGCGACGTGGATCCAACAGGAAATCAAATTCCATCCCCACCGCCAAAGCGTGTGTTTCAACGCTTAGATTTTCAAGGCGCTTTTTAGTTGAACTTTTGACCAAAGACGTGTCGTTGAAATGACTTTCTATTGTTTGCCTTACAGTGTCTGCCCAGTGAACAACTTCCTGAGACTGCTTGGTATTAACCCGCGCTGCTAAATCAGTCGCACTTACGTGAATATTATTGGCCTGAAGTGCAAAATTCACTAACCGCATTGAAATCATTTCTGGCGTTTCAGCTGCATTCCGCAAGGTCACACGCAGTGCGGTTACTTGTTGTTCCAGCTGTTTACGCAAAGGGCGTAAAGCGCGTCGATCGTTGGGGATGGCAATCAGTTCTTCCAGCAGTACATCCAGCGCATCCTCTATGCCCTCTAGTAACACCTTAGGATCTGCTGGTTGCATTGACCAATCTGTGGAGGAATTTGACAGTGCAATGAGGTGCCCTGCAAGATTGCCGCTATCAACTGTTGAAACATATCTTGGCTCTAAAGTTCTGAGGTCAGACGTATCGTACCAATTATAAAGATGACCTTGATATTTTTCTAATTTCTTCACCGAGGCGAGCGTGGCTTCAATCCGAGAAATAGCGTCTCCCAACCCTAACCAGCCAAATTTCTGGGCGCTCACAATTGATAGTAGATATAGGCCGATATTGGTTGGCGAAGTGCGGTGAGCTATGACTGGTTTAGGAGTTTCCTGAAAATTATCCGGAGGTAACATATTGTCTTCGGCAGTAACAAAATTTTCAAAATAGCGCCAAGTCCTGCGTGCGACGAGGCGCAGGCTTCTGCGATTTTCAGGGGAAGAAGCCAAGGCATTTTCAATTACCTCTGTACGGCTGATCCACACTGCGATTGCTGGTGCGACAAGCCACGCAACGGCGAATGGTGTTATGAGAATCCAAGTCGAACCGCCGCGATACCAAGCGACTGCAACAGCCAATGCACTGGCTATCACGCTTGATGCCATAAGACTATAGCTTCCACCCAAAGAATTGCTGTGGCTTGACGCGCTTTGCGCAGCTGTTGTCCATTCGAGGAGGTTTTTACGGCTAAAAGTCAGGCGGTAGATAGTGCGTATGATCGCATCTACCATCAATCCTGCGTTATGCCCAAGGAACAATATTGAGCAGATTGTTAGAGCTAGAGCATGACCAAAGTCCTCCAATGATGATTTTAATCTGCTGAGAAATGTTAGTTTTTCATCGCGCGGCAATGCGCCCGCTATCGCAGGAAACAACGCCGGTAGTAGTTGCAACAGAACCACTAAATCTGTCCAAAAAATAGCTGCGGCCAGCGGTAACAACAACCATGCAAAAAATAAAGTGAGAATTGTTGCGATAGGACTGAGCGAGCGGCGCAGATTATCGGTCATTTTCCATTGCCCAACTGCGGTAATAGAATTTAATCTGCGGCCAAGCATCCATGGTAAAAGTTGCCAATCGCCTCGGGTCCAACGATGCTGACGTGCAGCGGCAACAGCGTACTCCTCGGGAAACTCCTCAACCACTTCGATGTCGGTGACTAAAGCTACACGTGAAAAAATACCTTCGAACAAATCATGACTAAGCAAGGTATTTTCAGGGATCTTGTTAGCCAAGGCTGCTTCAAATGCGTCAATTTCATAAATGCCTTTACCAGCGAACGACCCTTCGCCGAAAAGATCTTGATACACATCAGAAACTGCAAAAACGTACGGATCAATACCGCGCGATGTTGTGAATATCCGTTGGAATGCAGAGCCGTAATGTCCCACTGGCAATGAGGGCGTAACGCGTGGTTGCAAAATTCCGAAACCGCTGGTCACTCTTCCTTGTGCTTGATTATAATATGGTTGGTTTAAAGGATGAGCAATTTTGCCAATGAGACGGCGGGCGGCATCTCTTGGTAGCTTGGTATCTGCGTCCAAGGTGATAACGTATTTTATGTCGGTGGGTAGCTCGGCAGAAATAGTTGAAAAGCTCGTGTCAGTGGCCCCACGTAACAACCTATTGAGCTCATGCAATTTGCCGCGCTTTCTCTCCCAGCCCATCCACCGGCTTTGTTGGGCATTCCACTTTCTGTGACGATGAAGTAGAAAAAATCGGTTGGTATTGTGGCGCTTGTTGAGCGCGTTAATTCCGTCCAATGCGGCAGTTAAAAACTCCAAGTCACTTGATTTTGTTTCAGTGTCGGCGTCTGTCCAATCCGTCAGCAACGCAAAATTAATTTCGCCCTCAGCATTGGATAGGAAGTGGACTTCGAGACGCTCTACAAGTTCTTCGATGTCGTCGTGCGATGTCAAAAGAGTTGGAATTACAACTAAGGTTTTTAGATCAGGCGTTACACCCTCGCGTAAGGCCAAACCTGGTATTATTGAGGCAGGCATAAGCTTTGTAACAATAAAATTGATAATGTTCAGAGCAAACTCTGATGCAGGAAATGTTACCAAAGCTAATAGTAACACTGTTATAAACCACGGCATTTGCCAAAGTGCTGTAAAAAATGCACAGCTGAGAACTGCCAACGTAATCAGTGTAGTTCCACCTAAATAGCCAAACAACCCCATCGTTTTGAGCGCAGCTCGAAAACGGGGCAAAAGACCGGGCACAAAGTTTAATTTCTTTTCAAATTCATTTCGTCCGGGGCCAAGCAGATAGAAACCGGGTTCATGGCTTTGATCATCTAAAGCACGTTGTGCCAGCTCCAATTCATCTATGCCACTATTGCGCGCAAAATCTTCAACGGCTGTTCTGTAAATATTGCGACTGGGAAAATCCATCGCTCCATAGATAGGATGTGTGCGGAGCAGTTTATCCACGAGGCTAACACTATCGAACCATGATTCCCAATTTACATCGGTTATAAGGCGCATACTGGTCACAATGTTGCGGACGGTTACGTTGGCAGCACTCTGCGTATGATACTCATCGCTCACCGTGCTTTCAGTTGTCTTGCCATCTTTTTCGAGTTTTACTTTCAGCCATGACAGTGCTTCGCCAGCTATATCATCTTGATCGCGTAAGCGTTGAATAAGCTGCACTGCGAATGGCTGTGTGACAGTAGGCTCGCCTTGTTCCGTCAAAATATTTTGGAAAGATGAACTTTGATTAGTGTTATTTAATAGTGCATCGGCAATTTCATCGGCTTTTTCACGATCTTGTCTGGCTTTTGAAATACGCTGTGACACACGTCTAAGATTCTCAATGAGAATTAGCCTTAAGCTGATTGCAACTGCCCACAGTTCGCCTATGGTCAAAGGCTGAACCTTTTGATACTCATTGATGAAATCGGCCAGAATTGCCGGGTCGAATTGACTATCATTGTGTGCCACGTATGCCCAAACAATACCGAAAATTCTGGGATGGCCAGCCAGTGGGCCTTCGGCCAATTTCGGCAGTTGACGATAGAATCCTGATGGTAAATCAGCGCGTGTCTGACGCATATGTTCTTCGACGAGACTGTAGTTATCAATCAGCCATTCTGCTGCTGGCGTGACTGGTTTTCCGTGAGCTACGGTGGCGCATACTTCGCGATACGCTTTCAGCAATGCCGCTGCATTAGCATCAAGTCTGACGATAATTGACACAACATCTTTTGGTGACGTTGTTATTTTTTGGCTTTCGGCCAAAGTTCGTGCATGCTGGTGAAAGCGATCAATACCAAATATTTCAGAACTTATTGATTCAGGCTCGTCCAGCGCGGAATTTTCTCGCCACGCAGACTTACCAAAAATCTTCGTCATGCTCTCTTCCACTCCAATGTTCATTAAGCCGCAAGACAATAACTCTGGAAGCGAGAATTTGTTCCGTCGCGTGATAGACCGGATATCATTTTTACTGCGTTCATAACAAAAGAAGGCCGATCTCTCAGCCTTCTTTTATATGAATTAACCCGATACCAAATTAGTTCATGTAAGTTCTTGATTTGATATCGTAGGTTGGTGCAGCTTTGAGCTGCTCCTTGCTCGCATCGATGACTGAACCGCCCCGGCAATCCCCTATCCGATTCACACAATTCCACATGCCATCTGCGCTCCATACTTGATGGCGTGGTATTTCTGGAGTCCTCTGGCTAAAGTTGCTGGGCCTGGCTTGCTGTAGTAACCAGTCCATGCTCCGAGCCTTGCGATCACCCATGTTGCGAAGGCCAGTGTATCGGG
>JAYWEV010000130.1:0-4998 GCA_043779145.1 Aestuariivirga sp. | reverse complement strand
TTGCCAAATAAGCCTCTCATGAAGCCAGACACGCCAGGTTATGTTCCACAGCTTGAAAATCTGAAGTAAGTCGCATTCTTTGTTTTAGAGCAACACATTTTCAAATAGAATCGGCATTGGGTTCCCAAATCAGTTGGGATGTGATTCAAGGTTTGTGGAGGTAATTTGCCATGCCACAAGCTTTGTCGAACGATTTGCGTAAACGTGTTGTTGGTTTCATTGAAGCTGGTCATTCGTGCCATGAGGCTTCAGATCACTTTGGAACATCGGTGTCTTTCGCTGTGAATTTAATGTCTTTGTACCGTGAAACGGGCTCTGCGGAACCACGCGCGCGGGGTGGCAAGCGTCACGGCAAACTTGATGCAGTCGAGGCGTTTTTACTGGCAACGGTGAAGCGGTCGCATGATATTACGATGCCTGAACTTGCTGCTGTGTTGCTGGCAGAAAAAGGCATTGAGGTGCGCCCTCAATCGCTGTCGCGCTGGCTGATCGACAAAGGGTTCAGCTTTAAAAAAAAACACTTCGGGCAAGCGAACAAGACAGGCCTGAACTGGCCAAAGCGCGGGCTGAATGGAAACAGGCACGCCAACCCATCATGCGTGAGCAGCGCGGGCGTCTGATTTTCCTTGATGAAACAAGCACCAACACCAAGATGGTCCGATTGCGCGGGCGTTCATTAAAAGGCAGCCGTTTGAACAGTGCAGCTCCCTTTGGCCGCTGGGGCACCCAAACTTTTGTGGCGGGGCTCAAATGTGATGGCCTGGTGGCACCTTGGATTATAAATGCACCTATGAACCGTGCCATTTTCAACACCTACGTTGAAACCCAACTCGCACCCAAACTCCAGCCTCGCGATGTTGTCATTCTCGACAACCTCTCCAGCCACAAAAGCGCGTGGGCCGAAAGCGTCATCCGCGCCAAGGGCGCTTGGCTGCTCTTCCTGCCGCCCTACAGCCCCGACCTCAACCCCATCGAAATGGCCTTCTCAAAACTCAAAGCGCATCTTCGCAAAATAGCTGCAAGGACAATCGACGATCTCTGGAAAGCAATCGGGGATATCTGCAAACTCTTCTCGCCAGAAGAATGTTCAAACTACTTCACTGCTGCCGGATATGGATTCAATTGAAAGTGTGATGCTCTAATTGTCAATGCTATCCCCGCTTCGAATATTCAATTTTCGTTCCACTCAGACTACGCGATCCCATGAACGCCGCTAAGAAATAGAAGCCTTAGAGGCTGATAGCACGAAAGCTTTCGGCGATATTCGCAATCGCCATGAAATTAGCAACATGAAACGTGCAAGCTATTATTTTTTTAGTTGTTATGGAAGGCAGTGTCTCCTTTATGCGCAACTGCTGACGAGATGTAGCGACCGTCAAAACGTCACGAAGGGCCAAAAACGGAAATTGCAGTTTGACCCTAGTTTTTTCTTCGGCGGTCCCGAAGCGTCACATGCTATCGTCAGCTTGTGAGCGTTAATAATCGAATCAAAGTCATACAGTGGGCCGGAGATGCTTGCATCATTTGCCTTGAACACGGCCAGCTCTCGCTTGAGCATGTGATTCCTGACGCATTGAAAGGCAGACTCGCAAGCAAATTCCTTTGCAAGCGTTGCAATAGTTTCTTCGGCCACAAAATAGATGCGGGCGCAAAAAAAGATCCAGCCATTCGTTCCGCAGCGAGTGCGCTTGAAGATTCAATTCCGAGCCTCGTCGCCGATATCGAGGAAGGCCAACGCTATCGCATCCACACCGACGTGGCGATGCTTCTTGGCACCAAGCGGGGCGGCAGTATTTTGGGAGATTGGCACCACATGCCGGATGGGTCGGTCATTGCGCCTGAAGACCAAGCGATTGAGTCACTTCGTGGAAGAATGCGAGCTCAAGGGTTAAGCAATGACGAACTTGAAAAGGCAATCGCCGACTATTTAATCGCAGAGCCCGGTGAGGTGGTAGAAATGTCATCCGGATTAGCAGCGAAGAAACTTGTGGCTCATCTCGCAGGTCCATACTTCGAGGCTCCCAAAGTCGACCTTCTACTATTTGTTAAGATCGCTTATGCATTCGCGGCCCTTCTCGTTGGAAAAGCTATTTACAATCGCACCTCTCAACTTGATGAAATCCGCGACGTACTGAAAAATCTGCAGCGCGATTCTGATGCTTTCCGTGTTGAAATATTGGAAGCAAATCAAGTAGCACCTTTTCACGGCATATTTTTCGAGGGAAATTCTCCGCACGCAATCATACAGATTAGGCTTTTCGGAAAGCAGGCATTTCGGGTGCACTTCAATCGACTCGCAATCCAACATGAGCCATTTTCCTACACGCATTACCTAGAGAGCGGCGAGCACTACGTTCGTTTCCAAAATAATCCGACGAGGTAGTTGTCGCACCGAGCACGGCCGTGCAAACGCCAGCAACCAATTTAGCAGCTAAAATCAGCTCAATATGTCAAATCGAACTTAGACTTGTGAGTGATTTTTGCAATCAGCTTTCTCATTGGTTTGAATGTTTCACGCCTACCAATTTCCCAGTATCAAAATCTCTACAAATTGAGGTGCCGTCAGCTGGATACGTACAGACGGACCGCGATAATTGAATATTTTGATCTTTAAAATCTGTTGAAACGATCACCAACACTTTTCTAGGTTCATTAATGCCTCCAATTCCGATCAGTTCAGCATCTAGACAGTGTCCTTGAATTGAATCTCCGTTAACCAAGTTGTGGGTATGTGGGGTGGAAGGAGACCTCCATGTCTGATTTGCGGCGTCATGATTTGAGCGACGATGTTTGGTTGCATTTAAAGCCTCACATGCCTGGGTCGAAGGGCAACCGAGGCTGCCGCGGAAAGGATAACCGGCTGTTTTTAAATGCCCTTTTGTGGAAGCTGCGAACAGGAACACCATGGCGCGACCTGCCGCCCGAGTTTGGTCTGTGGAAGAGTGTCAGCAACCGTTTCTACCGCTGGCGCGATCTTGGCGTCTTTGCGAAGCTGCTGGCACTGGTCGCCGATGATCCCGATTTGGAATGGCTGATGATTGATGCCACCCACATCAAAGCGCACCCGCATGCGGCGGGCGCAAAAGGGGGAACCAAAGCCTCGCGCGCACCAAGGGTGGCCTGAACACCAAACTGCATCTGGCGGTCGATGCCCTCGGCCTCCCGGTGAAGATGATCATCACTGACGGCAACACGGCTGATTGTTCGCAGGCAGAGGCCCTGATTGAGGGCCTGCCGAGCGCCTGCCTGATGGCAGATAAAGCCTATGACACCAATGCTTTGCTGGAGCTGCTCGAACGCCGCAAAACCGAAGCCGTGATCCCACCGAAACGCAACCGGAAAGTCCAGCGCGAATACGACGAATATCTCTACAAGCTGCGCCACACCATCGAAAACACATTCCTGAAGTTCAAGGCTTGGCGATCCATCGCAACCCGATATGCAAAAACCACCGCATCGTTCCAAGCCGAGTGCCAACTCGCCGCTATCATGTTATGGCTTCGTTAATTCAAGGACACTGTCTAGAACGCTTCAATTGCTGACAAACAACAACCTCACCTTCATCATTAATGCCGTGCACCTGAAAAACCGACTTCGCAATATCGAGACCAATCGTTGTAACTTCCAACATATCTATCTCCTTCGAATCATGATCACCTCTGCGGCAACCGACCCAAAGATATTTGCACACTTTGGGGCAGAGCCGTCCACAGCATCAAGAGCGGAATACCTGTGTGCCAAAACTTAAAATCGCGGCAATGGCGCAGCATTTCTTGGCTGTAAAATTAGGTAAAACTTATTTTTTGCCGCTCAATCAGGTTGTCTTGTCCATTTTGTCAAACGTCTTTTATCCGAGCTAGACTCTGATCAGCAACTTGTTTATGCCCAGTGTTATGGCCTTCCAATTCAAGTCGTAGACTGCAAATTCTATTCGCATGATGTTTTTGCGTGAAGCGCTTGCCCCAATTACCAAGGCTTTGCCGTCGCCAGTAGAACTCGAAATACCTAGAAAAGAATTTTTGAACGATTGAGAGTTGGTGACGGTGTCGTCGCAATAGAGCTTAACCGTTGCGTTGAAGTCTCCGATGTAACTCTTGGGCTGAATTTGTGTTCCAAAGGCTGAGATCGGACTCTCCAAATTGATTGTGAGTTTTCCGGTGCTTCTTTCCGTACATAGAACGGAGTCTCCGATGGTGAAATTTCCTGCCCAGCCATCTTGTGGGCGCCCTTGCTGAAACACATAATGATGGCCAGGACCGGGATTTGCCAGCACAGCATTCAAACCACCAACAGACACTGCTGGAACGCCACCTGCGGCGTTCAACCATGTGCCATGGTCGCCATATGCGGCAACATTAAGCCATTCGAAATTATCATTTGCGTTGACTACTGCCATTGCCGCAGCGGTGTTGTCAGGCACTTGGCTCGGATTAGAGGAAATGAATGAGACGGTTGTTGACATCGAAACCTCCTGTGTTTGATTTTTTCAAGGGCCGCAGAACAGGGATGTTGTTGCTGTCGGACCTCCAGGCCACGGAACGAGGCGCCCAACGGCGGGGCCAATATTTGTAGAAGTTGTCAAAGGACCAGAGCCCAATTGCAAGAACGCCAAACACTCAAAGTTATTGGGCAAAGCGACAAGGCCGGGTACCAAGCTCTCAGGGAAAATATATTCACCAACAGGTGCGATATATTGATTGGCAATCAATCCATTGGACACCGTGCCCGGAGGTGGTGGTGATATGGGTGGTTTGGGCTCCACAACCGTAGTGCCAGTCAAGTGTGCGACTGGGGACTCGCTGCTGCTATGGACGTGTATTGCCAATTCACGCGTGGCGCCCATTGTTGCGCCTCCTGCAAACAACACGCCCGCTGCCTTTCCTATGATAAAGCGAAAGCGCCCGCGTGGGCCGTTGACCTTTGTTGGCGTGAATAAAAACCGATAGGTTTTGGCACCTGTTGTGGTGTTCACGTCGAGGGCATAGGCATCGACTGAGC
>JAYWEV010000129.1:0-5026 GCA_043779145.1 Aestuariivirga sp. | reverse complement strand
AAAGTCGTATCTTCGGACTTACAAAAAAAGCCCTATTTTACTGGTTTTTTTCGCAAGCGGAAACGCTCTGCACAGAGATGTGTGAATATGATAGCCCCGTTGGGGAGAGGGTTGGGGCCCATTGCGCTTGCAATGGGAGGGTGCGGGGCCTTAGGTTAGGTCTCATGCGGAAAGACCCCACAACACTTTTTCGTGCCAGAGAACTGCGCCGTGAAGCTACTGCCGCGGAGAAAATCCTGTGGTATCACTTACGTAACCGCCAACTAAATAATTTCAAATTTGCGCGTCAAGAACCCATCGGGCCATATATCGCCGACTTTGTCTGCCGCGCCAAAAAACTGATCATTGAAATTGATGGTGTAACGCATGAGACCGCTGAAGAGGTGGCGCATGATGTGGCGCGAACGGAATTCTTGAAAGGCGAAGGCTACCGCGTGACTAGATTTCGCAATGAAGATATCTTTGGCGATCTGGGGCCGGTGCTAGAAACGATAATGCGGAACTTGACTTAAGGCCCCTCACCCTCCCATCCGTCTTCGCTGCGCTACGCCGGACAGGCCCCAACCCTCTTCCCAACGGGAAGAGGGAAAGTGAGCTGCAAATTCTGCCTTACTTTCCCTCGCCCCGCTGGGGCGAGGGTGGGGCCCGCGAAGCGCAGCGAAGTGGGAGGGTGCGGGGACTGGTAAGATCATAATAATTCTGTAATTGTCTTCGCGACAAACATAACAGGAAACATTGATTAAATGCGTTTCTCCGAGCGAACCGGAAACAAACCAGCAAGAATTGAAATTCAACTAGACAACATCGACGAGCCATTACGAAATTCTTTGTGGTCGACAATCATTCGTACTGCGCTTCGACAAGATCATTCACATGATAGATCTTGGAGGTTTGTGGAAAGTGAAATCAAGAATTTTTCCAGATTAGCTTATGTAAACTTTTTCAAATGGCCGATTGATAAAATCCCATACGAAGTTCAAGCAACGGTTGATGTTTTTCGAAAATGGTTCTTTGCGGCAAAATGGTTTGAAGTCTACGACTTTATCGAAGCATGTGTCGAAATCTTGAGCATATGCGAGAGAACGAGCGATAGAGACTTGCTGGTAGCAATGACAAACGACCACCTCATTAGCGAGTTGTCAGGTTAGAGATTCGTCGGCGAACACTTTGCTGCTATTACTAATGAATTAGAATTGGAAGCGGTTGAAAACGCAACACAGCTTCGTAAGGGATTTGCTGCAGTTTCTGAGCATATTCAATCTGCAATCAGGTTGTACTCCGACAGAACTAGCCCTGATTACCGCAATTCAATCAAAGAATCGATCAGCGCCGTGGAAGCTGCTGCTAGAGTGATATCTGGTAATGAAAAGGCGACGCTACCCCAAGCTATAAATGCAGTTGATAAAAAGCATCCTATTCATGCTGCTTTGAAAGAGGGCCTTTCGAAAATTTACGGCTACACGAGTGATGAGGGCGGTATCAGGCATAGCATGTTAGATGAGGGATCGACGGTTGATCAGCCAGATGCTTATTTCATGTTGGTAAGTTGTAGCGCCTTCTGCAACTATTTGATCGAAAGATACAACAGATTGTCTTAACCCCGCCTGTTGGGCCTCCTCGGCCCACCATCATCCCCCAGCGTCACCACATCCTTATGCGGCGGCAGGGTCACCACCTTTTTCAAATTTACAAAATCCGCCGTCTTGTGCGGAAACGCCATGGCTTCAACGAAATGCTGTTGGAACATTGGTTCCACCGCCGTTTCAATCTTCTCAATCCGGCGCACCACCTGTTCGATTTCGTCGCGGGCGGCTTTATTCAACAGCGCAATCCGCGCTCCCGTGCCAGCGGCGTTGCCAGCGCTTTGCACGCGGGCCAGATCGCAATCGGGGATGAGACCCAGCACCATGGCGTATTTCATATCGATGTGCGAACCAAACGCGCCGGCCAATCGGATTTTGCCCACGCTCTCAATGCCCAGCTTATCCATTAACAGGCGCACGCCTGCATATAAGGCGGCCTTGCCCATTTGAATGGCGCGCACGTCATTCTGTGTAATGCGGATGGAAGGCTCGTTGGCGCCTTCTTTGGCGGCACGCACCACGTAATTGAAGGTGCGCTTATAGGGCTCGATGCGTGGATTGCGCAGCGCCATTGCGCCATCGACAAGGCCGTCTTGATTGACCACGCCTGAAAGATACATCTCAGCAATCGCCTCAATAATGCCAGAGCCGCAAATGCCTGTGACGCCTGTCTGCGCGATGGCTTCTTCAAAGCCTGCTTCGTCCGACCACAAATCACAGCCGATCACTTTATAACGCGGCTCTAAGGTTTCAGGATCGATGCGGATACGCTCGATTGCGCCTGGGGCGGCGCGTTGGCCGCTGGAAATTTGTGCGCCTTCAAAGGCAGGGCCTGTGGGCGACGAGCAGGCGAGCAGGCGGTGCTTATCGCCCAGCACGATTTCGGCATTGGTGCCCACATCCACACACAGCATCATTTCATCTGACTCGTGTGGTGCTTCCGACAACACCATGCCAGCTGCATCAGCGCCTACATGGCCCGCGATGCAGGGCAGCACATAACAGAATGCGCCCGCATTTAATTTCAAATCCATCTCGCGCGCGGGGAAAGTGAGCGGCAGTCCTGTGGCCAGTGCAAAGGGTGCACCGCCCAGTTCAGTGGGGTCGATGCCAAGAAAGAGGTGATGCATGACGGGGTTGCCCACCAGCACAATTTCCATGATGTTGGTGATGTCGGTTTCCGATTGCTTGCACACTTCTTCCGCCAGCTGCTGCAACGCTTGGCGGATGGCGGTGGTCATTTCCTTTTCGCCGCCGGGGTTCATCATCACGTATGACACGCGGCTCATCAAATCTTCACCAAAGCGGATCTGCGGGTTCATCAGGCCTGCGGAAGATTTGATTTCGCCTGTGGAGAGATTGGTGAGATGGGCGGCAATTGTGGTGGAGCCCACGTCCACGGCAAGCCCATAAGCCTGATCATGAAATCCCGGCCAGATTGCAGCGAGGCGGTTTCCACCGCCAGCGGCGCGGGAATAGATTGCACAGGTGATTTTCCATTCACCTTTGCGCAACGTTTTTTGTAATGCGGCGATGATGGGCAAATCGCAAGTGACGTTTTCAACGCCCCATTGTTCTTTAAGGGCGATAAAAACCCGCTCTAGATCAGAGGAGGGCTTATACATATCCGGCTCTTCAACTTCGATGAAGCAAAGCTGAGTGGCGGGATCAAGCTCAATGGCGCGGGTGTCTGCTTCTTTGCGCACCACTTGTTTGTGCACTTGAGATTCGGGCGGCACGTCGATGACGAGATCACCGAGGATCTGGGTTTGGCATGAGAGGCGGCGGCCAGCAGCAAGCCCGCGCAGTTTATCATATCTGATTTCAACCTGGTTGATGGCGGTGACATGGTCTGCCGCCGACGTGATGCCATGTTTGGCAAACTCACCTTCGCCCACATTGATCTGACAGCGCCCACAAATGGCACGCCCGCCGCAAACGGAGTCAATATCAACGCCGAGTGCGCGCGCCGCTGTGAGCACAGGTGTGCCCGTGGGAAAGCGACCACGCTTGCCTGACGGGGTGAAGACGATGAGGGGGTTCTGGTCAGTCATAAAAGCCTGCATTCTAATTGATTCAGGCAATTATAGGTGAAGTCAGGCCCGCAGAACCATAAAATGCGACATGGTTTGGAGCCAGATGATCGCAACCTTTACCCTCCATCGCTTCATTTCATACAGTTTTCCACCACAAGTTTGGCTTTCATCATCGTATGGAATGTGCAGCCATACCCGCCCGCCATGGCGTCGGTCACCACCAGGCTCTTGGATTCACCTTGCTTGAGCACGCCCGTATCCCACCGTTTATCTTTGGCCGTAGCGGTGTGCGGAGCAATATCCTTGTTGATCCAAGTGATCGTGTCTTCAACATGGGCGGTAAGATCATCCGGAGAGAACTTGAAGTTTTGAATCTCGACAATATGAGTCGTTGGACTGCCATGCGCCTGAGCGGCGACAATCAATTTTTGACCGAGCGCCGTGGCGGAAACTGCCGCCACGGCATGGGTCAAGACGTTGCGTCTTGAAAACAGTTTCATTATTTCAGACCAGCAACCATCATGGCAGCATGGCCTTCATGGGCTTTGAATATAACGAGGCCGGCCTGGAACAAAGCCTTCACTTCGGCATTTTCAATGTTTGGAATGAAACTGTTTCCAACCAGATCAATAACTGCCTTGTGATAGGCAAGTTCATTCGCGGCATAACGCTTGTCAAAATCCGCACCGCGCAATTTGCTCATTTCATCAATCAGCTTGTCAGCGCCGACCAACAGGGATTGGCTCAGAAAATTATCTTCTGGCTTGACCTTCAGTTTGCCTAGCAGGGCCAAAGCCTGTTCGTTCACCGCAGTGTGGTCGCGGATCATCGTATCAGCAAATTCACGCACAGCAGGGTTTTGGCTGATGGCAAGAGCCAGGTGAGCGTAACGAATATCAATGTTATCGGCATTGTAAGCCACATGGGCAATTTGCGCATCACTGAGTTCAGCAGGGGATTGGGCGTGGGCAAAACCAGTTGCAAAAGTCAGCGCCAGACCTGCCACGAGCAGCATTCTAAAGTTTTTCATATCATTTTCCTTTGGTTGTGAGTTTTCGCCAGGGATTTGGGTGTTTCTCTAAAAACACCAAACAACAAACTGATTGTTCTTTGAATGATATAAAAACCAAATAACCCAACTGATCGTACATATTTCTTGCTGTTTTCTTATTTTCGTGTACTGATTAGGCATGGATATATTGAGCGACATACTTTCCCACATGCGACTTTCGGGAACCTTGTATTTTCGCACGTCTTTTACGGCGCCGTGGAGCATCAAGGTACCGTCCCATGAAAATGTCGCGCGCTTTCATTTTGCCCATAAGGGCCGCTGCTTCGTGCGCATCGCAGCCGATAAACCGCCAGTGCAACTGGTGCAGGGAGATCTGCTGATTATAACTAGGGGTG
>JAYWEV010000128.1:0-32202 GCA_043779145.1 Aestuariivirga sp. | reverse complement strand
GCCACGCCCGCACGGGCTCCTTATTGCGAGAAGTTGCCATTTTTGCAAGGGGATGACTACGATTGTTTGGTTTGTTGATTTGGTCGCGCCCTCCGCACGTTGATAGCAGACGCATCGAGATTGGTTTTAATATGCGAAGCATAATAATTTTCAATCATTTCAACTGACGTTCGGCAATTCTTCGCAACTTGGTAGATGTCTGCACCTTCCATCAAACGCATGCAGATGTATGTATGACGAAGGCTATACGCCGTCCGCCTTCTCCCATCGCGATCAATCTTTAATTTTTCATCGTCAAGAATCTTATTAAATAGATCTCGATGTGGCCTTGGGAATATGAGTGAATCGGGCTTTGGATTGTTGCGCTCTTTTAGTCGCTCAAATGGACGCACAGCACCGATGGTGCTTTTGCAGTAACCCACGCCCCTCTTCCCACGAACCTCAATAACAAGAATCGTTTCGTTTGTGCCTTCGTCAAACTCGATTGCTACATCGCGATATTGAAGGCGCGCCGCCTCGTCTGGCCTTAGGCCAGTGTTAGCTAGGAAAAGGACATATTCATGCACTTGGTGGCATTCCCACTCCCAGCGCTTGCCTTTGGCCGCCTGCGCGTGTCTGCGGGTAGCAGTGTAGAGTTGCTTATATTCCTCAGGTGAAAACCATGCCCGATGGTCTAACTTGCCCGAAGATTTATATGGAACCGATAAATCGGGCAGACTTTCAAGCCAGCCATGCCGGATTGCCGACTTGAGGACTTGGCGCAGTGCAACGAGTTCTTGATGCATGGTGCTTCGGGCTGGAGGCCCTTTGGTGTTTGAATGCTCCCGTCGGTACATCCTGTATTCTTGAACTGTGTCTGATTTAATTTCTGAAAGGCCCTTGCTCCCAAAATAGGGGATGAGGTGAAGGTTGATACGTTCCTCTTGGCTTTCGATGTACTTTGGGCTTCGTTGCCCCTCGTTAATAACACTAAATTCTTTTATGAACGCCTCAGCCGCAGATTTGAAAGACTTTTCATTTGGCATTTCACCACGTTTAAGTTTGCCGTGAAGTTCAAGATACCAATCTTCGGCAAAGTCTTTTGCTTTGGCCAGACTATCTTCGCCCGTAGATTTTCTACGGTTCTTTCCAGACAAATATGTTGAACACTGCCAGCACCCACTACTAGGTCGCCGGTACACGTGTAATTTGCCGCCTAGAAGTGCGTGAGTAACAGTCTTATCGGACATCAAGCCCATCCTCGGGATTACAGACCCAAAATGTGTAAGAGTTGTGTAAGCCTAACAGAAGGGAAGACGGAATTCTATCTAATTGTTTTAGAACATTTATTATATGAACACCGATAATACCTTACCGATTTTAAGTCCGTTGCGGCTACCATTACGCCACGCCCGCACATTTGCGAATGCCCTGATAGGCGAGGCACATCTGCTTGACAAGCACTGTTCGTCGCGTGATCTTGGGCCATGAATTTTTTCGATCAGTTGCTGGACTCCACCTATCTGCCCGCCCACATGGCATATGTCGTGTTGGCGATCTCGTATTTTCTGACCAATATATTCTGGTTGCGGGTTTTGGCTGTTGCAGGACTGTTTTTGGAAATCGTCTATTTCCGCATTTCGGGCACGGGTTATCCAGGCCTCGCATGGGACGCTGTTTTCATCCTCATCAACTTATACCAATTGGCGTGGTTGTTCAGGAACCGGATCAGGGCAACCCTTCCCGCTGATGAAGCGCCAGCACTACGCCAAGCTTTTGAAGGGTTGGATGATTCGCAAATTGCAAAACTATTGCGGGCAGCGGAGTGGAAAAACTTTGAACCTGGTGACACCTTGACGAGGCAAGATGCACCTGTGGATTCGCTCTATTTCCTCTTCAAGGGCAGAGCCCATGTTGAGGTCGACGGTTCGTTTATAACTTATCTCGATAGCGGTTCATTTGTAGGTGAAATCGCATACCTCACGGGTAACCCTGCAAATGCGAGAGTAACTGTGGACGAGACGTCACGCGTGATTGTGTTTTCGAAAATGCGCTTAGCCAAAGTGGTTGCGCGTGATCGTCAGTTAAACGGTATTTTATATCAGGTTCTCGGTCGCGATTTGGCTCAAAAAATGCGCCGATCAAATTCTCGCAAAGTGCTGGCCGACCAACCGCTCAGGCCGTAAGTAAGATTGCCGCAAGACCCAAATAAGAGATCTGATGCAACGCCTGATCCGCATTAAGCGCCCACCAGAACTTTGCGTCTTTAAAATTCCACCGGAAATATTTGATAATATTTTCTTTGAAATAATCGATGTGATAGTGAACGACAAAATCAGCAAAAGCTAAGCCAACAAGCATCACTACTGATTTAGAGAAAAATGTCAGAACCAAGCCTGTTCCTAAACCGTGCAAGGCTGAATGTAATATCCCCAGCCACGCTCCATAAACCGATTTTTGGCCAACCATGGCCAGGGTTTGCAACGGCCCATCACAAATGAAATGTTTGAATTGCAAAAGAGCAATCAAACTCAAAACACAAAGGATTGGTTTGGGATCCATAGCGCCGACTTTTACCCCTGAAACGCATTCTTGCCAAGCGCCACCAATCGGACTAACACTTGCGCTTGGGGGCTCGAAAGAGCGTGGAGCGCTGGCCATGAACCACCGACATTTATTCGTATTTTTATTTTATTTTTTGGCATTGTCGATTTCGGCCATGGCGGGTCCCATAGCCAAGGTTGTTGCCGTAATCGGTTCTCCAAATTCCACCGGCCCCGGCGGCAGCCGAACTCTCGTGGCGGACTCCCCCATATTTGAAAACGACAAAATAACTGTCACTTCGGGCAATGCACAAATTCTTTTTGGCGATGGCACAAAATTGGTTGTTGGGCCCAGTTCAACTCTATTGATCAGCAAAGTGCTCATGCGCGGCAGCGGCAACACGGCCCAAGATTTCTCCATCAGAGCCTTGCGCGGCACCTTTCGTTTCATCACCGGAAAAAGCCGTAAAAGCGCTTATGATATTCAGACCGCAAACGCCACAATCGGCATCAGAGGAACTGGTTTTGATTTCTGGGTGAAGGAGGCAACCGGCGTTGCGCTGTTGCAAGGTAAAGTCAGGCTGTGCAGCAAAAATGCCAGTAAATCGTGCGTTGATTTAAACCCAACTTGCGAAGTGGGAACAACTGAGAACGGAACTGCAAAGAAACTTAACGGCCAAGCTCAAATTCAGCGATTGAGAGCAAATTTGCCTTACATTTTTAATCAAGGGCAATTGCGGGCCGCCTTCAAGTTAAATGTGAATTTGTGTAACCAACCCTTCACACAACAGGATGAACGACTGGACAGAAACCAAAAATTCGATCCGCCGGCATGTTCACGTGGAAATGTTACCGGTGGAAAAGGTTGTTAAACTTTGACGGCATGGATTTGGCCTTAATTCGAAATGCCCTAATCCGATTTTGCTGCTTTAACGCGCCTGCAAAATGAAACGGCGTCGTATTTTACCTGGTTTCCTCATTGGATTGCTGATGACTGCAATTCTGCTCGCAGTTCGCATCGCCGATCCCATAACCATTGCAACGATGCGAGGTGCAGGTTTTGATACGCTGCAGCGCATTTGGCCACGCCAAGACGCCAAGCCGTTGGCCGTGCGCATTATTGATATTGATGAAACTTCATTGAAAAAACTTGGGCAATGGCCCTGGCCGCGCACTGATCTGGCAAAAATGTTAGATAAGCTTCATGACTTGGGTGCCGCGACAATCGTATTCGACATTGTCTTTCCTGAGCGCGATCGCATGTCACCCGATCTGGTTTTAAACGATGCTGCGATAAAACAATTAATGCCCAACACGTTGGATGGGAAACAACTGCCGAATAACGATGAAATATTTATGCAGGCTATTTCCAACCGCCCAGTCATCACCGCTTTTGCCAAAGCAAAAAATGGAAGCGCCGCTCCCCCGCTCGCTAAAGCAAGTTTCGCCCAAATTAATTTAGCCGCCCTTGGAGCTCCACCACAATTGCAAGAAACCGTGCAAAACTTGAATATCCTTGATCAGGCAGCGACGGGCATCGGCGGCATCAATATTGATTTAAAGCAAGAACAAGGTATCGCCCGGCAAATTCCAATGTTGTGGACTGATGGCAAAACCTATTACCCGAGTTTAACTTTAGAGGCCCTTCGCGTTGTCCAAGGTGAAAGCACATATGTAATAAATGGATCGGCCAATACGGAAGATACAATCGAGTCAATCCGTGTCGGAGCAATCGAAATACCAGTTTCCGAGAGTGGTCAGTTTTCGGTTTACTACAGTCATGATGATCCAAACCTCTATGTGTCGGCCTCCAAATTGTTCGATGCTCAAAGCCTCGAAACTTTGCGCCCACTTATTGCAGATCATATTGTGCTTATTGGCACATCAGCCACTGGCCTTCTCGATACAAAAACATCTTCATTGGGCGAAGCTATCCCTGGTGTTTCAATTCATGCGCAGGTATTGCAGCAGATACTATCCAAAAAATTCTTGCAGCGACCCGAATGGATCGTTGGGTCAGAATACTATTTCGTAGGCTTGTTAGGTTTATTGATTGCGATTTTTACTACGTTGATAAGACCCCTGCCTCTCGTCATTGGTCTCTTGGTCTCGCTCGCCAGTTTGATATTTGCCTCGGCTTATGCCTTCAAGCATCTCGGATTCTTGGTTGACGTCACATTCCCTATATTGGCCTTGGCAACCATCTTTCTATCTACCATTGCGTTCCGCCTTCTTGTAACGGAACGCGAAGGCAGGCAGTTGCGCAACGTGTTTAGCCACTATGTTGCCCCAACCATCCTGGACGAAATTGAGAGCAATCCAACCGCGCTAAAACTTGGCGGCGAAACCCGAGACATCACGGTGATGTTCGTTGATATCGAAAACTTCACCCCAATGTGTGAGGTGCTTCAGCCTGAAGTGTTGGTGAAAGTCGTCAACACTTTGCTCAGCGTTTCCAGTCATGCCATTTTAAAAAACGGCGGAACCATTGATAAATTTATCGGTGACGCAACGATGGCTTTTTGGAACGCACCATTGCCTCAAAGCGATCATCAATATATGGCGAGTTTGGCGGCACTCGAAATTCAAACCCAAATCTCAAATTTCAATGCCGATGAAGCCAACCAAGTGATGTTGAAACCGTTCGGATTATGGCCTGTCTCGGTGCGCATTGGCTTGGCTTCCGGCCCCGCAATCGTTGGCAATATGGGTTCATTGGAGCGTTTTGATTATTCGGCATTGGGTGAAACCGTCAATCTCGCCTCCAGAGCCGAGGGCGTTTGTAAAAATATCGGCCATAACATCGTAATCGTGGGCGATCTCGCGCCCAAAACAAAATCACTGGCAATTATTGATGCAGGCGAAGTTATGATCCGCGGGAAGTCACTCAAAACAACCGCCCACATTCTCATAGGCGACGAGGCTGCAGCGATGTCACCCAATTTTCAGTCGTTTCTCAATTGCTACAATTCAATCGTAGCTGAACTGAACTCAGGTCAACCAAGCCAAAAATCAGCGTTGCAAATGCAACAAGCGATGCAAAAATATTCGTCACATATCAAGTTTTTAGAAAAACTCGAAAGTCGTAAATCTGACTATTTCTAACCTTAACCAGTTGCCCGTTCACCAATTGGTGGGCTGAATTGCAATCCCATATCCCATGGCAAATAAATCCAAGTGTCTTGGCTAACTTCTGTCACAAAAGTATCAACAAGCGGCCTGCCCTGCGGCTTGGCATAAACAGTTGCAAAATGAGCTTTTGGCATCATCTCACGCACCACTTTGGCTGTTGCACCGGTATCAACCAGGTCATCCACGATCAGCACGCCAGCGCCCTTATCTTCGCCTACGATATCGGCTGAGACAGGCTTCAAAACTGAAATTTGTCCCTGTTTGTCATAGTCATATGAGGCGACACACACGCTCTCGATAACCCGAATACCGAGTTCTCTGGCCACAATCGCGGCAGGAACCAATCCGCCACGTGTAATTGCAACAACCGCCCTAAATGGCCCGGCCGCCGAAAGCCGCCAAGCCAAAGCCCGCGCATCACGGTGAAATTGATCCCAAGAAACTGGGAAACTCTTCTGCCACTTTTCGTCCATCGCCTTAACCCCTGCATCAGTCAATGCTCTATGGCAATTTGCACAATTCATTGCAATGACAACGATTAGATCAACACTTGTTTCATACTTTCTAGCGATGATAGCGGGATAATTGACCAAAGACAGGCAAACCTAATGATTGACGCGCTGATTAATGCTTTCGAAATGGCAAATTCTGAGGTTTTGCTCATTGCAATGCCTGAAGCCGTTATCAAAGATGTTTCAACCGCGCTTTTACGCCGTTGGAATTGCTCAAAATCAGAAATCGTCGGCAAACCTTTGATGAAGTTTGGCACAGGCCTGATTTCGGCCCGCCATCTTCCTCCGGCTGTCGGCTCTAACGCTGCTCCTGAAATCGAAATCAGCTACACACCGCCTTTAGGAAGCTACGTCAAAACCATTTTTCGCAGCCAAACATGGGAAGACGGGGCATCAACATCAATTTTGTTGATTGGTCAAAACGCCAGTGCTGAGCAAGTCATGAGCGCCATGAACAACGAAAAGCGTCTGCAACTCGCACTTCGCTCTGGCGGCTATGCGCTATGGGATTATAATTATGAAACCGGTGAAACTTACAACTCTGCGGAAATGCTGGAGATCCTCGGTGAAACCGAAGGCACTTTAAATTATGTAAGCTTCAACGAACGCATTCATCCTGAAGATCTCGATAAAGCCATTGACTTGAAAATCAAGAACGCTCCATTTGGCAACGATATTTTTCAGACCCGTTACCGCGTCCGAACTGGTGTCGACAATTATGCGTGGATTGAAACTGCGGCGGGCCTGATCCGCGATCCAGCGACGGGAAAGCCCGTAAAGGTTGTTGGCCTGTGCCGTAACGTAGACAATCAGATGATCACACTCGAACGGCTCAAAAATTCAGAATTGATGTTAAAGCGCACGCAAGCGGTGTCACATCTCGGCAGCTTTAAGCTACGCGTTGAAAGCGGCGTGTCACGCTTGACGGCTGAAATGGCAGCGCTCCTCGGCCTTGCTAACGCCATGGTTCATCCCAATCTTGATACATTCATTAAAATGATTGAACCCGGTGACCGCGAAAAATTCGTGGAAGGGCTAGAGCTTGCCAAGCTGGGCAACCAAATCAAAAATCTCGAAATCGCCGTTAAAAAGAAATCCGGCGAATTAGAATACTTCCAAGTCACCATGGATCCCGAACGCGGCAGAAACGGTGAAATCGAAGCAATATTCGGCGCGTGCCAATGTGTCACTGAACGCAAGGCCTTGGAAAATAGATTCCAACAAGCTCAGAAGATGGAAGCCGTGGGCCAGCTAACCGGCGGCATTGCGCATGATTTCAACAATTTGTTGATGGTCGTGATGGGCAATCTGCAATTGGTTGAACAATTGGTCAAGGGCGATGAACGTGCTCTGAAGCGCATCCGCGCGGCCATCGACGCATCCGAAAAAGGCTCTGATCTGACACGCCGTATGTTGGCATTCTCAAGGCAACAAACCCTTCAAAATAAGGAGCTGGCAGTAAATGAACTGCTACTCAACATGCAAGATATGTTGCAGCAGGCAGTGAGCGCCACGGTCGACCTGAAGATCATTCCGGCCGAAGACCTTTGGTCAGTCAAAGCCGATAAAACCATGCTGGAAACCGCAATCCTCAATCTGACCATTAACGCTCGCGACGCTATGGCGCCTAACGGCGGCAGCTTGATGATTGAAAGCATGAACCGCAGACTAGATGACACTTATGCAAAGTCTCATGAAGAAGTAACACCGGGCGATTACGTTGAAATTTCAGTCACAGACACTGGCACTGGCATTGCCCCTGAAAATATCGAAAAGGTTTTCCAGCCATTCTTTACCACCAAGGGGCCTGAAGCAGGCTCGGGTCTTGGCCTTTCGATGATCTATGGGTTCGTAAAGCAATCAGGTGGCCACGTAAAAATCTATTCCGAAGTTGGCCACGGAACCTCGGTCAAAATATATCTGCCAAAGCTAAATACAACTTCAAAGATTGATGTGATCAAGCGCCCAGCAGAATTGCAGGAACACTTGATGCGTGAGCTTGGCGCAACGACCAGTGAAACAACACCAGTTGTCGACGCCCGCAAAATGCGTATTTTGATTGTCGAAGATAACAGTTCAGTGCGCGAAGTCGCCGCCGCCATGATTGAAGAAATGGGCTTTGAAACTCTAACTGCAACCAATGGCCATGAAGGCCTGCAAATGATTGACGATCACAGAGACATTGATCTGGTTTTATCAGATGTAATTATGGCCGGCGGCATGAACGGTCCTGAATTAGCAGCTAAAGCGATGAAGCTCAGGCCCGAACTGAAAATCCTGTTTATGTCAGGGTATGCCCCAGGCTCAGTGCGCCAAATGCAAGATTTGCCAGACACCATCGAGCTGGTGAACAAGCCATTCACGCGCAATGATCTGACCGAAAAAGTAAAGAAGGCTTTAGCCGCTTAAAGTCTCTTCCACCCTCGCGCCTTACCGTCCAAACGCAAGCCCTCGGCCATAATTGAAACAGCTTGCGCTGCCTCTGCCAATGTATCGCCATCACGCGCGCGCAACACCAAATTCGTCGCATAACCTTGAGGCGATTCAAATGGATATGATCCTATCGTCACAGTGGGAAACTGATCTTGAATAGCACCAAGTGGCTTTGCCACATCGCCCTCGCCGCCTTGAAACTCAATCGTGATAGATTGCGCAACCGCACCTGTGGTGAGTTGTGGCGCTAATGCATCCATCATCGCTTGCATGATTTTAGGCACACCCGCCATCACAAACACATTGCCAATGCGAAACCCTGGCGCTCGCGATACCGGATTGTTGATCAATGTTGCCCCTTCAGGAATACGCGCCATGCGCATCCGCGCTTCATTAGCTTCGCGTCCAACTTCCTTGTAATAGGCCGTCAAAATCTCCACAGCCTCTGGGTGGTGCGAAATGCCAACGCCAAAGGCCTTGGCCATACAATCAGCCGTGATATCATCATGGGTTGGCCCGATGCCGCCTGTGCTGAAAATATATGTGTATCTTGCCCGCAAAGCGTTGACCGCAGCTATAATATCGCTTTCATCATCGGCAATCACCCGCGCTTCCATCAAATCGATGCCCAAGCTTGAAAGATAATCCGCAATAAAGCCTAGATTTTTATCTTTGGTGCGCCCAGATAAAACCTCATTACCAATCAATAGAACAGCTGCAGTCGGAGCTTGCATGATATAAACCTCTCGTTTTCATCAACCAGTGCCACACATTGACCGAAACGAAAACCCCTGACAAAATGACACCATGACCAAAACTCAAACTTCAGCGCGCATCAAGCTCCACAAACCAGATGATTTCGCAGCCATGCGCAAAGCTGGCCAATTTACGGCTGTTGCTTTGGACGAGGTTGCACCACTGGTGAAAGCGGGCGTGGCAACTGAGGTTATCGACGAATTCTTTATGGATTTTGCGTCGACCCACAAAATTTTGCCAGCAACTTTGAACTATCGCGGCTATCGCAAGGCCTGTTGCACGTCGCTCAACCATGTCGTCTGCCACGGTATCCCCAATGATAAGCCGATGCGTGAAGGCGATATTGTCAATATCGATGTCACCTTCATTGTCGATAGTTGGCATGGTGATGCCAGCCGCATGTATGCTGTGGGCGAAATCGGCCGCGCGGCCGAGCGCTTGATTGATGTGACTTACGAATCCCTGATGCTGGGTATTGCAGAAGTTAAACCCGGCGCGCATTTAGGCGACATTGGCCATGCCATACAAACTTGTGCCGAAGCCGAACGCTGCTCCGTGGTGCGGGATTTCTGCGGCCATGGATTAGGCCAAGTGTTTCATGATCACCCCAACGTTCTGCATTATGGCAAACGCGGCGAAGGCGTTGAACTCAAAGCCGGCATGTTCTTCACAATTGAGCCGATGATCAATCTTGGCAAGCCACACGTTAAAATCCTGAGCGATGGTTGGACCGCCGTCACGCGAGATCGCTCACTGTCTGCCCAATTTGAACATTCAATTGGCGTAACGGAAACCGGCTGCGAGATATTCACGCTTTCACCAAAGGGGCTTGATCGCCCGACGTTTAAAATCTGAGATGGCAAAGGGCCTCGAAGACGCCACCAATCATGCAACCTTCTTGGGCCACCGCGAACGTTTGCGCGAACGCTTTGAAATCGGCGGCACAGATGCCCTGCCCGATTATGAGCTGCTCGAAATGGTTTTATTCCGCGCTATCAAACGCGGCGACACCAAACCAATCGCCAAAGCCTTAATCGCAAGGTTTGGCTCGTTTGCTGAAGTAGTGAGCGCCGAGCCTGAGAGACTGATGGAAGTCAAAGGCGTTGGCCCTGCTGTGGCAACCGAAATAAAATTGATACAAGCCGCAGCTCTTCGCCTGTCGCGCGGCGCCGTTGTTAATCGTCCGCTGCTGAGCAGTTGGAATGCCATCATCGACTATTGTCACGCGGCGATGGCCTATGCAGATATTGAAAGTTTCCGCCTTTTATTTGTCGACAAGAAAAACCAGTTGATCGCAGATGAAGTGCAACAAACCGGAAGTGTGGATCACACACCAGTCTATGCGCGCGAGGTGATCAAGCGCGCTTTGGAACTTTCAGCATCAGCCATTATCATGGTGCATAATCATCCATCAGGTGACCCGACACCTTCAATGCCCGATATTGAGATGACCAAGAAAGTGATAGCCGCTGGCAACACGCTTGGCATTCTCGTACACGACCATATTATTATTGGCCGCAAAGGCCATGTGAGCTTCAGAAATTTACAACTGATTTAATAATACTATTTTAATTTCGCTTTGATCTCAGCCAAAGCTTCAGGCGTATCTGCGTCCAGCAAAATACCATCATGCGTCACGGCGATTTCAACAATTTGATCACGCCGTGATTCAATCAAACTCCGCGCACCCCTGTCACCCGTCAAGGCCATCAAATCAGTAAAGTGTTCCTGCCCCCATAAAACCGGATTGCCGAGTTTGCGGCCCAGCACAGGTGCCACCAACGACCGGCCTTCAACGGCATTAAAAGCCGCAATCATCCGGTTCAAATCAGCAGCCTCAATCAGCGGCATGTCTCCCAAACAAACGAAAGCGGCATCGAAATCTTGCACCGCCGCAATGCCTGCGCGAACGGAAGTTGAAAGCCCTTCCGCATAATCAGCATTGTGCACAAAGCGCAGTTTGCGATTTTTCAAAACTGCCTGAACCTCGTCAGCTTGATGACCTGTCACAACAATAATCTCGTCCACTGCTGCTTTGCTCAGACGACCAATCGTGTGTTGGATCAAAGCTTGGCCATTGAGTTCAGACAGCAACTTGTTCGATCCCATACGGCTGGAAAGACCCGCTGCTAAAACCACCGCCGCAATACGTGGCACGGACATGCAAGATGTTTGCCCTTCACGTGGCTGAGGACGAGATTTAATTTCCGCCAGCAACCCACCTGCCCCCATATCCATAAGGTCGGACGGCAAAACATCAATGCCCGCCATCAAGCGTTCCAACACCCAATCAAAACCATTGGTCTTTGGTGAACGTGCACATGACGGAACGCCAATCACGGGCACTGCATTCAAAGCACCCAGCATCAACAAATTACCAGGATCAACCGGCATGCCCATATGTTTGATCGAACCCCCAGCATCAACAAGCGCTGCCGGAATGATATCAGCTCGGTCGACAATGGCTGAAGCACCAAACAACAAAATCAGGTCAACATTTCGAAGTTGTCGAATTTCATGCGCCAAAACATCTTGCCTATGATTGCAAACAACCACTTGGGTTAAGTCGCTACCCAACGCAACAACACGGTCACGAATGGCAGTTTCAGATTTTGTAACAATAGAAGCTTTTGTCTGTGGCAATGTTGTAATGATCAATCCAACCCGCAGCGGTTTAAACGCCCCAACTGAAACCAAAGGTTCATCGCCCACAATGGCCAGGGCCTTTTCTAAAACGGAACGCGGTGTTGCGAACGGGATAATCTTAACAGTGGCCAACATATCGCGCAGACCGACCCGCGCGAATGCAGGCAAAGTCGCAATCGTCAAACTCTCATGCAGTTGATTGATCATGCGCAACCGCGCTTCATCAATTAACAACACACCAGCCTTATCTGCGTATAAATTTGCTCGTCCAGTGAATGCTTCTTGCGTTATCGTATTCTCTCCACTGATCGCCACCGACAATCGCCGCGCCGCCTCGTCCTCTGCAACGTCAGAAACATCAAGCCGGGCCACAATCACACTCTTCACATTTTCAGCAATTAATGAATCGATATCGGCTTGCGACAACACTTTGCCCTTTTTCAAAATCAAAACATTCAGCTTAATGGCATGAGCCAGCACACAGCCCAAAGCATCACCAACCGCAACGGAACCAAACTTCATTATCCGCCCAACCGCAGCGATTGCGTCATCTCAGCCATGACTGATATTGCAATTTCTGGCGCACCCACGGCACCAATCTTCAAACCAATGGGCCCATGAATGCGGGCCAAAGCAGCATCATCAAATCCCGCAGCCTTTAATCGCTCAGCCCGAGAGCCTTGAGTTTTCTTTGATCCCAAAGCGCCGATGTAAAACACCTCCGACCGCAAAGCCAAGTTTAGCGCCGGATCGTCAATCTTCGGATCATGCGTCAGCGCCACAAATCCAGTCCGCGCATCAAGCCCAAGCTTCGGCAAAACATCCTGAGGCCAATCTTCAATCAGCGTCACACCCGGAAACCGCGCGCCCGTAGCAAAGGCACCGCGTGGGTCAATCACTGTCACATCATAATTGGCCGCCTGCGCCATGGGGATGATGCTTTGTGCAATGTGAACCGCACCAATGATAATCAATCGCAACGGCGGATTATGGATTGCAACAAAGCTTTCACCAGCATCAGTATTCTCAATCCCCGATTGATCAAACCGAAACCGCTTTTCCAATGCTTCGTCTGCATCTGCACGAGGAACAACGCGTTGCGCGTTAGATCCCAACTCGGTCACAACGGCAACGGAGCGGCGATTTCGCCGCGCGTCTAAAATCGCATGCAATATTTCAGCCTTCACAAAAGCGGCTCCACATAAATCCGGATCTTGCCGCCACAAGCAAGCCCCACTTTCCAAGCCGTCTCGTCCGCAACACCGAAATCTAAAATCTTCGGCTCACCTGATTTCATAACGTCCAGCGCATCGGTGATCACCGCCCCTTCAACACATCCACCCGAAACCGATCCCATGAAGTTGCCATCCCCGTCGATCACAAGCTGGCTGCCCACGGGCTGAGGGGCCGAACCCCAAGCTTCAATCACCGTCGCCAATGCCACTTGCCGCTTTTGCCCGAGCCAATCCGCTGCCGTTTCCAAAACTGAATGATCCATAATCACGCTCCTAAACCAATTGTGATTTGCCAACGTACCAAATGCAAGACATCATATTCCAAAGCGAGGTAAATCATGTTCCGATTTCTGATCTCTGCAATTCTGTTCGTTTTCCTGCTTGCCCCTGTCAGAGCCGAAAGCGCTGATCAAAAAGCGTTTGAAGCCGTTATCTCCGGCCAACTCGAAGCTTTCAAAAAAGACGACGGCCAAGCTGCCTATTCCTTTGCCGCCCCTATCGTCAAAGGCATCTTCCCCAATGCCGAAACTTTCATGGGCATGGTCAAGCGCGGCTATGAACCGATCTATAAAAACTCGAAATATGTGTTCGGCGATCTTAAAACCGATACTCTGGGCCGGCCAGCCCAACACGTGATCATCACTGCTTCTGACGGAAAACGCTATGAGGCGGTTTATGCGATGCAACAACAACCAGACGGAAGCTGGAAAATCGCTGGCGTACAAATGGTTGAAATTCCAAGCGTTGATGCATAAAGCGTTTTGACTGTTCAAAGAAAAGCCAAAAGCGCCATAAGTTATGATCACTGATTAATTTTTGAATTGGCGATATCTAAAAAATTAACGATCAATATTTAGAAACGAGGGATGAAAAAACTCATCCCCTATCTGCCTGTTGCTGCCGTCATCGCATTCGTTACCGTAACTGAATATGTCCAAGGCCGATTGCTGATTTGCAAATGTGGCTATGTCAAACTCTGGGAGGGCGTGGTCAACAGCGCCGAGAACTCTCAACACATTGCCGATTGGTATTCGCTTTCACACATCATCCATGGTTTTATTTTCTTTGCTATTACGTGGTTGATCTCCCGAAAATGGCCGCTGGCTTACCGACTTCTTGCTGCTACCCTCATTGAAGGCGGATGGGAGCTGTTGGAGAACTCATCCTTCATCATCAATCGCTACCGCGAAGGCACGATATCACTGGATTATTTTGGCGACAGCATCATCAATTCAACCAGCGACATCGCCTTTATGATCCTAGGCTTTTTCATCGCATCCAAACTGCCGTGGAAAACCACCATCGCCGCCGCAATCGCAATGGAATTGCTTTCGCTCTATGTGATCCGCGATAATTTAACGCTGAACGTCATCATGCTGCTCTATCCGCTCGAAGCAATCAAGAACTGGCAGGCCGGCGCTTAAAGCACCCGCCTGCCCCAATTTCGTTATGGAGTATTCTCGCAGGTGATTTCGCTAAAGGCATTGCAATTCGAACCCTTGCAGAGCTTGCCATTGCCGATGTAACGCGACTTCGCATAGCCTGGAAGCTTACCCGTACTGGTATAGTCTGACGCGCCATCCCAACCCTTACTCTCGCAATATGTATCAGCCGCAGACTCGCCATCACACTCGACATATTTTTTGACACACAAGTTTATGCGCGCACCACTCAGTTTTGGATTATAATAAGTGTGTGTGTCACCACCACCGGGGGCCGGGCCAGGCGGAGGTGCTGGCGGTGGCGGCGGAGCCGCATCTGGTTTTTCACAGGTGATGAACGTAAATCCATCACAGCCAGGATCAGCACATTGTTGGCCAGAGGTGATAATAACGGTAGGCGTCGAAGCCCCAATATCAACAGCTTCTTCAAAGTTGTTAGATTGGGTAAAACCTCTGGTCTGACAGAACTTGTCTGCTGCAGGTTTGCCGCATTGGCCAGCCCAAACCTTGCACCAATCGAGCCTAAAAATTCCGATCTTTGGTTTTACAAAGTCTTGTTCGGCAGCCTGTGCCGAAGTAAGGCTCAAAAACAAAGCCGCAAAAGCTAAAAGGAAGACATTCGATCGTTTCATTTGAAACTCCTCAGAATAAGCCCCCGCTCAAGTTGCAAGACTAGAGCAGAAAATCCACTTCGCCAAGCCTTATGTCGGAAAACAGTGAGCCACAGGCGAATTCGCTCTCCAAATGCCATATGTTTGATTTATCCTGATCACAAGGAGAACAACATGCAAGCAAAAGTAATAATCACCTGCGCAGTCACCGGATCAGGCGACACTGTAGGCAAACACCCCGCCATTCCCGTCTCACCTGAACAAATCGCTAATTCAGCGCTCGAAGCAGCCTCCGCTGGAGCCACCATTGTCCATTGCCATGTGCGCAATTTGAAAACTGGGAAAGGCACGCGCGACGTGAACCTTTATGCCGAAGTGATGGAATTAATCCGCGCCAAGAACACCGATGTGATCATCAACCTGACGGCGGGGATGGGTGGCGATCTCATGGTAGGCGATGGCGAAGAGCCGATGAAATGGGGCGAAGGCACAGATCTGGTAGGCCCGGCCACAAGGTTGCTCCATATCAAAGAACTGCGCCCTGAAATCTGCACGCTGGACTGTGGCACGCTGAATTTTGGTGATGGCCAATCCATCATGATCCAAACCCCAACCCAACTTCGCGAGCAAGCCCGCCTGATCAAATCCTACGGCGTGAAGCCTGAAATGGAGATTTTTGATTCAGGTAACCTCTGGTTTGCCAATCAACTGGTGAAGGAAGGGCTGATTGATGGCCCACCGCTGTATCAGCTCTGCCTCGGCATTCCGTGGGGAGCACCCTTCAACACAGAAACCATGGCCTACCAAAAATCACAACTACCGCCAGACGCAGTCTGGGCAGCTTTCGGTATTGGCCGCAATGAATTTCCAGCCGTGGCGCAAGCCGTGTTGTTGGGCGGCCACGTGCGCGTGGGGCTGGAAGATAATCTCTATCTCGATAAGGGCGTTTTTGCTTCCAATGGCACGCTGGTTGAGAAGGCAGTGAAGATCGTTGAAATTCTCGGAACGAAAGTGGCAACACCAGATGAAGGCCGCAAGATTTTGGGATTGAAGAAATGAGTAAAATCAAAACCGTCGGCATCGCTGGCACAGGCCTCATCGGCGCAGGCTGGGCCGCACGTCTCTTGATCCGCGGCATCGATGTGATTGCTTATGACGTTTCACCAAACGCTGAAGCCAAACTCAAAGCCGCCATCAAAGTGGCTTGGCCTTCGATGGAAAAACTTTTGGGCAAACCGAAGAAAAAAGGCAAGTTGAGTTTCACAATTGATCTCGCGTATATGGCCAGCAAAGCGCAGTTTATCCACGAGGCTGCACCCGAACGTAAAGACCTCAAAATAAAACTGTTCAAAGATATTGATGCGATTGCAGCGCCCGATGTGATCATCTCTTCATCCTCCTCAGGCTTCCTGCCCACCGATCTGCAATCCGAATGCAAACATCCAGAGCGTGTGATCATCGGGCACCCCTTCAATCCAGTTTACTTGCTGCCGCTGGTTGAAACTGTGCCGGGTGCCAAGACATCAAAAGAGACAATGGATGCGGCGGGCGTTTATTTCGAGTCCATCGGCATGCAGGTGCTGCGCCTCAAGAAAGAAATCGACGGCTATATCTGCGACCGCCTGCAGGAAGCCCTGTGGCGCGAAGCTTTGCACATCTTGGATAAAGATATCGGCACAACAGGTGATATCGACGACTCAATCGTCTATTCGGCTGGCATGCGCTGGGCGTTCATGGGCTCCTTCCAAACCTACCACCTCGCAGGCGGCCCAGGCGGCATGCGCGACTTCATGAAACAGTTTGATCCGACTTTAGAGTTGCCCTGGACAGATTTGAAATTTCCAAAATGGAACGATGCGCTGGAAACAAGATTGATCGAAGGCTGCGAAAACCAAGCAGCAGGCAGATCCGTCGCCCAAATGGAAGCCAAACGTAATGCGATCTTGGTGGATATGATGAAGCTGTTTAAGAAGCATAAGATTGGGGCGGGGCTTGTACTTGCTCGGGAGTCGAAACGTCCTCTACCGCAAAGCGGGAGAGGAAAGGGGCCCGTTGCAAAGCAACGGGATAGGTGAGGGAACGTGGTTCCGAACCTCAATTCCCCTCACCTCCCCCATCGTAAGAACGATGGGTCCCCTTCCTCTCCCGCTAAAGCGGTAGAGGACATTTAGGAGAACCCAAAATGCAACAACGCGTTATGATCACCGCCGCCGCCACTGGCATTGGCCGCTGCATAGCTAAAGCATTCCACGACGAAGGTGCTCACGTCCATATCTGCGATGTGAATGAAGCAGCCCTTGAAGCCTTTCGCGAAGAATATCCCGAAATTGGCGCAACCTATGTTGACGTTACGTCCGAAGCGCAAGTCGAAGAATGGTTTGATGAAGCGCTCGAAGATTTAGGCGGGCTTGATGTGATAGTGAATAACGCGGGCATCAAAGGCCCCACGGCTCCCATCGATGATATCGACTTTGCTGATTGGCGCGAATGCTTGGCCGTTGGCATCGACTCTTATTTTCTCTGCGCGAGGCGTACCGCGCCTATTTTCAAAGCGCAAAAATCCGGCAGTATTATCAACCTCTCATCCACCGCTGGTCTTTTTGGCTTTGGCAATCGCACACCCTATGCCGCATCGAAGTGGGCGGTCATCGGCCTCACTAAATCACTTGCCATTGAACTAGGCCCTTATCACGTAACCGCAAACGCCATTTGCCCCGGCACCGTGCGCGGCGACCGTATCAACCGCGTGATTCAAGGCGAAGCTGATTTGCGCGGCGTGCCGTTTGCTGTGGTTGAAAAAGAATCCATCGAAGGCTCGTCGATCGCGCGCTTTGTTGAGCCAGAAGAAATCGCCGCCATGGCCATCTTTCTCGCCTCACCCGCCGCCCGCATGATATCCGGCCAAGCCATCGGCGTGGATGGCCACACAGAAACATTTCACATAAAGTAACACATCATGGATTTTTCCCTCTCCGACGAACAACAAATGATCATCAAGACGACGAAGGATTTTGTCTCTGGCGAACTTTATCCGCATGAGAAAGAGGTTGAGGACACGGGAGTGCTTCGCCCCGAGCTGCGCGATGAACTGAAGGCCAAAGCCATCGCCGCCGGATTATTCGCGGCCAACATGCCAGAAGAAGTGGGCGGTGCTGGCCTCGATACTTTAACCTGGTGTCTTTACGAAAAAGAATTGGGTCGCGCCAATTATGCGCTGCATTGGACCTGTGTGGGCCGTCCCTCAAACATTTTGATGGCTTGCAATATCCAACAACGCGAGCGCTACACCCTGCCCGCCGTGCGTGGCGAAAAAGCCGATTGCTTGGCCATGACCGAACCCGGTGTGGGTTCAGACCTGCGCGGCATGAAAACTTTCGCACGAGCAGATGGCGATGATTTTGTGATCAATGGCGTAAAACATTTCATCAGCCATGGCGAAGAAGCGCATTTCACTGTGCTGTTTGCCGCCACTGGCGAAGAAGAAACGCCGCGCGGCAAAAAGAGATTGATAACGGCATTCTTGGTCGACAAGGGCATTAAAGGCTTCACGGTGCGCGATGGTTACAAAAATGTTTCGCATCGCGGCTATCCAAATTCCATTTTGGAATTCGACAACTGCCGCATTCACAAAAGCCAAATCTTGGGCGAACTGCACAAAGGCTTCGAAGTGGCCAACACTTGGCTTGGTGCCACACGTCTGCAAGTCGCTTCAACATGTTTGGGCCGTTCTGAACGCGCACTTGAACTGGCACTTCAATATGCAGTCGACCGCGAACAATTTGGTCAACAGATCGGCAAATTCCAGGGCGTGAGTTTCAAACTGGCTGATATGGCCATGGAGCTTAAAGCGGCAGAATTGTTGACACGTGAAGCCGCATGGAAATTCGATCAAGGAACGGTTACTGAAATGGATATGTCGATGGCCAAGCTCAAATCCACCGAAGTCCTCGCCATGATCGCCGACGAAGCCATTCAGATTCACGGCGGCATGGGATTGATGAGTGACCTGCCGCTAGAACGTATTTGGCGGGATGCGAGAGTGGAGCGGATTTGGGAGGGGACATCAGAAATTCAGAGGCACATCATTTCGCGCAGCCTTCTGCGTCCCCTCGGTGGCTAATGACACTGTCACGTTTATTAAACCCTAAATCCATCGCCTTCATTGGTGGCAATGAATGTGCCATTGCGATTAGGCGCACGCTTGAACTTGGGTTCAAGGGGAAAATTTGGGCAGTGCATCCAGAGCGCGAAGAGCTGGGTGGGATTGCGACCGTAAAATCTGTTGACGACATTGAAAGCGAAGTTGACGCTGCGTTCGTCGCCGTAAAGCGCGAACCCACAATTGAAATCGTCCGTGCACTGAGCAAAAAGGGTTGCGGAGGTGCGGTAATCTATGCCGCAGGCTTTGCTGAAGCTGGCGCTACCGAGTTGCAAGACGAACTGCTGATAGCGGCGGGCGGCATGCCCCTGCTCGGCCCGAATTGCTATGGCTTTGTAAACGGGCTTTCGCGCGCGGCCTTGTGGCCAGATGAGCATGGCATTTCAATCCGCGAGTCAGGTGTAGCCATCATCACCCAATCTGGAAACATCGCCTGCAACTTCGCCATGAGCAACCGCGCACTTCCAATTGCCTGCGTTTTTGCAATTGGCAATCAGGCCGATGTTGATATTGCGCGAATGCTGGAAACTCTGTGTACGGATGATCGCATTACGGCCATCGGTCTTCACATTGAAGGACTAAAGAATATCGAAGCTTTCACAAAGGCCGCTGCTCTGGCGCGAAAGCATCAAAAGCCGGTCATTGCATTAAAAACCGGTCGCTCTGAACAAGGTGCGAGAGTCACCATGAGCCACACTTCATCACTCGCAGGCGCTGATACGCTTTATGATGCGTTGTTCGAACGCTATGGCATTGCGCGCATGACGTCGGTTACCGCTTTTGCGGAGACATTGAAATTTTTGCATCACGGTGGCCCACTCAAATCCGCGCGCCTTGTATCGCTGAGCTGTTCGGGCGGTGAAGCTGCTTTAGTTGCCGATATGGCATTGACCAAGAATGTTACTTTCCCACCCTTCAACGAAACCACCAAACGACTGGTGGCCGCCACGCTGAATGAGTTTGTCTCAATTGATAATCCGCTCGACTATCATACTTTCATTTGGGGCGATGAAGACAAGTTGCAAAACACGTTTATGGCCGTACTCGGCGGCGGTTTTGATGTGGGCATGTTGATCCTCGACCTACCCACCCACCCCCACATGAACCCCGCTGCCTGGTGGAAAACCGCGCGAGCTTTTCGCCGCGCCAGTGAACTTCTGTCAGCCCGCGCGGTGATCGTGTCGAGCTTGCATGAATCCATGCCTCTCGATTTGGCGACTGACTTAGCAAACAGCAACATGGCCCCGATGATGGGGTTAGATGATGCGCTCACCGCATTTGAGGCGGCTGCTTTTATCGGCCAGAATTGGGCCCGCTCTTTGGCTTTAGACAGCCATCCACAAACCCCAATGGGCAATCCCCTCCCCTTAATCCGTCATCCCCGCTCTTCCACCCGTCATACCACCCCCCTAAACCGTCATCCCGGCGAAGGCGGGGATCCAGCTTCACAACACGCTCTGGGGCTGGAAGAAAGCGGGACCCCAGCCTTCGCTGGGGTGACGGAGTTGGGGGTAATAACGGAGCATGAAGGAAAGGTTTTATTAACGAAATTTGGCTTGGTCGTTCCAAAAGGCTATGTCTGCACTCCTTCGGAAGCCGTCAGCACCGCCAATGCCCTTGGCTACCCCGTCGCCGTAAAAATCTCTTCCACCACGATCCTTCACAAAACCGAAGTAGGCGGTGTCGCCCTCAATCTCAAAACCGCAGCCGAAGTCGAAGCCGCTGCAATCCTCATGTCGAAACTCGGCGATGAACTTCTCATCGAGAAAATGATACAAGGCGCAGTCGCCGAATTGATCGTGGGCCTGAAATCCGATCCGCAATTTGGTTTGGCATTGGTCATTGGTGCAGGTGGTATCTTCACTGAGCTATTAAAAGACTCAGTCACCCTAATGCTTCCCACCTCACGCGAAGAAATCATCCGTGCACTGAACAAACTTCGAGTTTGGAAACTGATTTCGGGCTTCCGCGGAAAATCAGGCGACCAAGAGGCCACCATCGCCGCCATCCAGTCCATCGCGGCATTTGCAGCGGCACATGATGGGCAAATTGAGGAACTGGATGTGAATCCGCTATTCGTGTTGTCCGACGGCGCAGTTGCTGCGGATATAATGTTGAGGATAAAACAATGAAGCGAATTGCAAAAATAATATTCTCTATCATAATTATCCCTCCCCTTGTAATAGTTGCACTTCTTGCAATTCTTAATTTCACCACTGCTTCCGCCAAAGATTTGCCACCACTTAAAACTGGTGACATCATTTTCCAAACCTCACAGAGTTCACAAAGTCTCGCCATTCTCATGGCTTCGGGCAGTGCTTACAGCCACATGGGCATTATCGAAATTGACGAGAACAACCAAGTATTCGTCGAAGAAGCAACGGGGCCCGTAAAATCAACGCCACTTGATCAATGGATCAAACATGGCACAGGCAATCGCATAACCATTAAGCGGATGAACGACCTTCAGCCCGAAAAAGCCACTGCAGTTTTGAAAGCTGCACATACCTACGATGGCCTGCCATATGATATTTTTTTCTTATCAACCAAAGACGCAATCTATTGCAGCGAACTTGTGCAGCTTGCTTTCAAAGAAGGTGCAGGTATCGACCTTGGCAAATTCGAGAAAGTTAAATCTTTGAATTTTGATAATTTCGCAGCGCGCAAACTGATTCAAAAACGTTGGCGTAAAGACCCACTTTGCCAACCTGCGGAAAATGAAACATTTGAATCTTGCTTCAACAAAATTTTAGAACAAGACTTAATTACGCCCGCTTCAATTTCTGCTGATTCAAAATTACAAACTGTATATTCAAATTATGGAATATTGGAAAAATGACCAGCCCGATCCACACTTCTCGCAACGGTGCTATTCTTGAAGTTACCATTGATCGCCCCAAGGCCAATGCCATTGACGCCACGACTTCGCGCATCATGGGCGACATATTTGCAAGCTTCCGCGATGATCCAGATTTGCGCGTGGCGATCCTCACTTCAACAGGTGAAAAATTCTTCTGCCCGGGTTGGGATTTGAAGGCGGCGGCGGCGGGTGAAGCACCGGATTCGGATTACGGTGTGGGTGGTTTTGGCGGGCTTCAACAATTGAAGGGGCTGAACAAGCCAGTGATCTGCGCGGTCAATGGCTTGGCGTTTGGGGGCGGATTTGAGATTATGATTTCGTGCGACATTATTATCGCTGCCGAACATGCCACTTTCTCGCTGCCCGAAATTCGCTCTGGCACAGTGGCCGATGCGGCAACTATCAAACTGCCGCGCCGCATTCCCTATCATGTGGCGATAGAAATGTTGTTTACCGGCCGGGTGGTTGACACGACTGAAGCGAAACATTGGGGCTTGATCAATGAAGTCGTCGCTGCAGATCAACTGATGCCCCGTGCCCGCGCTTTGGCAGAGCAACTGGCAGCTGGCCCGCCTCTGGTTTTTGCTGCGATAAAAGAAATCGACCGCGAAACAGCACATCTGCCAGTGGCCGAGGCATTTGAGATGGTGACAAAGCGCAAACTGAAAACCGTGGATGTGCTTTATTCAAGCGAGGATCAACTTGAGGGGGCTAAGGCTTTTGCCGAAAAGCGCAAACCAATATGGAAAGGCAAGTAAAATCAAGCTGTTAAAAAAATAATTCCTACAATAGAAATATTTCTTGACAGCGTACGGTGAACCTGCTATCTCTCGCCATACTCCACAACTGAGCCACCGCTTGTGAGAGCTCCTGCCCCAACAATAGTTTTGAGCCCATCATGAAAACGACGTCGGGGAGGTGTTGATCGAATCCAACAACTTGCTGTGGAAACAGTTGATGTGCAACTTGGAGTTAGCGTCCTCGATACGGGGAAGGATGATCGCTTTGACAGGATCACCAAGCTTGCTTCGGAAGTTCTAAATGTTCCAATTGTTCTGGTATCGTTGGTGGGTGAGTCAAGCGAATGGTTTAAATCGGCAATTGGAACAGATATTCTAGAGATTGATCGTAAGCACGGAATTTGCGCTCATGCAATTTTGAAAAAAGACGATGCGCCATTTATCGTTGTAGACTCTCTCGCTGATCCTCGGTTTGCAACGCACCCATTTGTGGTGGGCGGCCCAAAGTTGAGGTTCGATTGTGGTGCACCTCTGATGACCCCCAGTGGTCATAAAATTGGGATGTTATGTGTTCATGATTTCAGACCTCGACCTGATTTTGATGAGAACGACAAGCGGCGACTAAAGCAGTTTGCGCAAATCATTTTGGATGAAATCAATTTTCATCGTGGTGAGATGGACCGGAAACTGTTGATCGATGAACTTTCACATCGCACGAAAAATCTTTATGCGACAATCGGAAGTTTGGCGCGGGCCAGCGTTAAGAAAGATCAATGGGCCATTAAATATGTTGCAGTACTGACCGATAGATTGGCAGCAATGGCAGCGGCTCATGAAAAATTAGTCGAAAATGCTTGGCAGGGTGCTAACTGCGGCAACATTGTGCGGATCGTTTTAAGAGCGCATCAAGATTACGAGGACCATCGGTTTTTAATCGACATTCCGGATTTGCAAATCGCGGCTCAATAAACGCAGACTTTGGCACTTTCCATACAAGAGCTTTTGACCAACTCTATAAAATATGGTGCACTTAAATCCCCAAAGGGACAAATTTTCGTGAGCGCAAATCGCATCTTGGAGCGAGATTGCCACCGCGATATTTTTGTTTGGCACGAGATTGGCGGTTTGCCCCCTGCCGCGCCTACGCAACGTGGTTTTGGCCACAGGATGTTGCCCAGCTCAATTCAAGCCGGAGGTGGCAAAATTAGTTTTGACTGGATGCCTGAAGGGCTGATGTGCACATTCGAATTGGTGACAAAGTTTTAGAGCCGGCTGCGGGGCTATATTCACATAAAAAGGCCGCTCGAAAAACGAGCGGCCAGTTGGGTCTTTCGGTCGAGAAATTAGAGAACACTCGCCCTCGCCCAACCACGCGAAGACGCCATGAAGGCTTTGTTGTCTTCGATCAGGCTAGAAGCCAGGGGATTTACTGTTGTGGCGCTGGCATAAGCGGCGCGGATACGGTTAAGGAACTTGGTCACGGCATTAATCTTTCATTAAACTTTGTTGATGATCAGAATATAGTTACTTGTATTTGCTGGTGCAAACGACTAATTCTATTCTCATCATCAAATAGAATTTGAAGATCGTCATGATTGAACAATTCCCCGGCCTTCGCTCTCTTCGTGCCTTTAATGCTGCTGCGCGGCATTTGAGCTTCACCAAGGCGGCTGATGAAATGGGCGTGACGCCCGCTGCAATCAGCCATCAAATCAAAGAGTTAGAAGATCAGATTGGTGTGGCACTGTTCACACGCACGAGCCGTTCGATGGCGTTGACACGGGAAGGCGAAATTCTTTCAACAGCTGCTGCCGAGAGTTTGGATACGCTGAGCCGAGCCGTGAAGCGCATAAAGCGACTTGAAAACCGCAAGGTGCTGAAAGTTTCGGCGTCTCCTTCAATTGCCGCCAAATGGTTGGTGCCGCGCCTAGACCGGTTTTTGGATCAAGCGCCGGGTGCTGAAGTGCGTGTCGACGTTTCGACCACAGCGCTGGATTTCGAGCGCGATGACGTGGATATTGCTATTCGCTTTGGCCAAGGGCGTTATCCGGGTTTAAAATCTGATCTACTTTTTACGGACAAGATTTTCCCCGTGTGCAGCCCACGCATCATCACCAAGGAAAAGCCTCTCGCCCAGCCGAAGGACTTGCTGCGCCATACGCTGATCCATTTGGAATATGAAGCGCAAGGTGTTGTCTGGCCCAACTGGAAAATGTGGATGTTGGCGGCCGGCATCACCGATTTTGATGATAAGCGCGGAATGCATTTTGGCCAAACGTCTCTGACTGTGCAGGCCGCAATCGACGGGCACGGGGTGGCGCTGGGCGATTCAAATCTGGTGGCCGATGATTTGGCTTCGGGACGGCTGGTTAAACCATTTGAGCTTTCGCTGCGCGCACCGTCACAATTTGCCTATCATATAGTTTCACCTTTGGACACAATGCAAAACCCGTTGGTGGAAGCTTTCCGCCAATGGTGTTTGGGGGAAGCAAAGGAAACGACGAGCAAATCATGATTACCAGACGCGCTTTTATGAGTTTAATTGGCTATGGCACCTTGGCAAGCTTTGCGACCGCCACCTATGCCGCGGTGATCGAACCAGGCTTTCGGCTGAACACAACAACCTATAAATTTACACCACCACGCTGGACGCCGGGTTTGAAACTGCGTGCTGTATTGTTAGCCGATCCGCATCTGGTGGAGCCTCATATGCCCGTGCAGCGCTGGGAGCGTATTATTGAAACCGCAAATAATTTGGAGCCCGATATTCATCTATTGCTTGGCGATTATGTTACCGCGCATCGTTTTCGAACCGCCAAAGTTCCAGTTAAACTTGCAGCTGAGGCAGCGAGAGCGTTGAAATCACCGCTCGGTACTTTTGCAATTTGCGGCAATCACGATTGGTGGGATGACAGGACGGCGCAGAAAAATAAACACGGCCCAACCGTGGCGCAAAAAGCTTTTGAAGATGCGGGAATTCCGGTGATGGAAAACCGGGCTGTGCAACTCAAAAAAGACGGTCTGCCTTTTTGGCTTTCCGGCACTGGGTCGATGGTTGCAATCAAAAAATCTCGTAATTGGGATTTCGACAGTAAAGCCGATATTCCAGCGGCCATGGCGATGATCACTGATGATGCGCCCATCATCCACATGGCACATGAACCAGATCTTTTTCCCGAAATTCCAGACCGCGTTTCACTCACGCTGAGCGGCCACACCCATGGCGGCCAAATTCGCTTGTTCGGAAAGTCTTTCGTGACGCCTTCAAGCTATGGCAACCGTTATGCTTATGGCCATGTGGTGGAAGGTGGCAAACATCTCGTGGTGTCTGGCGGTCTTGGCTGCAGCATCATCCCCATACGCTTCGGCATGCCGCCGGAGATCGTTGTGTTGGAGTTGGGGTGAGCTCAAGAGAATAATGCAATTGAATTATCCGCGCCCTATGCTCAACTCAATCATCAGGGCTTGAGCATGTCAGGTTTCGTTTCTCTCAATCTTTGCAAAGACCAGACTGACCGATTGCTCGATCAACGTTTATTTGTTTTGACCCCATCAAAATTTAAAGCCTTCGAAAGAACTTTGAGGCGAGCGCCATCAACAGATGGTGTGGCCAAGACCATGAAAAAACAACCATCGCCGTGGAATATATAGGTGCGCCCCGTCTTTTTGTTTCTTATGATTTTTGATTGATCTACAAAAAAATCCAGTCGGTACGCCCGCCAATTAGGGCATCTGCGTTTTGCGGGAAGTAAAACAAAGATTCCCGCCCTCGCGGAAATGACGACTTACAGGGACGTGCGTTTTATTGAATGTCGACTGCTGCAACAGACCGATATTTCCGGTTCACAATTAAAATTTTAAACGATGTACAGCAACGCAATTGACAGGACATACATTGCCTGTCGCCCCCTCAGTCCACCCTCAACGCCGGATGCACATCGTAAACGCCAATTGGCATTTGCTCGTAATCTATCACCACGCCATTCATCATTTGCGCTGGTGGCGAAACCAAGAATGCGCAGAGGCCAGCCACATCTTCCGGGGTTATCAATCGTCCTGAGGGCATGCGGGCGGCGATGTCCTCGTGCCAGTTTTCTGGCAAGCCGTGGAAGCCAGTTTGCAGGGCGTGTTCGCCTTCGGTCAATGCCCAGCCGAGATTAATGGCAAACACGCGCACCCCTTCGCGCTTGAAAGCATTGGCGGCGTTTTTGGAGAGCGCCACTAAGGCGGCTTTTGATGCAGAGTAAGTGCCAATACTAGGCGGGCCGCCATGGGCAAGCATAGATGTTACGTTGATGATTACACCAGATTTGGCGGCGACCATATGTTTGGTTGCCTGCTGCATCATTTGCAGGGGCGCTTTTACGTTGACATCAAACAGGCGGTGAAAGCCTTCGGGTGTGGTATCGGCTATTCCGCCACGCTCGGTATTGCCTGCGGCGTTGACCAGCACATCGATGCGGCCAAATTTTTCCATCGTCAGAGACACGGCTTTTGCTGCTGTTTGATCATCACGCAGATCAGCAGTTATCGTGTGGACTGCACCAAGGTGCGAGAGCTTTTTGGCTTGCTTGGCCATTCGCTCAGCATTACGGTCAACTAGAACAACGCCAGCAAAACCATCCCGCAGAAACTGCGCGGCGATGGCTGCACCTAAACCTTGGGCACCGCCCGTTATGAGAGCTACGCGTGCCATTTCTAATTGATGTTAATGCGCGTGCGCGACATTCCGTATTCTTTCACCAGCTCATAAAGTTCGGCTGAGTCACCTGGATGCAAACGAATGCAGCCATGCGAAGCGGGCCTGCCTAATTTCGAAATATGGTTTGTGGCGTGGATGGCATAACCGCCATAGAAGAACACCGAATTTGGCATTGGAGCATCATCATATTTCTTTGAATAATACTCACGGGCCATGCGCGTGACGCCGTATGATCCACGCGGTGTGTGATAACCCTCGCGCGCCGAAGAAATCCGCCAATAACCTTCAGGCCAGCCATTGACTGAAACTGACATTGTTTGTGAGGCAATGCTAACATTGACAACAACAATTGGCGGCAAAGCGGGTGCACGGTTACGGTGATGTTTGACACGAGCATGCACGGGTGCCACCAAAACTGCCAGCACGGCCAAGACACTCAAAAAAGCGATACCGATTTTCTTCATGATCCCTCTCGCTCAATAATCGCAGATTACAATACTTAATCCAACAGGAATTCGCGACCAACCTTAACGCGCCTCACATCGCCATAAGCGATGATATCAGCGGTGGCGTAGGTCTCGGTTAATGTCGCAGGCAGGAAGCTGCCGGTGCCCACCATATCAATCGGTGCTTTGGCAGCACCCATAATTTGACATTTTTGGGGGTCGAAGCCTGAAGAGCCAACAATCGTCGCTTTGTCAAACCCTGATTTATCCAACGCCTGACGAGCGTAAATGATGTTGGCGACTGAGACACCTTTACCAAACAGAATGCGGCGCACTTTATCGACGAGGATATTGTTAGGATCCATCTGAAACGCGCGGCCACCCAGCACTTGTTCAACGATCGAATATTCACCCATCACATTCAGCCATTGCCCAACGATCTCGACTGATTTTTCATAATCAAGCCCTTGGGCAAAGCGCCCGCCATGTGTGTCCAAACGAATGCCAAAACTCTTACCCGTTTGATCGAGCTTGGCTTCATCGTAAAACCATTTGGCGCAGCGCAACGAGTCGGTGATTTCTTCTCCGTTGTAATCGACCAAAGCAATTAAAGATTTTGCTTCGGGTAAAGTTTCCGCAAACATTTTCATGGCGGCCAACACATCGCCCTTGGTGTAGCCCACCAATGCGTGAGGCATTGTGCCCATGCCGGCCCCTGCTCCAAAAAACGGCGCGGTTAAATCTTGTGACGAGCCGATGAAACCTTTGACTTTGGGGTCAGCCTTGCGCGCTGCATGTGTGCCAACCATAGCACCATAGGCGGCCAGGATATTCATCTCAGCGCCCGAACCATGGCGAGCATGCATATCCATAAAACCTGCCGAAGGAATGGCGCGGCACATTTCATAAGCGTTGTTGGCGCTCACACAGGGAAAGCCAGTCTTTTGGAGCAGCAACGTTTCAATTTCTGAAAGCGCCTTCATGGAACCCGTAATTTCCATCAGCTTATGTTCTGACGGCACAACTTGGCCTTCAGCCACAAAGCGTTTTACTTTTGCATCAGGCACAAAGTGATTGACGAGGCGAAGTGCAGGTTCAAGTGCTGCCACCACACGACGGCGCATGAATACTGCGAAGGTGACTTGCTCATCACCATTGGCAGCGACGATGCGCGAGGTGTTGGTGAAGTATTTATCGGTTTGTGATGATATTGGCCCGGCTGCGTTGATCAGATCAATGAGGCGGTCAAGGATCGCCGCGTGTGATGGTTCAAGCTGCGGCGGCTCTACATTCATAACTTCACATCTTTCAAAATATCTGTAGCACCCCGGCGCATCAAATCAACATCGACGGCTGCTGCCAAGAATGTAAAGCCCCGCGAGATGTATTCATTCATCACTGCGGCGTCACCGGCAAATGCGCCGGCAAATAAGCCATTGCGCTTGCAGGCTGCCGCAACTTTATCCATGGCTGCCAAAGTATAATCAGCCGTCTTGTTGATGCCAGCACCGCCGGAAAGTGCTATGGATAAATCTGATGGCCCGACAAACAGCCCATCAAGACCTGGCACTGATGCGATGTCTTCAACCGCTTCCAATGCGTCCCGCGTTTCAATCATCGCAAACACCAACGTGAATTGATTGGCCATGGCCAAATATTCGCCCGGCGTCATCTGCGCGGTTTGGACCATCGTGTATCCGCCCCAACTGCGCTGGCCCATGGGTGGATATTTTGCAGCTTTCACCAAAGCTTCGCACTGCGCACGGCTATTGACCATCGGTGCGATCACAGCAGAAGCACCCGCATCAAGCGCCTGCCCAACTAAGCCCGGATCATTCCACAACACGCGCACGATGGCTGGTTTGCCTGCAGCAGAGATTGAAGCAATCATTGCCGCAGCATCGCCAAAATCCATCATGCCATGCTGCATATCCAGCGTGACGCCATCAAATGGCAGCCTTGCCAATTGCCCCGCCAATTGCGCGCCAGCCATTGACATCCAGGAAAAAAGAAATGGTTTTTCGGTTGCCAGACGTTCACGCAAATGCAGGGCCATGGCTTATTTCGCTTCGATCTGGGCGATGGCAGTAACCATCAATTCGCTCATCGCAGCACGAATTTGCTGCTCAGATTGCTGAACTTCTTTGGCTTTAAAGTCTGCAACCAGCTTGCGCACAACGTCATCATCGCCGGCTTCTTCAAAATCAGAAGCCACCACTTCCTTGGCATAAGACTCAGCAGCAGCACCTGAGATGCCCAGCTTTTCAGCCGCCCAAGCGCCCAAAAGCTTGTTGCGACGGACAGTCGCCTTGAAACGCATCTCCTCGTCATGGGCAAACTTATTTTCAAATCCGGCTTCGCGTTTATCGAATGTGGTCATCTATTGGGCTCCAATGGTCAAATCTATGGCAAATCAATTAGCTATGCAGCCCTCGCAAATCAACTGCCGAGTGCCCATATTATTGATTGTGCAATGCAGCATAAGAGACTAGAACCAGCCCCAATTATCCACCGCCATCGGATTGCACTGTATTCAAACCGTCATGGCGTGTAAGCAGAAGTGAGTAAACAAGTGTCCACAAGGATTCTTTCCATGAACAGCAGACGGACGAAAATCTATGAAGGCAAGGCCAAGACCCTCTATGAAGGGCCTGAACCCGGCACCGTGATTGTCCATTTTAAAGATGATGCCACCGCTTTTAACGCGGAAAAGAAAGCTGTGATCGAAGGCAAGGGCGTTCTCAACCAACGCATTTCCGAATATCTTTTCACCAAGTTGAACGAGTTGGGCTTGCCCACGCATTTTATCCGCTCGCTCAATATGCGTGAGCAGTTGGTGCGCGAAGTTGAGATTATTCCGCTTGAAGTGATCGTGCGTAATGTGGCCGCTGGTTCATTGGCCAAGCGCTTGGGAATTGATGAAGGCACAGTTTTACCCCGCTCTATCATTGAGTTTTGCTATAAGAACGACGCGCTGGGCGATCCGATGGTAAGTGAGGAACATATCACCGCGTTTGGCTGGGCAACGCCCATGGAACTCGATGACATTATGCATATGTCGATTCGCATCAATGACTTTTTGACCGGCTTGTTCTTAGGCATTGGCATTAAGCTGGTGGATTTCAAAATAGAGTTTGGCCGTCTGTTTGAAAACGACATGATGCGCATTGTGTTGGCAGATGAGATCAGCCCTGACTCGTGCAGGCTTTGGGATATGAAGACCAATCAGAAGCTGGATAAGGATGTGTTCCGCCGCGATCTTGGCAGTCTGGTGGATGCTTATCAAGAAGTGGCGCGGCGATTGGGGATTATTCACGCCAATGAAACGCCCGAGCGGTCTAAGCCAAAATTGGTGAAGAGCGATTGATTTAGAAAGAGAAACGATGAAAGCCAAAATAAAAGTTACGCTGAAAAACGGCGTACTCGACCCGCAAGGAAAAGCCATCGAAGGCGCACTGGGTTCACTAGGGTTCGGAGGCGTTCACGGGGTGCGCCAAGGCAAATATTTTGAGATTGAATTGGCTGAGACGGATCAGGCGAAGGCACAAGCCGCGCTGAAATCAATGTGCGAAAAGCTGATCGCCAATACTGTGATTGAAAACTATGATATTGAGTTGGTTTAAGCCAAATGAGCCTGGTGTTTCTCCAAGCTTGGATGAAAAAGTCTAAAACAGTCGGATCGATTTGGCCAACGAGTTCCCGCTTGGCTAAGCGCATGGCGAGCGTCATTAATATTCAGTCTGGGTTGCCTGTTCTTGAATTGGGTCCAGGCACTGGGGCCATCACAGAAGCTATTTTGGCCACAGGATTAAAACCGGAAAAACTATTTGCAGTTGAATATACGAAAGATTTTGTCGAACTGCTTCAGGTCAAATTTCCAAACATAAATCTGATTCACGGAGATGCTTTTGATCTCAGCAAATCTTTGGGTACCAAAAATCATACGGTCTTTGATTGCGCAATTTCGGGCTTACCCCTTTTGAACTTCCCAGCTGCGACACGCGTC
>JAYWEV010000127.1:0-5047 GCA_043779145.1 Aestuariivirga sp. | reverse complement strand
ACGCCGCAAGACTCAAAATGCGCCGCGTTGGCTGGAGCAGGCCACGGTAGCTATCAATTGTGTAACTCATTGTTTGAAAAGTATAGAACGACAAGCCGACGGGGAGAATTATTTTTAGCAAGGTGAAATTGGCATTTCCTCCGAACTGGCCGATTAACACTTGGAGGTTTTCGGCGAAAAAATTGAAATATTTAAAAAATCCAAGTGTTCCCAAATTGGCAGCAATTGAAAGTCCGAGAAATAAGGACTTGCGCGCCTGCATCTCAAAACGTTCGGCCCATTCAGAATATGCAAAAACAAAAATCGCATAACCGAACATTGCAGTTAGGATGAAAGCAAGATTTGGAGTTTTACAGAAATAAAGAACTAACGCTAGGATCACCAAACCCAATGTGCATTTCGCATATTCAACGCGTTGCAATATCAGACCGCTTGCACCAATTCCGGTTACATAATCCGTCACTGTCGAGAGTGCCACCAGTACTAGAAAGCGCGAGTCCCACCATCCGTAGAATACGTAGCTCGAAACAATCAATATTGCATTTTGCAAAACGACACTTTTCTTCGTCGCCCAATAAATGATGAAGACGAGAGTAAAGAAAATTGCGAATGTTGTAGTATGGAAAAGCATTGCTAAAAATTCAACCGCTGTGCCGAGTTGTGAACAACGCTGTTGGGGATAAGGCTGTTGATTTTCTTGATCGAGGTTTTCAACACGGTTCAGCTATCCCGCCTTGTAATACCAATGGAAGCTGGTTCAATATCAGTGTTGCTCAGCCCTTTGGAACGATCAATCATCCAAACCGATGAACCCAGCAGAAAGAAAAAATAGCTGTAGAGGCCGCTCCAAAGATCAACTGTAATTAAAGAAATACAAAGGCCGCCGATTGTGACAAGAAATCCTGTTCGATAGTCACGGATTAATTGCAATTCAATTTTTAGATTAGATAGTTTGGTGATCACCCATACTATCAAACCAATGAGAAGCAACACGGCAATTATGCCGTGTCGCATTGCGCGTAAAAGAAAAAAATTGTCGATGCTGGCTATCATCCAAACTGGTCTTATCCATTCTATAAACAATCCCTTTCCCAGAAGCGGATTGCGCCAAACCTCGGCAATGCCATAAGTCCAAATAAGAATCCTATTATATGCGCTGTTCGTGTCAAACGTCAGATAAGTTATAAAGACTTCAAATGGCGTGCGGTTGGATAGGCCATCGACGACAAAGTAAGCCAAAATAGAAAGCGCAATCAACAACCGCCAGCGGTGTTTTGTGAAAGTGATGTATTTGTCCCATGCGATGAACGCCAACTGACCGACAATTGAAATGTAAGCCCCGGTAGACAACGATACAAAGGTCGCTAGGAGCACAAGTGTTAAACGCCAATACCTTTGGAAGTTTGTATGGCAGGTTTTTAATCCATAAAAACAAAGGCCAAAAATTAATGAGCTGTAAACCCCATATAGAATGGGGTGTTCAAATGTACCTTGGGCGCGGTGTAATCCTAACCTTTGAGGCATATCGCTTATGGCAAATGTTTGAAAAGCTGCACCATAAAATTTAAACAAAATATTTGTACCGCTTACAGCTTCATAGACCGAAAACAATCCGACAATCATGACGAGAAGCAACTGCGTTCGAATGAGAATTTTAAAGGCAGAGGAGGAATTCACAAAAGCGCGGGCCAAGAAATAGCTTCCAGAGGTCTCCAAAACCGTTGATAATATTGGTTCTAGGGTGCTTTCAGTTAAAGGGCTGTTGATGATACTTAAAACTGATATGGCTGTGTAACCGACAATCAGGGCGTCGCCGAGTTTCAGAGATGTCTGTTTAGACATGATGACTTTTATAACGCAGGGTAGAAATGCCAGTAGTAGAATAATTTTGTAAGGCGCTACCCGGGATGCGCCTACATAAATGAAGATCGGCATACAGATCGCTAGTTGATATATTACAAATGGCCAAGCGAAAGTTGCTTCTTGAGTAAGGTCTTGGTTGATCGTTTGGTTCGGTTGATCATTTTGTTGCATCGATCTGGCATCAGAAAGCTGATCAACATAGGTAGCCGACATCCGTTTTCGCGCGTGTGTTTTCGGTTGAGTATGCGTTACTTCGGTTTTGCTCATCGTCTTAATATCAATTTCTGTTCCATTTTTCTGATGTACTATTCAATCTCCCGCCAAATAATAGAGCAATCATATGCGATGCGCGATGCAATCTAATGCGAAACAATATGGTGCATGCTTTTAACCTCGATTGGTTGTCGCCAAGCCGATTACTCCCGAAGATTTTATGGCTGTCAATAATTGAAGACGCAGCCACCATAGTTGAGCGCAAAAACCATTTAAATTTTCCGGTTAAACTTTGTGATGTCTCTTCGTAATCGTGGCTTGTATGGCGGTCCCATTTTCTGGTGAGTTCGTCAAACGTTTTTCTTGCGGGGTGGCTTACGATCATATCCGGTACGTAGTTTATTTTTTTCCCCCCCATTTTGGCGCGTGTGCCCCAATCGCGGTCTTCGGCAACTTCAATGCCGCGAAACGAACCAACTTCACGCATGACCTTCATCGTGGTGGCCAAGTTGCCTGTGCCGGAAAAACTTTTTTTCTCGATATATTCTTTTTGGCGGTAAGCGAACACTGATTCATATGCTTCTAACGCAGTAAGGTTTTTTGAATCGACGTAAGCTATGCGCACATCACCACCCACAATATCTGTGGTTGGATTTTGCAATGCCGTGGTGAGTGCGATCAACCAGTTTGGGTCAGCTATGCAGTCGGCATCAATGAATGCCAAGACTTCTGTCTGGGCGGTTTCAATACCTTTGTTGCGTGCTGGGCCTGGGCCTGGTGTTGCTTCGCCCAATAATTTCAAGTTCGGAAATTGATTGCAAATTTCAATTGGTAGTTGGCTTGAGCCGTTATCAACCACAATTACATCGACCAGACTCTGATCATAGGTTTGTGCGGTGATTGACTGTAGACAGCGCAGCAAGAAATCTGGCTGGTTCAGATGTGGAATAATAATACTCACTCTGGGCATATTCACTGGAACAGTTTCCGGTAGTGCTCGACTAATGTTTGCTTTTCAGTTTCCCACCGAAACTCCCGGTTAGCGCGTTCCTTGCCGATTTTGCTCATTTTATGGCGCAATGTTTCATTCGTTAAAAGCGATATAATTGCTTCAGCCATTGCTTCGGGTGTTGGTTCTTTAGCTACGAACCCTGCATCGCCTGCTTCAAGTCTGCTTTGCGCGAGGTCAAATTGCACAAAGGGCAAACCCAGCGCCATATATTCAAAAACTTTATTCATCGAAAGCTTGTCGTTGCATGCGCTCGGCGGATCAGGAATGACACCAATATCCAAGCTGCATAGATGAGTGAGCAGAGCTCCACCGCTGAGATAGCCTGTGAACGTTACATTGCCATTCACTCCCAGATCACTCGCAAGGGCTCGAAGATTTCCGAGTTCAGATCCTGAACCGATAATCATACATCCGATGTCGGTGCGTTTTAACTCCTTAACGATATATGCCATTGCACGGATGAGAATATCCACGCCGTCCTGCTGGCCCATAATGCCGATGTAACCAATTAAAAACTTGAAGGATTTACGCAGCGCGGGATCAGCCGGAACCGCGTGAAAACGAACCAAATCTGGGTAACTTTTTACGATTGCCACTTTATCTGGCTGCATTCCACCGCGTTCAATGGCTATTTTTTTAAAGGTTTCATTTGTTGCGATGCTGACATCCGCACATTTGAATGTGAGACGTTCAAACAAACACAGGAGCCTATAAAACAGGCCAGTTCTGCGCCCGAATTTTATCTCGTAGAGTTCGGGGTTGAGATCGTGTTGATCAAAGACAAATTTCTTACCCAAAAAGATTTTATAAAAACCACCAATGAGAAAAATTAAATCTGGAGGATTGCAGGCGTGTATGGCATCAAAACCATGGTTGCGAAGGACTCGGATCGATAATACAAATTCCCAAAACAACGCTGCTAAATATTCAAGCAAATAGCCAGCAGCCCCTGACGCTTCAATGGGCAATGTGTGGCGATAGATATGTATGCCCTGCAGTTCCTCGTATGACGATGTGTGGCCTTTGCCTTTAGGGCAAATAACAGAAACTGTGTAACCTGCCTCGCGCAGCGCATTTGCCTCTTGCCACACCCGACGATCAAACGGCACGGGTAAATTCTCGACAATGATCAACACACCGCGTTTTGTGCTGGGTTTAATTGGAACGGCAGTTACAGAATTATTGGTATTGGTCGGCATTGTGAGGCCCGTGTGAGCGTCTCTTCTGCCCAAGTAAAAATTGAACCGCAAGTCAGTAACACTAGGTTTTGTTTCAACATGGTTTAATTCGAACAGTTTTTGGATTTACAAAAAAACAAACTGTTTAAAACTGGAGTTATTCACTACAGTTTTTCTTCTGTCACTATTTTGAGGTTGGTTTGCGGCGCTTTCTCGCAAGCCCGTTCCCAGCAAAATTGCTGCTGGCGGCAGAGGCACTGAAGAAACTTTCAAATTGTCTATACCCCAAGCTTCATCGCCCGTGCCTTGAAAGCCCGCATGGCCTGAAGCCAACGCTAAATAATTAAAGGTGTGGACGTTGTTGCCGGCCGCAAAATTTGTCAGCCCCGAAATCAATAAATTTCCTCCAGCGAACGTAATGACGTCAGGCTGTAACCCTGCAACGACTAGACCAAAAGTGTTGGTGTATAAGCAGTTGCCGCCGCCACCGCCTAAAGATAAGGTACCTTTAAAATTTTTATTGCTGTTCAAAGCAAGCGTAAAATCATCTTCATAAAAATTTGCGCCATCAAGGCTGGCCCATCCCAAAAGGTCGAACACGATATATGCTTGACCACCACTGCCACCGTTTGCGTTCACGCTAAAAGAAGTGTCGGTTGGCAAAACATGCGGTGTTACAAATGTGACGGCTTGCGCACCAATAGTTGAAAAAGCCAAAACGCCAGCTGCAGTTAGCATATTTAGTATTAGCTTCGAAATTTTCATTTTTATTCCCGATCAA
>JAYWEV010000126.1:0-13294 GCA_043779145.1 Aestuariivirga sp. | reverse complement strand
CGATCACTTCACCTGCTGCAATGCAGATCAGCGCATCATGGGCCACATAATCGTCAGGCGTTGCGAAATAGCATTGATTGGTGGCCACCAAGGGAATTTGGTGATCGTAAGCAATTTCGATCAAGCCAGATTCTGCTGCCTGTTCAGCCTCGGTGCCGTGGCGCTGGAGCTCGATATAGAGGCGGTCTCCAAATAAATCTTTCAATTGCAGTGCTCGTTGCAGCGCCAACGTAATTTGGTTCTGAAAAAGGCTTTCATTCAGTGGGCCCTCAGGGCCGCCCGTTAGACAGATAAGGCCATCGGCGCAGGCTTCAAGCTTTGTCCAAGGCACATGTGGCTCAGCATTGTCGGGCACTTCAAGGAACGAGCTGGATGAAAGCTTCAGCAAGTTTTTGTAGCCGTCTTCATTTTTAGCCAAAAGAACAATCGTTGTGTGGTGCTTTAATCCGGTTTGGGTGGGCTTGGTTTGATCACTCACGATTGAAAGATCAACGCGCAGGCGCAAACCGATGATGGGCTGAATGCCCTTTTCAACCAGTGCCTCTGAGAACTCTAACGCACCAAACAAATTGCTTGTATCAGTTGCAGCCAACGCTGGCATTTTTAATGCCTTGGCCATTCCTGCCAATTTCTTGATTGGCAACGCCCCTTCAGAGAGCGAATAGGCTGTGTGAACATGCAGATGTATGAATTTGGGGTCGGCCATGGCTTATGTTTAGCGTATTGCGGCAAAAAGAAAACTGTTGGTCTGTGGACCGTGTATTGTCGATTCACTTAAAACTGAATAGTCTCACCCCATAGATGGGAGTATCAAATGTTTAAAATTGCAAGGCTATATCCAATCACCGCTGTAATGCTGGTTGCCGGGGGCATCATCGTTGGTGCACCGTTTGCGCAATCTGCCCCTTTGCCGGATTGCACAACACAGTGGAAGACGATGCAGGATGCTAAAACTGTTCCGGCTGATATGACGGAAGCGGTTTTCCTGAAAAGCTGCAAAACCACAGAAGCTTCGGCCAAGAAAAAGCCGATGATTAAGGACAAAAAGCAAGAGGCGACAAAACCGGTTAAACCTGTAGCTGCTGAAAAACCTGCTGAGGCCGTTGCCGCGACACCCGAAGTAAAGCCTGATACAACGGCAATTAAAGCTGGAACTCCAAAAGTTAAAAAAGCCAAAAAGAAAATGATAGTAGCTCCTGTTGAAGCTACCAAGCCTGAGGATGCTAAAACGCCTGTTCAAGCTGAAGCTGATCCAGCCACCCCGCATAAAGCAGCCGACAAAACGATGGTGGAAGCAAAGCCTGCCGGGAAGATGAAAAAAATGAAGAAAATGGCTGCGCCTGCTGATGCAGAAAAGCCAGCGACGATGGCTAAGCCAGAAGCGCCTGCAGCAGCACCCGAGACAAAAGCGGCTGCGATGAAAAAACCTACAAAGAAAGCTATGGAAACAGCATCGAAAGTTGCGGAAAAGCCGAAGAACGAAAACGCGATGCAGCAGCAACGGATTGCTGAATGTGGCAATCAATGGAAAACGATGAAGGTTGCCAACAAGGTTCCGACAGGCCTCACCTGGTCTAAATTTTGGTTAGTCTGTTCGGGTAAAATGAAAGCTGCGGGGAAGTAATTTTCCGCCATTTTTCAGTTTAGTTTTTACGAACCACACAAGGTGCGCCTGCGGCGTTCAAGGCTTGGCATGTGGCCTGTGCGTCTTGTGCATTTGCCTCGCCCAGCATGACCAAAACTATTCTACGGGTTCCGCGCGATAAATTTTTCTTGCGGGTTACCATAGGCTGGCGTTCAGCAATCAGTTTTGGAAAACGCAGTTTAAGTCTCTGATACAGGCTGAGCGCAGTATGCTCATTAAAATTTGCGGCAATCAGCGCACCCCAAGGCTTTCTTGGTGCGGATGCAATTCCAGGCTCACTCAATCTGATTTTGCGCAAAGCCAACGAGGTGCATTCTTCCAAGAATATTTCACCCTTGCCTATGGCTGGAATGGGAAAACTGGCTGTTGAAATCTTCCATTCCGCAACGTCTTTGCCGGTGATGAATGCAACATAGTCTTGCGTCTCAAGCGGCATATTTCCATTGCCACGCTGCCAATCCAAAACCCGCTGTTCGCCTGCATTATAAGCTGCGGCCGCAAGACCAAGATTTCCAAACTGATTGCGCAGATCGCTGAGAAAAGCGGCCGATGCTTTAACCGCACTCATCGGTTCAAAGGGGTCATCAAGCCCCACGCGCTTTGCCGTTTCAGGCATAAACTGAGCAATACCTTGGGCGCCCTTATTGCTCACCACGTTAGGGTCAAACAGGCTTTCACGCCAAAGCAGGCGCGCAAAGAATGCAGGATCTATGTTGTTGGCTTTTGCTTCCTGTTCGGCTGCGATGCAGATTTTTGTGGCAAATTCTGCACGGCTTTGTGTGGCTGCGTGCGCCTCAACAGTGAGGAGCAATAAGCCGCAAATGAAACCAATCTTAACCTTCAACCAAAGCACCATTCTCTAGCCTCATCACTCTGGACATCCGTTTGGCAAAATCAATATTGTGCGTCGCGATCAGTGCGCCAAGGCCTTCTTCTTGAATAAGTCTGGTGAACTCGTGATGCACCATTTCGGCTGTCGGCGGATCAAGGTTGCCCGTCGGTTCATCTGCCAACAGCAGCAATGGCCGGTTGGCAAGGGCGCGGGCGATGGCGACGCGTTGCTTCTCGCCACCCGAAAGTTCAGATGGCCGGTGGCTGATGCGGTGGCTTAAGCCTAGGCGCCCCAGCAAATCCTTAGCCCGTTTTTCAGCATCAGCTTTTGGAGTTGCCGCGATCAACTGCGGAATCACCACATTTTCAAGTGCTGAAAATTCCGGCAACAAATGATGGAACTGATAGACAAACCCAATACCAATACGCCTTATACGCGTGCGCGCCTCATCGTCGAGGTGATTACACTGTTGTCCGGCAATAACCACTTGCCCAGCGGTTGGCTTTTCAAGCAAGCCAGCAATATGGAGCAATGAAGATTTACCGGCGCCGGATTGACCAACCAGACCAACAATTTCTCCGGGCACGATTGTAAGTGATAGGTCTTTGAATATTTGCAGACGCGTTTCACCTTCGCCATACACGCGGGCGATGTTTTGCAGTTCCAATGCAGGGCGTAAACTCATTCGTAACGCAAGGCCTCAACGGGATCCAACTTGGCGGCTTTCCATGATGGATAAAGCGTTGCAAGAAACGAAATGATGAGTGCGGCAATCACAATATAAATTGTCTGGCGCGCATCGACCTTGGCAGGCAATTGGGCCAGATAATAAAATTCAGGATTGAAGGGATCAACGCCTGAAAACCATTGGATCGCATTGCGGATGTTATCGGCATTGGCACACACCAACAGTCCCAATACCAATCCTACAAATGTGCCGATCGTGCCAATTGCTGCGCCAGTTATAAAGAACACCCGCATGATTGAGCCGCTGGTTGCTCCAATCGTGCGGAGAATGGCGATATTGCTGCCTTTATCTTTCACCAACATAAACAAGCCCGAAACGATGTTGAGAGCAGCCACAAGCACCACTAAAAACACCACCATGATAACGACGTTTCGTTCAACCGCGAGGGCATTGAAGAATGCAACGTTTCTGGTCTGCCAAGTTTGCAGCATCATTTCCGGGCTGATAGCTTTGAGCAGGCTTGGTTGTTTTGCACCGATTGAATCTGGATCATCAACCATAATTTCAAGACTGGTTGCGCCATCGTTGGTCGAGAAAAAATCTTGCGCCTCAGCAATTGGCATATAGACGACATTGTCATCATAGTCAGACATACCGATTTTATAAATACCAACAACTTTGTAATCCCTGATCCGAGGCGTGTTTCCAATCACCGTATCTGGCCCGTTAGGCGCAATTAAAGTTACGGTGGAGCCAAGGGCCAGTCGATGGTGACGCGCCAAACCTTCGCCAATTGCAATGCCATCAGATTTACCAAAGCCTTTGAAACTCGGTTTTGCGTCTTCAACGCCTGGTGTTTCGATTGCCGTATGCAAATCTTTGTTGTTCAGATTATTGAGTTTCAACAAATCATCTTCGCTGATGCCGCGCACCAATGAGCCTGTGGCTTGCTTCAGTGACGACACCATTGCTTGGCCTTCAACCAATGCAATGACGCGCTTTACACCCTGCACTTTTTCGAGGTTGGCTTGCACAACCTTATAATCAGTAATCGGTTCTTGGTCAGTCCGGAAAACTGCGGCATGGCCAGAAAAACCTAAAATCTTGCTCAGAAGTTCTTCATGAAAGCCATTAAAAATCGACATCACGACAATCAATGTGGCCACGCCTAAAGCAATACCCAAAAATGAAAGCAGCGAGATGACTGAGATAAATCCTTCGCGCCTGCGGGCACGCAAATAGCGCAGAGCAATCTGCCATTCGAATCCGGCAAACGGTTTTGTATCTGGCAAGCCTTGCGTCATTATTTTGTGAAGCGCCCCACAATCTGATCAAGTGCCACGTTTTCACGCTCACCCGTTTTGCGGTTTTTGACTTCAGCGATGCCCTCTTTCAGGCCGCGTGGACCGATGATGATTTGCCATGGCAAACCAATCAAATCCATCGCCGCAAATTTGGCACCACCGGGTTGGTTCCGGTCATCATACAGAACTTCAACGCCCTTGGCTTGCAGTGCTTTATAAATCTTGTCAGACGTTGCATCAGCTTCGGCATCGCCAACCTTGATGTTGATGAGGCCCACATGGAATGGCGCAACGGCTTCTGGCCAGATGATACCATCTTTATCATGTGATGCTTCGATGATGCCGCCGACCAACCGCGAGACACCAATGCCATATGAGCCAGATTGCAATGTCACTTTCTTGCCGTCAGCGCCCTGCACTTCGCAGCCCAGCGGTTTTGAATATTTATCGCCGAAGAAGAAGATGTGGCCCACCTCTATGCCACGACCTGAAAGCTGCTTGTCTTTTGGCACACGCGTATCGAACTCCGTTGCGTCATGCTTTTCATCAGTAGCCGAATATTTCGACGTAAAAGTCTTCACCACTTTATCCACAGCAGTCACGTCATCATAATCAATATCAAACGCAGACCAATCCATATCGTGGAAGTCTTTATCAAAAAATACGCCACTCTCGCCCGTTTCGGCCAGAATCAAAAACTCGTGGCTGCTGTCACCACCAATGGGGCCCGTGTCAGCGCGCATCGGCACGGCCTTCAATCCAAGCCTGGCGAAGGTGCGCAAATAGGCAACGAACATCTTGTTATAAGAATGCCGGCCAGCTTCGGCCGTCAGATCGAATGAATAAGCGTCCTTCATCAAAAACTCGCGGCCGCGCATCACGCCGAATCTTGGGCGCACTTCGTCACGGAACTTCCATTGAATGTGGTATAGGTTGCGCGGCACATCTTTGTAAGACTGAATGCCCGAACGGAAAATATCGGTGATCATTTCTTCGTTGGTTGGGCCAAACAACAAGTCGCGGTCTTGGCGATCTTTGATTCGCAGCATCTCTTTGCCGTAGTCATCATAGCGGCCAGACTTGCGCCACAGGTCTGCCGATTGCAGCGTTGGCATCAACACTTCAATGGCACCTGCCCGGTCTTGCTCTTCACGGACAATTTGCTCGATCTTTTTGAGAACGCGAAAGCCAGTCGGCAACCAAGAATAGCTGCCTGCTGCTTCCTGGCGGATCATTCCAGCGCGCAGCATCAAACGATGCGAAACGATTTCCGCTTCTTTGGGGTCATCCCGCAGGACGGGCATAAAATATTGCGAGAGGCGCATCGAGAATCCTTGATCCGTTTAATTTTGCGCTCTTTTAAGCGAATAGATGATTTAGGCAAGGTCGGGGATTTTTATTGCATCGCAATATGGACATAATTAACTTGGCAAAGCTAAATTAATCTGATTAACCCGTAGCCCTGAGACGAAGGCGGGAAAGCCCGGGTCCAGGGAGGAAGAATTGAGTGGCGGCTTAAAAGCTGCCGCCGATCTGGCATCCTTAAGAGTGCCAGTTTAAACGAGAGAAACCCAAGATTGGCGGAGCCTTACGGTTCCGCCTTTTTTTCTTTTGGGGATTAGCCTTTAACGATTTTTAAATTCGAAGAATGGAGTGCCTGTGGCATCCCAGAGTCTGATCCATAGCGGCAAATAATGTTCAGTGCCGCGACCGCCCACAATATAACTGACAGTCTTCCTAGCTCCAGCATCGTTGCCAGAAATGAACAGATCGACATTGCACATAAACCATCTAGTGAAAAACTAAGACCCGCAATTGAGCACTGCAACCCGTGCCACTTTCAACACCTCGCGCAACACCTCGCGGCGATAATAATTAAACTCGCTTCGTTGCCGTCACTTCAATCTCTATCTTCATGCGCGCATCAGCCAATCCTGCCACAAACATTGTAGCTGCTGGGCGCACTTCGCCTAGATATTTCTTCATCACAGGCCAACATGGTTTGAAGTCATCGGCGCTGGGAAAGAGATAGTGTACGCGCACAACATCGGCCATTGCAAATCCTGCTTTTTCTAAAGCAGATTCGATGTTCCTGAATGTCTGATCGGCTTGCGCAGCCACGTCGTCTGAAATTGTCATATTGGAATAATCAAATCCCGTTGTACCAGAGACAAAGCACCACTCGCCAGCCACCACCGCACGGGAATAACCGATGTCAGATTCAAATGTAGATCCCGATGAAATAAGTTTGCGCATCACTTTTCCTTTTTTGAAGATGGAGTTTCATCCACGCGAACATTGCGCGCCGATGTGGACATCGAAATGCCTGCTGATTTTAAAGCATCCCAAACAGCATACAGCACATCTGAAGTATAAGAATTTTTGCCATCATCAATACCGTTCACCCAGAACTTGATTGCAAATCTTACACCCGTTTCCCCAAAGCTTTTAAGCTCGCATTCGGGCGTTTCAGGCTCCAGCAAAATTCCAGGAATCTTCAAAACGGCCTTCACCACCAAGGGTGCAACTATGTGAATATCAGTATCGTAAGTCACGGTGAATGGCACTTCGTAACGCTGACGCGGATCATGATGCGTCCAATTCACAAACCGAGTGGTGATAAAGCGTTCGTTCGGAACCATGATATCTTTGCCGTCAAAAGTGGCCAGACGCGAAGAGCGCATGCTGATATCTCGCAGTGTTCCACTGCGGCCATCTTCGAGCTCGATAAAATCTCCAACCTTGAGAGATCGTTCAAGCAGAATAATAATGCCGGAAATAAAGTTTGAAGCGATTTGTTGAAGTCCAAAACCAAGGCCCACCCCTAATGCGCCCGAAAACACCGTCAGCGCGGCCAAATCCATGCCCAACACGTTGAACAACAGCAAAGTTGCAACTGCAAATACAACAAGCTCCAACGCTTTGGCTGCGAGCTCTCGCGTTTGGACATCAACGGCCTGTTGATCACGAATAACCTTCTGCCCGGCATTGGATGATACGCGCCCAACCCAAAACAAAAATCCACCAAACACGGCAGCCTTTATGAGCGCCAACATTGAAATGCGAATGTTGCCCGCTTGGAAGGCTACTGAATCTAACCAAGCCAACAAATTTTCCATCTGCCCAAACATGTAGATTGCGGCGAGTGGCATGCCGATCCAACGCGCGGCCGCGTTAATAAGCGGATTAGAAATAAACCGGTTGATCACCGCATAGAGCAGCGACACGACAGCGACTGTTCCGCCAATCCGTGCCAACCATGATGACCCAATCGCCGCGTCACAAGCGGAGGCTGCTGCTGCTAGGAAAACCACAACAAGAATGGGCCGCAAAAGATCACGGCACGAATAAAGCAAAGCACGATAGCGCAACAATTTGCCTTCGCTCGGCTGAACATTAAACAACGAAAGCTTGGAGAGAATTTGCTTTGCCGCAATGCGTGCAATCAAAACGGCTGCGATAATTGCAATAACCTGCGCATAGAATTGCGGGCTAGACAGCCAACCTAAAAGGATTTCGAGATAATGTTGTGCTTGGGCTTTATAGGGTGCCAGATCCATCTTCATCGTCTTTCATGTCGCCAGCAATGATATCGCCCCACGCCAGTTTGCGGTGACGTTTGTATGCCGTCTTGTCGCGCCGTGCAATCACGCGGTCAGTTATTCCCTGCTCGTTACAAATTTTAAAAGTAATGGAATGTTTGTCCTGTTCCGGCGGCATGATCACCCGAGCGCCGGAGAGTGGCACGGGCCTGCGGCTCACAGCGATCCAACTAAATGGTTCATCCTCAAACGGGACATCGGCTTGTTTGGCGTGCATGTGTTCGCGGCTGCGGGCCAGGCGCACTGTGAAATGGCACCAATCATTTCCGCGCATAGGGCAAGCGGCTTGGTGGGTGCATGGGCCGACGATGTGTGCGCCGGATTTTATCAGTATTTGCCGCGCAGAATGGATCCGCGCAAATCCACGCGGCGTTCCAGGTTCGATGATGACTAAGGTGTTTTCTGTTTGGGTCCAAAGTTTCAGCGCCGCTTCGCCTGCATCCTTCTCCACCAGTTCTGCAAATACATAAGCGGCGACTACGAGTTCGGCTTTGGCTGTGGCCTCCCTCATCTTAGCGCGGGTGATGGTGGCTTTGGAAAGCGCTTCTAACGCGGAGCTTTGCGCCAACGCACCGGCCAACTCCACAAAGCGGGCATCGGTTTCAATCATCGCGATCGTTGAAAGTTCCGGCCACTCCGCAAGTGTGGCCCAACTGGCCGTGCCCGGCCCTGCTCCAATGTCCAACATTGAAGTTGGCGCAAACGCAGGATTGACACGCGCCACCTCGCCCAACACTTTGCGCACCGCCGCATAAGTGGCAGGCATACGGGTGGTGAGATAGGCGGCCAAATCAACCCGCGCCGAATTCTGCCCCGCCCGGTAACGATTCGTCAGCTGATCAGAGTTGGCCCGCAACAAAGCGCCGTCTTGCTGTTGCAACCAGTTGGCGATTGCAAGATCCAGATCACCGGGGAGCACGGAAAGTGACAAATTCGTTATCCATAAACTGTTGTTCTTGTTTGCTCGTAAAGACTAAGCTGTTTCGAATCTAGAGCCAACTGAAGAAAGACCACATCAATGTTCAAATCATTTTTCCCGTCACCGCGTTTATTCTTTTGGTCGGCGGCAGCGTGGGGATTGGCCTGTGTCTTATTTTGGTTTTTCGTAGCCAAAAATGCAGGTGGAATTATTGGATTGCCTAATTCACCAGAAGATGCACCGAAAATAATTGGTGTTTCAGTTTTTTGGTCGGCTCCGTTCATTTGGTTTTATATATATTACGCCTCCTTAGTTGCTATTTTTGCGGGTTTCTGGCGCTGGTTCTCGCCCCACCCTTGGTTCATGTGGTCTGTGCTGGGCACGGCATTGATTATATTCGTAACTTATTTTCAGGTAGAAGTAAGCGTAGCAATCAATGCTTGGTATGGCCCGTTCTATGATCTCATCCAGGACTCTGTTTCGCAAAAACGGCCAACACCTGCTTCAGATTTTGTGGCGTCTTTGTTTATATTCATGGGGATTGCACTGGTCGCTGTTGTCGTCCAGACGCTTAACCGTTTCTTCGTGAGCCATTTTAATTTCAGGTGGAGAACGGCGATGAATGAGTATTTTGCATCGCATTGGCAAACGATTCGTGGAGTGGAAGGTTCTTCACAACGTGTGCAGGATGACACCATGCGCTTTGCTCAGACCATGGAAGGATTAGGTTCAAATTTCTTAGAATCAATTATGACACTTATCGCCTTCTTGCCGGTCTTACATGGGTTAGAACACTACATTACCGAATTGCCGTTTATTGGCGTAATCCCGTATCCCTTGGTTACGGCCTCGATACTGTGGGCTCTGTTTGGAACCGGATTTTTAGCAACAATAGGGATCAAATTGCCTGGTCTTGAATTCAAGAATCAGAGGGTTGAAGCGTCTTACCGAAAAGAACTGGTCTATGGTGAGGATAACGAAGAACGTGCTCAGCCACAAACGCTGCGCGACCTTTTTTCCGGTGTGCGCACGAACTACTTCAAACTCTACTTCCATTATTTATATTTTAATTTGGGACGTATCATCTATTTGCAAACCGATAACATATTCCCAATTATTGTTTTAATACCAACCTTGGTCGCCCAAAAGATTACCCTAGGGCCAATGCAACAAGTGCAAAACTCTTTTGATCAAGTGCGCAGCTCGTTCCAGTTTTTAATTAACTCATGGCCGACAATCATTTCGCTGATTTCAATATTCAAGCGTCTGCGTGCACTGGAAGCCGTAATCGCAGGCCAGCCATTGCCTAAGATTGATCAAGAGCCGAATGCAATAATTTAAGCAGCAATGGTGCGGGATGACAGACTCGAACTGCCGACATCTTCGGTGTAAACGAAGCGCTCTACCAACTGAGCTAATCCCGCCCGATCACCGTGGTGATCATTCTTGCGTGAGGGCTAGATAGCTAGAGTTCGGGGCGATTGCAAGAGTGGTTTTTGGGAAAGTTTTTTGTAAATCACAAGATTTCCTCCAAATCCGTCATGCCAGCGAAGGCTGGTATCCAGCTTTTTTTGAAAAGTCGTGTTCGTTGCTAGCGGGATCCCAGCCTTCGCTGGGGTGACGGCGTAGATTACGAACCACTTTCGCAAAACAACAAGAAACCCCACGGTGCTTACTGAGGGCACGCGTGAGGCTGATTTGAATTTATAACTTAAAAAACGTTCTGGGTTGCCCGTGCTCCGTTAAAGTTGCCTAAAACTCAAAACCATTACAAACCCTATCGCCGTTGTTTGAGCATGTGCGATTTGGCCAGAGATTCGCAACAGAATTCGGTTGTTTGCGATTAAGAATCGCGATTAATTCTGGCCATGAATTTTCTGCCAGACCTCACGGTTCTTTTTACATATACGCTTGCATCGCTGGTGCTGTTCATCACACCAGGCCCTGATATGAGCTTGTTTTTATCGCGCACCATCGCGTCTGGCCGTGGGCCTGGCATTGCGTCGGCACTTGGGGCAAATCTTGGTTGCGTCGTGCACACGTTGTTGGCGGCGTTTGGTGTTTCGGCTTTGGTGGCGGCATCCCACACCGGATTCTTGATCCTCAAAATCGTCGGTGCCGTTTATCTTTTGTGGCTTGCATTGGATGCCATTCGTAACGGCTCGTCATTGAATGTGGGCGCAGTCGTGCGCAAACAGGCTTCGCTCGTTTCCAGCTTCATGATGGGTATCACCGTAAACCTCACGAACCCAAAGGTCGTGTTGTTTTTCATCACATTCTTTCCGCAGTTCGTTTCCGTCACTGATCCACATGTCACAGCCAAGATGTTGTTCCTCGGCTTTTACTTCGTGGCCATCAGCGTGCCATTGGGAATTGCGATGATTTTGGTAGCCGAGAAATTGGTTGATTGGCTTAAATCGCGTCCGCGTGTGATGCGCTCAATCGATTATAGTTTTGCCGGAGTGTTTGCGTTTTTCGCGTTGAAGATTGCGCTGACGCAGGGGAAAAGCTGATGCCCATGCGCCAACGCAAACATTCCTCCCCTGTAGTAGGGGAGGAATAAGATCGTCGTTTAGTGCGCTCTAGCGCCCTCACCTGATTTATCAGCAAGAGCACGCGCGGCGGCTGCGGCTTCCTCAGCCACTTCATCCCACACAATGGCTTCTGGTTGGCGCACAAGGGCGTGCTTCAACACATCGTCCATCATAGCGACTGAAATGATGTCCATACCGTTCTTCACGGAGTCTGGAATATCGGCCAAGTCCTTTACGTTCTCTTCAGGGATCATCACTGTTTTGATGCCACCACGAAGGGCCGCGAGAAGTTTTTCTTTCAGGCCACCAATCGGCAACACGCGTCCACGCAAGGTGATTTCACCTGTCATAGCAACGTCTTTGCGCACCGGAATGCCGGTCATCACCGAAACAATGGCTGTCACCATAGCGATGCCTGCGGATGGACCATCCTTTGGTGTTGCACCTTCCGGCACATGCACGTGGATGTCTTTCTTGTCGAACACTGGCGGCTTCACGCCAATCGAAGGCGCACGTGAACGGACGTAAGAAGATGCAGCCGAAATTGACTCCTTCATCACATCTTTCAGATTGCCCGTCACGGTCATCTTGCCACGGCCAGCCATCATCAAGGCTTCGATGGTCAGCAACTCGCCGCCCACTTCCGTCCAAGCCAAACCAGTCACAACGCCAACTTGGTCAACACCATCCACAGCGCCATGCCTATATTTTTGCACGCCGAGATATTGCTTGGCCAATTCAGCATCAACCTTGATCTTCTTTTTCTTGTGGATCATCAGGTCTTTCACGGCCTTGCGGGCCAGCGTGCTGACTTCACGTTCAAGGCTACGAACGCCTGCTTCGCGTGTGTAATTTTCGATCACCACTTTGATTGCATCGTCAGTGACTTCAAATTCCTTCTTGTCCAGCCCATGGTTTTCCATCGCTTTGGGCACAAGGTGGCGCTTGGCAATTTCGGCTTTTTCTTCTTCGGTGTAACCAGCAAGGCGAATGATTTCCATGCGGTCGAGAAGTGCTGGCGGAATGTTCAGCGTGTTGGATGTGGTCACGAACATCACATTCGACAAATCATATTCCACTTCAAGATAGTGGTCCATGAATGTGCTGTTCTGTTCAGGATCAAGAACCTCCAACAAAGCAGCCGATGGATCACCACGGAAATCCATACCCATCTTGTCGATTTCATCGAGCAAGAAAAGCGGATTGGATTTCTTGGCCTTCTTCATCGATTGGATGATCTTGCCGGGCATCGAGCCAATATAAGTGCGGCGGTGGCCACGGATTTCGGATTCGTCACGCACACCACCAAGTGACATGCGCACGAATTCACGGCCTGTTGCTTTAGCAATGGATTTACCGAGCGAAGTTTTACCAACACCTGGAGGGCCGACGAGGCACAGAATCGGCCCGCGCAATTTCGCCGTGCGGCTTTGCACAGCAAGATATTCGACAATGCGTTCTTTGACCTTATCCAAGCCAAAGTGATCCGCATCCAAAACGCCTTGCGCGAAATCCAAATCGGTTTTCACCTTGCTCGGGTTCTTCCACGGAATGTTCAGCAACCAATCAAGATAATTGCGCACCACCGTGGCTTCAGCCGACATTGGGCTCATCTGACGGAGTTTTTTGATTTCAGCATCAGCGCGCTCGCGGCCTTCCTTCGAGAATTTCGTTTTCTCGATGCGGGCTTCGAGTTCGCCGATCTCGTCTTTCTCGCCTTCGCCATCGCCCAATTCTTTTTGAATGGCCTTCATCTGCTCATTCAAATAA
>JAYWEV010000125.1:0-5064 GCA_043779145.1 Aestuariivirga sp. | reverse complement strand
TGCGCAATTTAGAGCGCGTCACCGCTGCAGGATTTGGGCAAAGGCGCAAGATGTTGCGTTCGAGTTTGAAGGCTGTGTTTGAGACACCGGAAGCGGTTCTTGAAAGCTTGGGGCTTGAGCCACAGAAAAGGGCTGAGGAGTTGTCGGTTGGGGATTTTGCGCGGTTGGCGCAGAAGTTATAACTGCTTCGTCATCGCCCGTACAAAATCAGTTAAGCCAACTTGACGGCGGCGGCGAAGTCTTTCTGCCGTAACGATTGCGGTTATCTGGCGGTGCGAGGATTCTATTTCATCGTTGACGATGACATAATCATATTCGGGCCAGTGGCTGATTTCGCGGGGGGCTTCGGCCATGCGTTTTGCTACTACTGAGGACGTATCTTGGTTGCGCCCAATTAAACGGTCGCGAAGAATTTCTGCGTTTGGTGGCAGGATAAAAATGCGCACCAAATCATCTTCCATGGCTTGGGCGAGTTGTTGTGTGCCCTGCCAATCGATATCAAACAAAACATCGCAGCCGACGTTCAACGCAACTTCAACAGGTTTGCGCGGTGTGCCGTAGGAATTGCCAAATACTGTCGCCCATTCCAAGAGTTGTTTGTCGTGAACCATCTTATCGAACTGTGCTTGGCTGATAAAATGATAATCGCGGCCATCTACTTCACCGGGCCGTGGTTTTCTGGTGGTGACTGACACTGACATCGAGATGTTGGCGTCTGCGCCCAAAAGCTTGCGTGACAATGTGGTTTTGCCGGCACCCGATGGCGAGGACATGACAAATAGGATGCCGCGGCGCGGGATGTGGGTGTGCGAAGTCATTCTATGTTTTGTACCTGCTCGCGCAATTGGTCGATGGTGGTTTTGAGTTCGAGGCCGATTGCGGACATGGATTTGTCACCCGCTTTTGAACACAGTGTGTTGGCTTCGCGGTTAAATTCTTGCGCTAAAAAATCAAGCTTGCGGCCTACGGGCTCTTTGCTGATGAGCAGTTCTTTTGCAGCGGCTACGTGAGCGATCAAACGGTCAATTTCTTCTTGGATATCGGCACGTGTGGCGATCATAACGGCTTCTTGGTGGAGGCGGTCCGGATCGAAGCTGTTGCTTGCTTCGAGGAGTTTGGTGATTTGTTCCTTTAGGCGAATCTTAATTGCTTCTGCGGATCTTGCAGGATTCATCGCTGCAGCTTGCGTTAACTCTGCGATGCGGGTGACTTGATCAACTAGAGTTTGTTTCAGCCTGCCACCCTCTTCCGAGCGGGCCGTGTTCAATGCGTTTACAGCTTCGTCTAAAGAAGAAAGAATGCCGTTATCTCTTGCTGCCTGTTCGGCCTCATCAATCGGTATGGTCACGACTTCCAACACACCGCGCATGACGAGAAGATTATCAACGCGTGGTGCTTCGCCGCCCAACTTGTTGTGCAAGTCTTTAGCGAGTGCCAGATATTGATCCAGCACTTCGGAATTGATCGATAGCTTTTCGTGTTGTTTGCCGTTGGCGATGGTCAGCGATGCTTGGATATTACCGCGCTTAAAATTGTTTTGAATGGCGTTGCGGCTCTGAATTTCGAGGTGGTCATAGCCTGTTGGCATGCGCAGGCGCACATCCAGAGCTTTGCCATTCACACTTTTCAATTCCCACACCCAGCCATAATCACCGCTGTTGCCAGCGCTGCGCGCGAAGCCAGTCATACTCGCCAAAGTCATATTATTATTGCCGCCTTCGATTCATGAAATGTCCGATTTGATTTATGACGTTACATACCAGAATGAAGTGTTTTTTAACTGATCCAGACATGAGCGTCATTCCCGCGCAGGCGGGAAGCCAACTTGGCCACATCCTGCCTGCGCGGGGATGACGGGTTAGGGTGAGATTGGTTCTTTCTAAAATCATACTGGTTTAAAACTTCTTGATTTAGTCACGCTTACCAAACCGAGAGGGTGGTTGAGCGTCATAAATGCCCTATTTTTTTACTTTTTTTGGAATTGGAATTGGCACTTTTTTGCCGTCAACCGTGACCGTTGAGCCGGGCTTTACGGTTGCTGGTGTTGCCGGCTCTTCTGGAATGGGTTCACCGTCTACCACTGGCTCTGGTGGGACGGGATCAACTGCCGCTGGTTGGGCTGGAACTTCGGGCAAGGCTGGATTGACAACAGTGTTCGGGTCAGGCTGGGTTGTGGCTGGCGCTGCTGGAGCGGGCACGGTTTCGTCGGCTATTCCCTGTTGGGCGCGCCATTTTTTGACGTTGGCATTATGCTCATCAAGCGTGGAAGCGAAGGCGTGGCCGCCTGTGCCGTTGGCTACGAAGTAGAGATATTTTGTAGCTTCTGGATTGAGCACGGCTTCCAATGCTGCTCTGCCTGGATTGGCGATCGGGCCTGGCGGCAGGCCGTTGATTGTGTAAGTGTTATAGGGTGTTGATGTTTCAAGGTCTGACCTGGTCAGAGGTCGATCAAGTTTTCCTTTGCCACCGACGATGCCATAGATCGTTGTGGGGTCAGACTGCAAACGCATTTTTTCGTTAAGGCGGTTGAGAAATACTGAAGCAACCTTCGGGCGCTCTTCAGCCACGCCGGTTTCTTTTTCAACGATTGAAGCGAGTGTGACCAGCTCTTCCGGTGATGCTAATTTAGTGGTCGGCGGTCTGGCCTTCCACAATGTGTCGAGCAATTTTGTTTGGGCAGCTTGCATATCTTCAAGCAACTTCTGCCGCGTTAGGCCACGCCTGAACACATAGGTATCAGGCAGTATTGATCCTTCTGGCGGAACGGCATTTATTTCTCCATCGAGTTCTTTCTGCGCTGAAAGACGGGCTGCGACCATTTGTGATGTCCAGCCTTCAGGGATTGTGACTTTGTATGTGAGGAAACGGCCAGCCGTTATCATACTCAACACTTCGTCCATTGGTGCGCCTGCAGCAAACTCATACTCACCCGGCTTCAGCCTACCACTGCGCATTGCATTTACTGCAGCAGCGGCACTAAACACCCGCGCGTCTGCGATTATGCCTTGATCTTGCAAGGCTGCAGCAATTTGTGTGCGGTCTAAGTTCTTAGGGATTTCATAGACTGTCTTGGTTTTCAGTGGGCCCGGTGCTGTGAAAGTGAGCCATGCCCAACTGCCCAATGCGGCGAGCAAGCCGCCCACAATAAACAGCAGTGCAAAAAGTGAACCGAAAACGCGCGTGAATGCGCTGCGCCTGACCTTTGGCAAGACGGGTTCAGAAACACGCTTTGGAGGTTCGTCATCGTAACTCAAATTCGGCCCTCTAGTGCGTTTTTACTTTTCATGGAAAAGTCAAAAGCGCCCTATTTATAATTGACGATCAACTTTTCCGAACTTTGACGATTCCGTCAAAGTTCAGGTTGATCTCATTACAACAGCTTTAAGCCGCGAAACGGCGCAAAAGCAATGATGCGTTGGTACCACCAAAACCAAAAGAATTGGACAAAACTGTGTTGATCTGCTTTTTAACTGCCACTTTTGGAACAAGATTGATTTGAGTTTCCACTGATGGATTATCCAAATTCAAAGTTGGCGGGCAAATATTGTCGCGGATGGCCAAAGTTGAGAAGATCGCTTCGACCGCTCCTGCTGCACCCAAAAGATGGCCAATAGCTGATTTTGTTGAGGACATATGGAGGCCTGCTGCATCATTGCCGAGCAAGCGTTCGACGGCGCGGAGTTCGATTTCATCGCCAAGTGGCGTGGATGTGCCATGGGCATTGATGTAGTCGATTTCACTCGGCATGGTTTGCGAGCGGCGAAGTGCAGCTTTCATGCAGCGATAAGCACCATCACCATCTTCAGCGGGGGCTGTGACGTGGTGCGCGTCGCCGGACATGCCGTAGCCAATGATTTCCGCGTAAATTTTTGCGCCACGGGCTTGGGCATGCTCAAGTGATTCAAGCACCACTACACCAGCGCCCTCGCCCATCACAAATCCATCGCGGTTTTTATCATAAGGTCTGGAGGCTTTGTCTGGCGTGTCGTTGAAGTTCGTGGATAAGGCACGGCAGGCGATGAAACCTGCGATGCCGAGCGTGGAAATGCATGATTCGGCGCCACCTGCAATCATCACGTCGGCATCATCCATCATGATGATGCGGGCTGCATCACCGATGGCATGCGCGCCTGTTGAGCATGCGGTGACAACAGCAGAGTTCGGGCCTTTGAGGCCGCAGTTGATTGAGATGAGGCCTGAAGCCAAGTTAATCAGCGAACCTGGAATGAAGAACGGGCTGATTTTGCGGTAGCCTTTTTCGGCAAGTAATAGAGCAGTATCATTGATACTGGGCAGACCGCCAATGCCGGATCCGACAAGTACGCCTGCGCGATATTGTTCGTCTGGAGTTTTAGGCGCGTAGTCTGCATCTGCCAAAGCCTGTTTTGCGGCAACCAAAGCATATTGGATGAAATCATCGAATCTGCGTTGGTCTTTTGGATCGACCCAATGATCGCGGTTTAACGTGCCGTTGGTGCCATCACCGTTTTTCACTTCGAAGGCAATACGAACAGGATAACCTGATGCGTCAAATTTAGTGATCGGTCCTGCGCCGGATTTACCTGCCAACAGCTTTGCCCATGTGTCTTCCACATTTGCCGCCAATGGCGATACCATCCCTAAACCAGTTATTACGACGCGCCGCATTTCAAATCCCTCATCGATCAAAGGTGTATTGCAACATGACTGCGCGGGGATACAGGATGCGCATTACGCCCTGCCCCCGCGCGAGATCTATTTAAATTTGCCCTTTAAAACAGGGCATAATGTTAAGCTGAAGTTTTTTCAATAAACTTCACAGCATCGCCAACGGTCTGAATATGTTCAGCCGCGTCGTCTGGAATTTCGATGCCAAATTCTTCTTCGAAAGCCATCACGAGTTCAACCGTGTCCAAGCTGTCGGCACCGAGATCATCAATAAAGCTCGCTTCTTGCTTCACCTTATCGGCATCTACGCCCAGGTGCTCAACTACGATCTTCTTCACTCGTTCAGCGATATCGCTCATGTGTTAGTATCCTTGTTAACTCATTACGCAGCGCAATCGGATACCTGAAGAAGGCCCC
>JAYWEV010000124.1:0-5078 GCA_043779145.1 Aestuariivirga sp. | reverse complement strand
ATCAAAGGCAAACGAAAACTCGCAACTTGGGATGCAGACTATTTGAAATCAGCGCTTCAACTCAATCCATGTTAACCTGGACTCGTTGCCCTGGTCATCTGCCCGGCGCTTTGACTCTCATCGGCACCTAACCTAACATTCAACCCAAGGTCACGCTGGGGCTGGTGAGTTCACTTGATGAGAAAATGACGAAAAGGAAAACAGCAACTGCCGTTATGCCTGAGGGGCCCTACGACAACGGGGGCACCACTTCTGAAGGCATATTTCAGAATAGAGACGTTGGCCGCTTCATGGATTTCTTTGTGCAACTGCAAGAAGAAGCAAAGCGGTCCTTCGAACTTTCTGATGATCAGCGCGAGATGCCCATGATACTTGACCTGATCAACAAACACTTCGCTGGTCGCCTTGTGACCAGCTCTTCACTTGCCGCAAATTCCGGGTTGTCATATGGAACCGCCATTCGAACAATTCGTAGAATGATGAAGCGCGGGCTAATCTTGAAGCGGCCACGCACATCGACTGGAAAATCAGCTTCACTGCACCCATCAGACGGCATCGTATCCCGGTGGCATATTTTTTCTCATCGTGGCGAGCAACTGGCGCGAAATTTGTCAACCCTTCCTGCCAGTCGAAGCAAAATCACCCGACGTCCGATAGACTCAGAAGCCGTGAGCGGCATCATTCCGCCGCCCACCGTGCTTGAAAGCAAATTGGACCTTGGCCGGTCCCTTCGTGTGCTTGTCCATGCTGATCCAACATTTTCGGCGTTGCAAACTCTCAAAAGACAATTCGAAATGATCCTTGGCGTTAATATTGAGAGCAGAGTCCTTGCCATTGATCAATTGCAAAGTGAGATCATCATAAACAGCAAACGTGCTGCCTCCAAGTATGACATCATCGCTTGTGATCTGCCGTGGTTTGGTGAAATGGCCGTGCAAGGCAGGCTTCTGCCCCTCGCACCGCTCATGGATAAGTCTGAAATCGACGTCGACGATATCTATGCCGATGCACTTGCAAGCTCGCGTTTCAGGGGCAAACAATTTGGCGTGCCAATCATGACGACGGCGGAAGTTCTCGTGTACCGCACAGATATTTTTGCCGAGGCCGGCATTGCGCCACCGCGCACTGCCGCCGAGACGATCACAGCAGCGCGCAAATTGCATAAGCCTGCACAGGCTTTGAGCGGCATCGCTTGGAATGGTGGTCGCGGAACGCCGATCGGGCACAGCTTCATGATGGTGATGAGCGCTTTCGGCAGACCGATCGTAAACCTGCGAAAGTCAGAACAAGGTTTCGATGCTGAGAATGCCAGAGGTGAAGAACTGCGCCCGGCGTTTCTTTCAACTGAAGCCCGCGAGACAGCAGAATATCTATTAGAGCTCAAGGAATATTCGCCACCCAACATTCTCAGAATGGCGTGGTATGATCGGGCTATTTCCTATGCCAAAGGAAACGCGGCGATGGCCTATTCGCACTCACTGTTGGCGCAGCTTTTTGAAACGGACTCAACATCACCAGCCTATCGCAGAACCGGCTATTTGCCTCATCCCATAGGCCCACATGGCAAACCCATTGTTCCGATTGGCGGTTACGCACTTTCGATCCCGGCAAATATTGCACCGCGACGCATTGCACCTGTGTGGACAGCGCTTCAGTCTCTGACGTCTGCCCGTGCGGTGAAACTTTATCTCGTCAATGGAAGCCTGGCGAGCCCACGTATCAGCGTCAGCCGCGATCCAGAAGTGCAGGCAATTTCGCCTCTTATTGGTGCAGTTGATGATTTTGCCACACAGGGATATCTGCGCATGTGGCCAAGACCGCCGATCCCCGGGATATCTGACATCATTGCGATTGCTGGGGAAGAAATTCACGACCTTTTGGCGGAGCGTAAAACAATCGCGGATGCTCTGACCCGGGCGCAAAACCGTGCAGATACCTTGATGCGATCACGTGGTCATTATTGAGTCAGTCACACAGAAGAGGGTCAAACTGTCCAATTTGGACGAATTTCCGGCTGGCATGCCTCTTCCTGTTTCTATAATTCTGATTCAAGCAGAAACGCAAAAGCGTCACAAGCAGTGGGACGGAAGCCTCCGAAATTAGGCACCAATCCCGAGCAAAACCAAAGAGACACAAAGCAAAATTTGAAACCGCACGTTTCAGGTCGAGCACAACTGTGCGCTGGTTGTCGTGACAAGGAATATGGGAGCCGCCAATGTCTTTCAAGTATGCATTCAATACGTGGGTCTATTCCAGTTTTCCGTGCTGGGTCCCTTCCTATTCATTGGAAGATACAATCAAGCGCATTGCGTCCATCGGTTACGATGGAATTGAGATTGGTTGTGCGGCACCCCATGCGTGGCCAGCACATCTCGGAGCAGCCAAGCGGCGTGATCTCAAGTCCCTGATGCAGGACGTGGGGCTTGTGCCCGTCAGCTTGCTGCCGGCACCGGGCGGTGGACCCGGCAACAACCCGGCATCCATCCTCCCCGAAGAGCGTATTTCAGCAATCGCCCACTACAAGGAAGTCGTGGACCTCGCGCACGATCTTGGTGCATCAAGAGTTCTATACATTTGTGGCTGGCGCGCCTTTGGCGTTTCCTACGAAGAAGCCTGGGACTGGACGCTCGCTGCCCTCACTGACATTGCAAAATATGCAGCCGACAAAGGTATAGCGATCATCATTGAACCCACTTCAGCAGATTCGAACCTGATCGATACGGCAGGCCAGGCTTTGCTGCTGCGAAAGCAATGTGGGCTTTCGAATGTCAAAGTCATGTTCGACACCTATCACACGCTTTACCGCAATGAGGTGAGTTCCGATTACGTCTTCGAAATGGCAGAACACCTAGATCACGTCCACTTTGCTGACGATGACCGGCTTCCACCCGGTGAAGGCAGTATTGACTGGCATGGCGTGATGCAGGCCCTGAAGACCATCGCATTCAAGGGCTATGTCACCATGGAGATCGGCTTCAACACCCGCAAGGTCGATCCCGATCGGGTCGCCAGAAGTGCCCTTGCTTATTTAAGAAACCTTGAATCCACTCTCAGTGATCTGACCCCGCAAGGGTCAATGAAGAAGGCCGGGAAGGCCACCGTTTAAAAACTCGACAACAAGGAGGAAATAAACATGAAATATGCGTTACGGCGTAATCGATTCATCGCGGTTGTCACAGGAACTTGCGCGTTAGCAGCCCTGGCGGTTGCAGCGGCAGCCGAGACATCCGTCGTCCAGTGGGATCAGTTTTCCAGTAGCGGTGCGACCTCTGCGGGCCCCGCCATGGAAGCGCTGATCAAGGTTTGCGAAGGCGAACTCAAAGACGTGAAAATCAATCGCACTGTGGCACCTTCGATCGGCATTCGCGACGCCTACCGGCTCGCCGTTTCCGCCGACAAGACGCCAGATCTCGCCTATACATGGCCCGCCGCCTCGGTACTTGCAGGCTATGCCCGTACCGGCAAGGTTGCTCCACTGGATGCCTACTATGACAAATACAAATGGGAAAACGTCAGCCCGTTCTATCGCGGGCGCAATTCCTATCAGGGCAAAATCTATGCTGTGCCGATGGAACAGGATCTTATGGGCGTGTACTACAACCGCGATCTGTTCAAAAAACTCGGACTTGAAGTTCCCAAGACCTATGCCGCGTTCAAAGACCTGGTCACGAAACTGAAAGCAGAGAGCATCGTTCCGATTGCCTTTGGCAACAAAGACAGGTGGCCAGCCACCAACACCATGAGCCTGATCATGGGCCTGTCCGCTGGTCGCGCCAATGAAGAGAAAGTCTTCTTCGGCGATGAACCATGGACCAACCCAGCCTTCAAGCTCGCCGCTGAAACGTTCCAGCAGTGGGGCAAGGACGGTTATTTCCCCAGGGGCTTCAACGGTATTGGTGTCGATGAAGCAAACGCCCTGTTCCTCGGTGGCAGGGCAGCAATGAATGTGGGCGGCAGTTGGTTCCTTCAGGACATGGCACGCAGCGCCAAATTCGATATCGGGGTTTTCATGCTGCCGCCAATTGGTGAAGGCGTAGCTCCCGGCACGATGTGGGGTGAAGGCTCGCAATGGCAAGTCTCAGCTTCCGCGAGCGACGCGGTGAAGGATGCTGCCGCCGCTTATGTGAATTGCCTGACCTCGCCAGCCAACCGTCAGACATGGGTCGAGAAGGGTTACACGGTACCAATCGGCACGACGCCTGATGATCTGGCCAAATGGAACACACTGCCATTGGTGAAGGAGTTCTTCACCCAAGGTTTGGCGACCGCCGACAGCAACTTCTACGATCTGCACACTACGGTGCCGGAAAGTGTCACTCAGGTTCTTTATCCTGAACTCCAGAAGCTCGTCGGTGGCGACGCCACGCCAGACGAGTTCCTTGCGGCCATGCAGGCATCCTGGAAAGTCGCCGTAGACAACGGCGAGCGTTGGGTGCCCTGATCAATCTGTAAAGTTCATGGCGGGAGAAGCACTCCCGCCATTCACCCATCGAGGCAATCATGCAGAATGGCCGCACCGCTTTTCTTTTCGTCGTTCCGGCGCTTGTGCTCTACGCCGCCTTCGTCGGCTTGCCGATTTTGCAAGTTTTCGCATACAGTTTCTTTTCGTGGGACAGCGGCGCCATCCGCGGCTTCGGTGGCCTCAGTAACTATTCCCGCCTTGTCGCCGACGGTGTATTTTGGACTGCACTCAGCCACAACGCCATCTGGGTCGCACTCACGCTCGCCTTTCCCTTGATGGCCGGACTGATCATCGCATCCATCCTTGCCGAGCAGGGCCCGCGCACGGTGCGCTTGCTCAGTGTGTTGTTTTTCCTGCCGCGAACCATCCCGCTGGTGGTTGTCGGCATTATCTGGTTGTGGATCTACAGTCCGATTTTTGGCCTGCTCAACTGGCTGCTCGATCTCTTGGGCCTCGGCAGTTTCGGTGCGGCGTGGCTGGCCGAATCCAACACCGCTCTCATCGCGCTCAACATCGCTGGCGCATGGACCTTCTTCGGATTTTGCAACATCATTTACCTCGCAGCGATCCAGTCCATTGATCCCTCACTTTATGAAGCCGCCTCGCTCGATGGCGC
>JAYWEV010000123.1:0-32349 GCA_043779145.1 Aestuariivirga sp. | reverse complement strand
ACGGCTTACCGGAAATAAACTCGTATACTTTTGGTTCGCACCACATCTTTAGAAGCGGCGCCAGATCGCTGCTTTTATGCCCGCGTAAAATCAGCCGTTCAGTTTCAAGCCTGGGCGCGGCGTTTGGGGGCACGGGACACCTTTTTGATTTCGGCGTTTTCTTCGAAGAGCTCAGCCAGTTTTTCAGTCATCGCTCCGCCCAATTCTTCAGCATCAATAATTGTCACGGCGCGTTTATAATAGCGGGTCACGTCATGGCCGATGCCGACGGCGATCAGCTCAACAGGTGAGCGACCCTCAATATCAGCAATCACTTGGCGCAAATGGCGTTCGAGATAGTTGCCGGAATTAACCGAGAGCGTTGAGTCATCAACGGGCGCACCATCAGAAATGACCATCAAAATTCGGCGCTGTTCCTGGCGGCCCAGCAGGCGATTGTGTGCCCAGATCAGAGCTTCGCCATCGATGTTTTCTTTCAGCAAGCCTTCGCGCATCATAAGGCCCAGATTCTTGCGCGCCCGCCGCCAAGGTTCATCAGCTGATTTATAGATGATGTGGCGCAGATCATTGAGGCGACCGGGGTTTGTGGTTTTACCACCTGCCAACCACTTCTCCCGCGCTTGGCCACCTTTCCATGCTCTTGTGGTGAAACCCAGAATCTCAACCTTCACACCGCAGCGTTCTAATGTGCGGGCCAGAATATCAGCGCAGGTGGCTGCAACCGTGATTGGGCGACCGCGCATCGAGCCTGAGTTATCAAGCAGCAAGGTTACCACAGTGTCGCGGAATTTTGTGTCTTGTTCTACTTTGAATGAAAGCGCGTGCAATGGATCAGTGATCACACGCGTCAACCGTGCTGCATCCAACACACCTTCTTCCAAATCAAAATCCCAAGAGCGATTTTGTTGCGCCATCAAGCGGCGTTGCAAGCGGTTGGCTAGACGCGCCACAACGCCCTGCAGGTTCGATAACTGCTTATCGAGATAAGCGCGCAGACGGGTCAGCTCTTCAGCATCACATAAATCTTCGGCGCCGATTTCTTCATCAAACTGATTGGAAAAAACCTTGTAGAAATTATCATTTGCCAAGGATGAAAATGGCAGTTGTGGCCGCCATGGTTCTTCACCATCGGGCATTTCTTCGCCCTCAGCATCATCCGGCGTTTCATCGGAATCAATCTGCTGGGCTTCCATTTCAGCAGCTTCTGATTCGCCCTCAGAACTTTCCATTTCTTCGGCGGTCGATTGTTCAGATTGCTCATCTTCGCCTTGCGGCGTTTCAGAGCGTTCACCAGGATCATCCTCGGCTTCTTGCTCTTCATTGTCGTCAGAATTGTCTGGGTCTTCACCCAGCTCATCAGCCATATCCAGCGCCGCAATCAAATCGCGAGACAAGCGTGCAAAGGATTGTTGGTCATGCAACGCGTCTTCAAGGCTGGTGATCTTTGGCCCTGCTTTCTTATCAACCCAGTCGCGCCACAGGTCGACAAAGGGTGCGATTGATGGCGGCGGTTTGAGGCCCGTTAATTTTTCACGCACGATCAGGCCAACAGCCTCTTCAAGCGGCGTATCCTTGCGATTGCCCGAGCGATTCACAACTGTTTTACTATATTTATCGTCCAACATAGCGCTGAGATTATCAGCCACACCTGCCATAGCCCGCGCACCAATGGCTTCAATGCGCGCTTGCTCAACAGATTCAAAAACCGCGCGCGCGTTTTTTCCTTCGGGAATATATTTGCCGTGTACAGACTCAGAGTGATTGGCAATCTTCAACGTGAAGCTGTCTGCAAGGCCGCGTGTGATGGCAATTTCTTTGGCGGATGCAGCACCTGAAACTTGCGGCAGTTTTATTTTATGGCCGACGAGTTGCGCTTGATCATTGCCGAAACTCACGGTGAGTTCAGGATCAAGCGCCATGGATTTCATGGCGGTGCCTAACACTTCCTTGAAGCGCTCAGCCCTGTCGTCTTTTGCTGCGGCCATGGTCTTGCCGCCTCTATCAACCGATTGCGATGCGTGAAGCAGATTCAGGCAAGTCTTCACCAAAGCAACGTTGATAGAATTCGGCCACAATGGCGCGTTCCAACTCGTCGCATTTGTTGAGGAATGTGAGGCGGAATGCAAAACCAACATCCGCAAAAATATCAGCATTCTGCGCCCAAGTGATCACAGTACGCGGCGACATAACGGTTGAAAGGTCGCCTTGCATAAATGCGTTACGCGTCAAATCAGCAACACGCACCATATTCGCAATGGTCTTCTTGCCTTTCTCATTGCTGTAAGACTTGTTCTTCGAAAGAACCACGCCCACTTCTTGCGCATGCGGCAGATAGTTCAATGCAGACACAATCGACCACCGATCCATCTGCGCTTGGTTGATTTGCTGTGTGCCGTGATAGAGGCCTGTGGTATCGCCAAGGCCCACAGTGTTGGCAGTCGCAAACAAACGAAACGCAGCGTGAGGGCGGATCACGCGTGATTGATCGAGCAATGTGAGCTTGCCCGATGATTCCAGAATACGCTGGATCACGAACATCACATCAGGCCTGCCCGCATCATATTCATCGAACACGAGGGCGATGTTATGCTGATACGACCAAGGCAAAATGCCTTCCTTGAATTCGGTAATCTGCTTGCCATCTTTTAAAACAATCGCATCTTTGCCGATCAAATCGATACGGCTGATATGGCTGTCCAAATTGATACGGATGCAGGGCCAGTTGAGTCGTGCTGCCACTTGTTCAATATGCGTAGACTTTCCTGTGCCATGGTAACCCGTAATCATCACGCGGCGATTGTGCACAAAGCCGGCCAAGATGGCTAACGTGGTTTCCTTGTTGAAGAGATAATCTTCGTCGAATTCTGGCACATGCTCGCTGCGCTCAGCAAAGCCCATGACCTGCATGTTTGATTCAAAACCAAAAAGTTGGCTCACTGACATTTTCTGATCGGGCAGAGTGGTCAAGGCGGCAGTCGTCGTCATTTTTTAGAAACTCACATAAGCTGGAGAAATCGTAATAGTGGATTGAATTCAATGGAGCAAGCTTAGCAAAATCCGGTCGCTCGTAAGGTATCATAGGCCTTGATGACAGCGTTCAAAGTGTCTTCGTTAGCGCGGCTACCATTGTTAGAATCAGGATGCAGACGCTTGACCAGAATTTTATATTTGGATTTAACCTCTGCTGGTGTTGCATCCTCCGGTAATCCCAATGCGCCTAAAGATTCAATTTCATTGCGGCGCAGATTGCGGCCGTGTTTGGCTTTGGATGTAATTTTTTCTTTCAGCAGCATATGCAATGGGTCATCAATGTGCTTGGCCGAGCGACGTGAAGCGCCAACATGCACATTGCCATTTTCACCCAGCTTCCAAGTTGGCCTGTGGCCCATTTGCGCATCTTTGCGAAAGGCCGCTTGCTCATCATCCTTCATGCCGTCAAAATAATTATAGGTTTTGTTGTATTGCTGCACGTGAGCCGTGCAGTAATTCCAAAACTGCCCCTCAAATCCACGGCCCTTCGGTGCTTTGTGTTTTGCAGGCAAATCACAACCAGCCCATTGGCACGGCGGCACCATTGCTTCCTCAGCCTGCTTCTTAGCGGCAGCTGGAGATTTGATACGAATTTTGTCAAATATTTTTGAATCGAGTTTCATTATGCTTATTCATGTTTGAAGGGTTATTGATTATGCTAGAAAGTGCCAAAAACCGCAACTGGGATGTTGAAGAATATGCAGAAAGATTTAGGGCCAGTTGGCCAAGTTATGAAGACAAAACTCGTTGCGGCATTTTCGCCTTCGTATTTTGAGCTTATTGACGAGTCAAACCAACATCATGGTCATATTGGCGCACACCCCAGCGGTGAGAGCCATTTTAGAGTTAAGATCAGCAGTGAGGCTTTTCAAGGCAAAAGCCGTGTGCAGCAGCACCGACTCATCAATGAAGTATTGGCCGCCGAATTAAAGGCGCGAGTCCATGCCTTGGCAATAGAAACAATCTAGCCCGCCTCGGTCTCTCCTTTTACGGGCTCAAGCTTTGTCACATTGACCAAGGACAATTGTTGCTTGCGCTTTTTTAATACCTCAAACCGGAAACCGTGAAAGGTGAAAACTTGGCCTGCTTCTGGGATCATCCGCGCCTCATGGATCACCAGGCCTGCCACTGTGGTTACTTCTTCATCAGGCAAGTTCCAATCGAATGAGCGGTTAAGATCGCGTATCGGCACAGTGCCTTCGATGTTATAAGATCCATTCTGCTGCTTGCGCACACCTGTGGTGACGGCATCGAACTCGTCTTTAATGTCACCAACAATTTCCTCAATAATATCTTCAAGAGTGATGAGCCCCTGCACTTCGCCATACTCATCTACCACAATGGCAAAGTGAGTTTTACGACGGAGAAAGGCGTTGAGCTGGTCGGTGAGGGGGCGTGTATCGGGTACAAACCAAGGCGAGCTTAAAATGTCATCGAGCTTAACTTTAGTTGAGTCGCCGTCGTTTTCCTGAATCGCAGCAAAAAGATTCTTCGCGTGGAGAATGCCAATGATGTTCTCGGGGTTGTCGAGCCAAACGGGAAGTCTGGTGTTGCCGCTTTTGAAAACCTGTTGAATGATCGCTGTGATCGGGTCTGAACCATCAATCGTTTTCATCTTTGTCCGGTGAACCATGATGTCGACCACTTCAAGGTCTTTAAGGTCAAGTATGCCGCCGAGCATATCGCGATCTTTTTTAATAACCGTCCCTTCTTTGAGATGCAGATTAATTGCACCACGTAGCTCATCATGTGCAGACAGGATACCTTCAACATTGGAGGTGTCGACGCCAAACAACATGAGCGTTTTCTTGACGATGTACTCAACCGTCATAACGATTGGCCCAAGTACAGCCACGATAACACGCATGATTGGCGCAACAGCAGTCGCAACGCGTTCTGGATAAGCTATGGCGTAAGTTTTCGGCATCACTTCGGCAAAAATCAAAATCAACACCGTCATAACAACCGAAGCAATAACAGCGCCTGCTTCGGTAAACACTTTAACCAATGCCGCAGTGGCCACAGCTGAGGCAGTAATGTTAGCCAAGTTATTTCCCAACAGCAATGCACCGATCAATCGTTCAGGCATGGAAGTCAATTTCAACACCATAGAGGCGCGTTTGCTGCCACGTTTTTCCATTTCATTAAGGCGCGCGCGCGATACCGTGGTGAGGCCTGTTTCTGAACCTGAGAAAAATGCTGCAATAAAAATCAGCACAACGATTGATGTTACCGCCCATATGACATCATAATTCATGGTTAGTGCAAGTCCCTTTCAAGGAAAGAAAACACTTCAGATTCAGCAACACCTTTGGCGATAAAAGTTTCGCCGATTGATTTTGCCAATATAAAAGTCAGCTGGCCACCTACAGCTTTTTTATCTTGGCGCATCAGTTCGACAAGTTTTTTGATTGGCGGAAGTTCCCCCGGAATTTCTGATGCATGGGTTGGAAGTCCTGCTCGCTTTAAATGCGTTACGACGCGTTCATTCGTGCCTTTGGCGCAAACGCCTAGTTGCTCTGAAAATTTGAAAGCCTGTACCATTCCGATTGCAACGGCCTCGCCATGCAATAAGCGATCTGAATATCCAGTTGCTGCTTCGAGTGCGTGGCCAAATGTATGGCCCAGATTGAGCAATGCGCGCACGCCCGTTTCAGTTTCATCTTCCGCCACAATCCGGGCCTTCATCGCGCAGCAGGTTTGCACCGCATGCGCCATGGCAGACACATCATTACCGCCATCGATGATGGCATCTACATTTTCTTCGAGCCATTCGAAAAATTTTGCATCACCAAGAAGTCCATATTTTGCGACTTCGGCATAACCTGCGGCGCGTTGCCGCTTTGGTAAGGTGTTGAGCACATCAAGATCAGCCAGCACGGCGATGGGTTGATGAAATGCACCAATCAGATTCTTGCCGAGCAGCGAGTTAATGCCAGTCTTGCCGCCAACTGAACTATCCACTTGTGCCAGAAGCGAAGTTGGAATTTGAATGAAGTTCACACCTCTGCGCAAAATGCTTGCTGCAAAACCAGTCAGATCGCCAATAACGCCGCCACCTAAGGCAATCACGATATCACGGCGTTCAACGCCCGCGCTCAGCAGGCCGTCGCAGAGTTCGCCCAAATATTTGTAACTCTTGGTTGCTTCACCCGCTGGTAGGATGATTGACTTTGTTTCGATGCCGCTGGCAGCTAAAGATTTCTCTAAACTCGACAGATGTGCTTTGGCTACATTATCATCGGTCACAATAACTGCGAAAGGCCGTTTTAAAAGTGGAGCAATGAGGTCGCCCGCAGCTGCAATCAGGTTCTGCCCAATGGCGATATTGTAAGATCGCTCGGCAAGATTAACAAGCACATTATGAAGAATGCTCGCGCTATTCATTATCTTCAACTTCCAAACTCCCAAAGTCTGCCAAAGCTTTGATCACATCATTCACCATCTGGCCGTGCTGCACGTCGCGGCTCTCAACGGTGATGTCAGCCTCTGCGTAAACCGGATAGCGCAGGTCGATCAAACGCTTCATCACAATGGCTGGATCTTCTTTTAGTAAAAGCGGCCGGTCATTGCGCTTGGCCACACGTTTTAACAGCACGTCGAGATCGGCCTTCAACCAAAGCGAAACGCCATGTCCCTCTATTTTTTCGCGTGTCTCAGCGTTCATAAATGCGCCACCGCCCGTAGCCAAAACCTGTTTGCCATTTTCAAGCAGCCGCGTGATCACGCGGCGTTCACCTTCGCGGAAATAATCTTCGCCATGGTCGTTGAAAATTTCAGGGATGGTTTTGCCTGCTGCCAATTCAATTTCATGGTCGGCATCCACAAAGGGGATTTCGAGCTTTTCGGCTAATCTCCGCCCGACGCTGGTTTTGCCAGCGCCCATCAATCCCACCAAAACAAGGGCGCGGTTTCCCAGTTTTTGGTGAGCAATTTCAATATCTTTAGCGATTGATCGTCTGGCCATGATGTTCGGCTGCGGCTTTTAGAGCAAGCCGCGCCAATTCGCAAAGCGACCTTGACGTGCCATACTTTGTCCATACAATGGCGGGATGAAGAATATTAGCTTTAATTACACCAAAACAGGCAAAGTGCCTGAACGCCCGAGTGAGCTTGAAGTTGCCTCTCCTGACATTCTCGACAAAGAGCGGACAAAAATCTCTCTTCGTTTGCGTAATACAGATTTGCGTCTTTTAAAAGAGCGTGCCATGCGTGAAGGTATGCCCTATCAGACATTGATCGGCTCTATTCTCCATAAAGCTGTCAGCTGAGGATATTTAACTTGCCAGATACGGTGAAATTTATTTTTGTAGTCGGGCTCATTGCGGGTGCAATTTATGGCACTGCCTTGGCATTGGCCAGTTTTCCGCCAGAGCAATCCGAAATCATAAAATCATTGCCGTATGAAAAGCTCCGCCAAAAGTAACGCGGGCGATCGACGCTTGATCGACCGCTTTCTCGAAATGATGAGTGCAGAGCGCGGGGCGGCGGCTAATTCTTTGGCGGCCTATGGGCAAGATCTCGAAAATTATGTTGCATTTCTAAATGAGCGTGGTTCGTCAGCGTTGGCCGCCGATACAAATATCGTTAAGGATTTTCTGGCCGAAGCGGATAGGCTCGGTCTGGCGCGAAGTACAGCAGCAAGGCGACTATCAGCGGTAAAACAGTTTCATGGTTTTCTGCACGGAGAAGGGCTGGTCAAGGAAAATCCGGCTGTTATTGTTGAAGGCCCGCGTGCTGCAAAACCTCTGCCTAAAATTTTGAGCGAAGCGGAAATGGTGGCGCTCCTCAATGCAACTGCCGAAAAAGTGCAGCAATCTGAAGGTCTACAACGTTTCAAAGCTATGCGCATGCAGTGCCTGTTAGAACTCTTGGCTGCAACCGGTCTGCGGGTCTCCGAACTCGTAGGGCTTTCTTATCGAACGGCTTTAGCAGGCGATGGCTTTCTCACCATCAAAGGTAAAGGTGGTCGCGAGCGAATGGTGCCAATGTCAGACCGGGCGCATGGTTTTCTTATTGATTATGTGAAAGCTTTGAAGCTCAATAGTAAGGAGGAACCCAAACATCTCTTTCCCTCCCACGGTGCAAAAGGCCAGCTCACCCGCCAGCATTTCGCGTTGGAATTGAAATCTTTGGCCCGTGCAGCTGGGCTTGATTCTGGGAAGGTCAGCCCCCACGTGCTCAGACATGTCTTTGCCAGCGATCTGCTTGCCCATGGGGCCGATTTGCGCGCCGTTCAACAGATGCTCGGTCATGCCGATATTTCAACCACACAAATATATACCCATGTGCAAGCCAGCCGCCTTAAAGAAGCCGTGGAAAACTTCCATCCGCTGTCCAAACCAGATCAAAACAAGAAAAGTTGACTTTGCCAGCCCTTGCCGCCAGTAACGTCACCACATCGAATTGTCCTTGAGGGATTATGTTAGAATTTTTAGATTTTGAGGCTCCGGTCGCTGAACTCGAAGGCAAAATTGCCGAGCTCCGTGCCATGGCGCAAGCCGATGCCAAGCTTAACATTGCCGAGGAAGTTAAATCTCTTGAGAAAAAAACCAATAAGATTTTGGCTGATCTCTACTTTGCCTTAACACCGTGGCAAAAGGGCCAAGTGGCGCGCCATCGTCAGCGCCCGCATGCACTGCAATATATTGAAACTTTGATCACTGATTTTGTACCATTGGCCGGTGATCGTAAATTTGCTGAAGATGAAGCTGTGGTCGGCGGTCTGGGCCGTTTTGAAGGTCAGCCCGTTGTCGTCATTGGCCAAGAAAAAGGTTCAGACACTGCAAGCCGCCTCAAGCATAATTTTGGCATGGCCAAGCCTGAAGGCTACCGCAAAGCCGTAAGGCTCATGGAGATGGCCAATCGCTTTGGCCTTCCGGTTATTACCTTTGTCGATACCTCAGGTGCTTATCCAGGCGTTGATGCCGAAGAACGCGGCCAAGCAGAAGCAATTGCGCGTTCCACTGATTGTTGTTTGTCGCTCGGCGTGCCGTTGGTTTCGGTGATCATCGGTGAAGGTGGTTCTGGCGGTGCAATTGCCATTGCCACTGCCAATACTGTGTTGATGTTAGAGCACGCAATTTATAGCGTGATCTCGCCAGAAGGTGCGGCGTCAATTTTGTGGCGTGATCCGGCCCGCGCCAAAGATGCGGCGACGGCCCTCAAAATCACGGCACAAGATTTGAAAAAGTTCGGCGTGATTGATGAGATCATTCCCGAACCATTGGGCGGCGCACAGCGCAAACCCGAACAAGCGATGCAATCGACTGCCGAAGCCATTGCCCGAACTTTGCGGGCCTATTCTGGATTGTCGCCAGACTTATTGCGGACACAGCGCCGTGAGAAGTTTCTAAATATCGGCCGAGGGCTATAGATCAACCTGAACTTGGGCGGAATCGTCAAAGTTCGGAGAAGTTGATCGAAATTGAGAACTTAAGGCGCTTTTGACTTTTCCGTGAAAGGTCAAAACGCTTTAATCGCTCTCGCTAATCGGGGTGGACAGATGAAACTATCGCGTCGGCAAATACTAGGCGGACTTTCTACCGCACCATTCATCGGTTTAGCCCGCGCGCAATCTGCACCTGATCTTCGCATTGTATCGCGTGTTCTGGATGTGAAAGGCAAAGCTGCAAAAGTTTACGGCATTGTTGGCCCAAACGGCAAAGCAGGATTGGAAATGGTTTTGGGCCAACCGTTTAACTTCAATTTGAAAAATGAAATCGACGATAGAACCCTCATCCATTGGCATGGTCTAACTCCTCCCACGGCCCAAGACGGTGTTCCTGATCTTTCTTCGCAGCTCATCAACATTGGTGAATCGCGCATCTATGATTTCGAAAACACCAAGCCCGGCACGCATTGGATGCACTCACATCTAGGTTTGCAAGAACAGCGTATGTTGGCCGCACCACTGATCGTTCATGAGCTCAAAAAACAACTTTTCGATGAGCAAGAACATATTGTGATGTTGCACGACTTCACCTTCCGCGATCCGCAAGAAATCATGAGCGAGTTGCGCGGCGGTGGGGGCGAACATTCCAAGCGTAATATGAAGGGCATGGACATGAAGGGCATGGACATGAAGGGAATGGACATGAAGGGAATGGATCATTCCAAAATGAACATGCAGATGGTGAATATGGCCGCCGATGTTGCTTATGACGCAATGCTGGCCAATGATCGGACCTTGGATGATCCTGAAATACTGCGTGCTGAAAAAGGTGGGCACATTCGCCTGCGCATCATCAATGCTGCCGCCGCCACTAATATGTGGATTGATCTTGGTGACTTAACAGGCGGACTTATTGCTGTTGATGGCAACACCGTGTTTCCCTTTAACGGTTCACGTTTCCCTCTGGCGATAGCCCAACGCGCCGATATTCGGATTGCACTACCGAACGCATCAGGCGCATGGCCAATTTTGTTCCAATCGGAAGGAACGGCGTTGCGCAGCGGCATTATCATTCAAGCAGGTGACGCACTGATTGCAAAAGTTGTCGATCATGGCAAAGCAGGCGCAGCGCTGGACTTTTCGTTAGAAGCGCAGCTCCGTTCCGCCGCACAAGTTCTCAAAGAACCTGTCACCCATTCCGAAATGGTTATGCTCACGGGCGGCGACGAGGGTTATAATTGGGGCTTTAACGGCAAGCCCATGATGCACGAAACGCTGTTCAGCGTGCGCGAAGGCGAGCGCGTTGAAGTGATGCTGCATAACATGACAGGCATGGCCCACCCCATGCATCTGCACGGGCATTATTTCAAAGTGGTTGGTTTAAGCGGTAAACCCATCGATGGTGCCGTGCGCGACACAGTGCTGGTTCCCGCTGGAGAAAACGTCACGATCCAATTTGACGCCAATAACCCAGGAACTTGGGCCTTCCATTGTCATCACCTCTATCACATGAACAGCGGTATGATGGCGGCGGTGGGGTATACTGGGGCGGCTTGATCAATAACCAAGTGCGCAGCCATCTTTGCGCGGATCAGATCCGGCTGTCAGTGTGCCTTTTTCCCAATCAATGAGTATCGCTTGCCCCCCGCCTAAGGGTTCAATGGGCGTGATCACTTTATGACCCAATGCTTCAAGTCCCGTGCGGGTTTCAGCATTGATGCCGCGCTCGGCCTCGACCACACCATCGCTATAAAACACACGTGGGCAATCGATAGCTGCTTGTGGATCCATGCCGTAGTCCAAAATATTGGTTAGCACATGGGCATGGCCAAAGGGTTGGTAATCACCACCCATCACACCGTAAGGCATCAGTGGTTTGCCATTCTTCATCGCCATGCCGGGCATGATCGTGTGCATGGGGCGCTTGCCCGGTGCGATGCAATTGGGGTGCTCTGCGTCGATCTTGAAACTCATGCCACGGTTTTGCAGCAGTACACCCGATTTTGGCGCAACCAAGCCGCTGCCAAAAGAATGATAGACCGAATTAATGAAACTCACGGCATTGCGATCACGATCTACAACCGAAAGATAAACCGTTTCACTTTTTTGCAGTGATGTGCGCGGAAGATGTGTTGCAGCATGATTTGGATTGATATGAGCACGAAGTTCATCAGCAAAAGCCATACTTAGCATATGCTCTTGTTGCATGAGTGTGTGGCGTGGATCGGCGATGTGGCGGTTACGCACATCATAGGCAAAGCGCGCAGCTTCGAGTTCAAGATGGAGGCGCGCTGCTGACAATGGGCCATCACTCGCGGGTGCAAATCCTTCGAGCACATTGAGCATGATCAAGGCTGTGATGCCCTGATTGTTGGGCGGGATTTGGTGGACGTCCACACCGCGATAATTTGTGGAAATGGATTTTACATATTCGCCGCTTGCCTCCGCAAAATCTTCCATGCTGTGCAGGCCGCTATGGGCATTCAAATGATCAACCATGTCCCTGGCCACGGCGCCTTCGTAAAATCCTTTGCGCCCATGTTTGGCAATGATGCGAAGTGTTTCAGCAAGCTTAGGTTGGCGGTGGATATCGCCTGCTTGCGGTACATAACCTTGAGGCAAAAACACCGCTGCACAATTGGGATCAAGCGCCAGCATCTCAGCACTTGTTTGCCAATCAAAACACGCGCGGTCAGCCACCACATAACCCTGTTCTGCGTATTGGATGGCGGGCTGCAGCAACGCAGCCAACTCACGCGTCCCATGACTCGCCGCCGCTTGCGCCCAGCTATCAACAACACCGGGGATGGTGACTGAATGTGCGCTATAATTGCTAATTTCACTGATCTTATTTTTGACAAACCAATCCAGCGTTGCCTTTTGCGGCGCGCGGCCTGAGCCATTAAAGGCAATCACGTCGCTCCCGCCCTTTGGCGCATAGAGCATAAAACCATCGCCACCAATGCCCGTCGATTGCGGTTCGACTACGGCTAGAACTGCAGCTGCGGCAATTGCCGCATCAATAGCATTACCGCCATCTTTCAAAATCTCGATCGCCGTGACACTGGCCAAGGGATGCGACGTGGCCACAGCTGCCTCAGTCACACGAACTGGAGACCTGCCGGGAAGTTGAAAATCGCGCATTGGGGGGTTCCAAACAAAACTGGGATGTTAAAGCAATTCCATGAGATGTGGAATGAGCGGTAAATCCGCTGGCGGCATCGGATAATTTTTCAAATCTTTGGCAAACACCCATTTCAGCTCTTGGCGTTCCATGGCTTGCACCAAACCCTTCCAGCGGCGACAGACATAGAGTGGCATCAGCAAATGGAAGTCTTCATAAGCGTGGCTGGCGAAGGTGAGTGGAGCAAGGCAGGATGCTTCAACATCAATGCCCAATTCTTCTTTCAACTCGCGGATCAAGGCTTGCTCGGGGCGTTCGCCTGGTTCAACTTTGCCACCGGGAAATTCCCACAGGCCCGCCAATGACTTTCCTTCAGGCCGCTTGGCCAAAAGCACACGACCATCAGCATCGATGAGGGCCACAGCTGCAACAAGCACCAGCTTCATCAGCTGCGATAGGACCCGTTAATATCAATATAGCGATGCGTGAGATCACAAGTCCAGACTGTTGCCGTGCCCTTACCAACGCCAATATCAGCCTCGATCTTTATTTCGCGGCCTTTCATGTGGGGCATGATGTCGGCTTCTTTATAGTTGGCATCTTTCATGCCTTTGGCCGCCACTAATATGCCACCGATTTTAATGCGCAATTTATCACGCAAAGCTTTCTCGCCAGATTTGCCAATGGCCATAACAATGCGGCCCCAGTTTGCATCTTCGCCAGCAATTGCCGTTTTCACCAGGGGTGAATTTGCAATGCTCATGCCGATTTTCTTGGCGGCCCCATCAGACTCCGCCCCCGTGATTTTGATCTCAATCAATTTCTCAGCACCTTCACCATCCTTCACTACTTGCATCGCAAGATCGAGACAGAGCGCATCCAACGCTTTGGCAAAGGGTTTCAAACGCACATCGGCGGCAGTCTTCAAATCTTTCAAAGAGCCGGCAGCACCCGTTGCAAACATCAACACAGTATCAGAAGTGGAGGTATCACTATCGACCGTAATGTTGTTGAAACTCTTCGACACTGACGGCGATAAAATTTTTTGCAAAACCCTGGCTGGAATTGCTGCGTCAGTAAAAATGAAAACCAACATCGTTGCCATATCCGGCGCAATCATGCCTGAGCCTTTGGCAATACCATTAAGTGTAACGGTCTTGCCGCCCAACTTCACTTGCGCAGTGGCCACTTTATGAAATGTATCGGTGGTCATGATGGAACGCGCGGCCATATCCCAGGCATCGCCCGAAGCAGAAGCCCCCAACTCTGGCAAGGCATTCACGATGGGCGCAGGGTTCAGCGGTTCGCCTATTACGCCTGTTGAAGCTTGAAACACTTCGCCCATGCTACAGTTGAATTGTTTTGCAGCAGCCATTGCAACGGCCTTCACCGTGGCCACACCGGCTTTGCCGGTAAACGCATTGGCATTGCCCGCGTTGCACACCAAAATGCGACCTTTGCCGGCTTTCAAATTATCCGCACACCAATCAACTGGAGCCGAGCGTGATTTTGAAAGCGTCAAACAACCCGCAACTGTTGTGCCCTGGTCCATGACAGCCAGTAAAACATCGGGCCGATTTTTATAACGGATACCAGTGGCGGCCGCTGCCAAACGCACGCCCTTGATTTCGGGCAAATGTGGAAAGCTGGCAGGTGCCAGAGGGGAAATTGTTAAAGCCATCTGTCGCCTGCCTCGTGTTGGGTGGTGGTTTTATTGCTGTGGAGCTTCGGGTAGGCCCAAATCGCCCTTGCCGCTCGTATCGGGCGCGCCAGCGCCAGCATCGGTGCCGACAGTCGGAGCAACTTGCCCAGCTTTAAGCTTCTGTTGTGCTTGGGCTTCGGCTTGAGCTTTCTTCAAGTCTGGATCAATGATCTCAACCTTGGCAGTTCCCTGCAGGCTGGCCAATTTTTCTTGAATTTTGTTGCGCACCAAAACATTGCGAATGGCACCTTTAACTTGGTCAAATGGTTGTGCAGCACCCATCTTCCGGTCATCAAGGCGAATAATGTGCCAACCAAATTCGGTCTTCACAGGCTTTGAAACTTCATTTTGTTTTAAAGCAAAAGCAGCTTTTGAAAACTCGGCCACCATTTCAGGCGCAGTGAAATAACCAAGATCACCACCATAATCTTTTGAGCCATCCAAGCTATATTGCTTGGCTAAATCTTCAAACTTTGCCCCGCCCTGCAACTTGGCTTCGATGTCGTTAGCTTCTTTTTCAGTGGCCACAAGAATATGCCGCGCACGCACGCGCTCAGTTTGCGTTACCTTGGCAGTTTCTGCATCGTAAGCAGCTTTAATTTCGGCTTCGGTAATCGATGGTGCAACTTTTTGCGCAAGGTAGGAATCGCGGAGCGCCTTAGCCTGATAAGCAGCCAGACGACGTTTATAATCTTCAGAATCAGCCGTGCCTTCCTGGGCCGCCACTTGTGCAATCAAATGCCGTTCGATCAAAATTTCCACAACAAATGGAAAGCGTTGTTTGGCCGGCAAGTTTGGCAGCTGGCCAATGACGTCGTCAAACGCCATGCGCACTTCAGATGTCTTGATTTCATAGCCGTTCACAATGGCCACAGTCGTATCTTGGCCTGTTAAAGGTGCGGCCGCGCTATCTTGGGCTGAAGCAAATCCAGCAAAACTGAGTGCGAACACCCCGGCAAGCAATGAAGTTTTCAATAAAATGTGAATGCGTGGCATGTGATCCATCGGCTAAGTTGCGCCCCTAAAAGTTTCGTATATGCAGCCAATGGGTTTGAAACAAGGCAATAATAAGCCTTTTGCTCTGCTGTTGCCGCTATGCAACAGGTTGAAATTGCATCGTTTGAACCTTATTTGCAATCAACACACAAGACCTGGCCTAAAAATTACGCATTTGAATGTTTCCTAAGAACCAAACTCTGCGCTATTAGACCGTCAAAGATCAAGGCCTTAGGGTCCAATAAGGAACGAATCAGATGCTCGGAATGTTGCGGAATGCTGCCGCGAAGGTTTTTGGAACAACGAATGACCGCAAATTGGTCAACTTTCAAAAGCGCGTGCCCCAAATCAATGCTTTGGAAGAACACTATGCAGCGATGAGTGATTTGCAGCTGAAGGATGTGACTTCTGGTCTCCGCGCAGAATTAGCAGCAGGCAAAACTGTTGATGATGTTTTGCCAAATGCGTTTGCCGCGGTGCGTGAAGCCGCAAAACGTTCCTTAGACCTCAGGCATTTTGATGTGCAAATGGTCGGCGGCATGGTTTTGCATGCGGGCATGATTTCAGAAATGAAAACGGGTGAAGGCAAAACGCTTGTTGCAACATTGCCGGTTTATTTGAACGCGCTTGAAGGCAAGGGCGTCCACGTCGTGACGGTTAACGACTATCTGGCCAAGCGCGACTCTGCTTGGATGGCTAAGGTCTACGGTACGCTCGGGCTGACCACAGGTGTGATCGTTCATGGTCTTGATGATAGTGAGCGCCGCGCTGCTTATGCTTGCGACGTCACTTACGGCACGAACAATGAGTTGGGTTTTGATTATCTCCGCGACAACATGAAATATCATCTCGAAGAGATGGTTCAGCGCGGGCATAATTATGCCATCGTCGACGAAGTCGATTCAATCCTTGTCGACGAAGCTCGAACGCCACTCATCATTTCTGGTCCCGTTGATGATCAGTCAAATCTCTACAACACACTGGATGGTTTCATTCCACAGTTAATTGCAGCTGATTATGATCTTGATGAAAAGCAGCGCTCAGTTTCTTTGACTGAAGCTGGCAATGAACATTTAGAGCAATTGCTCGTGGCCGCTGGTGCTATGAAGGGCACACTTTATGACGCAGCCAATGTGACCATCATCCATCACATCACCCAAGCCTTGCGCGCTCACACTTTGTTTCAGCGTGATAAGGACTATATCGTCAAAGATGATCAAGTGATCATCATCGATGAATTCACGGGCCGCATGATGGAGGGCCGTCGTTATTCCGAGGGCTTGCATCAAGCCATTGAAGCCAAGGAACACGTAACGGTTCAGCCTGAAAACGTAACGTTGTCGTCCGTCACGTTCCAAAACTATTTCCGCATGTATAAGAAGCTTGCAGGTATGACCGGCACGGCATTGACCGAAGCGGATGAATTCCAGGACATCTACAATCTTGAAGTCATCGAGATTCCGACCAACGTTCTAGTGTCGCGCAAAGATGAAGACGATCAGGTTTTCCGCACGGCCAAAGAAAAATATGCAGCGATCACTGAAACACTTCGCGACGCTGTTGCGCGCGGACAGCCAGTTCTGGTGGGCACAACATCAATTGAAAAATCCGAAGAGCTCTCGGCGCTTTTGCTAGCTGCGCAGATCAAACATAGTGTGTTGAACGCCCGCTATCACGAACAAGAAGCTTTAATCATCGCGCAGGCAGGTGCTCCGGGTGCCGTTACTATCGCCACCAACATGGCAGGTCGCGGTACGGATATTAAGCTCGGCGGTAATCTTGACATGCGTCTTGCCAATGAACTGAGCGATGTGCCGGAAGGTGCAGAACGCGAGCGCCAGATCAACAAAATTAAAGATGATATCGAAAGCAAGAGGCGCATCGTTCTTGATGCTGGCGGTTTGTTCGTCATCGGCACCGAGCGTCATGAAAGCCGCCGCATTGATAATCAGTTGCGCGGTCGTTCAGGCCGTCAGGGTGACCCAGGCCTGTCGCGCTTTTATCTCTCCCTTCAAGATGATTTGATGCGCATTTTCGGCTCTGATCGTCTTGATGGCATGTTGCAGAAACTGGGCCTTAAAGATGGTGAAGCCATCATCCATCCATGGATCAATAAGGCTCTTGAGAAAGCTCAGCAGAAGGTTGAAGCGCGTAATTTTGATATTCGGAAGAATTTGCTCAAATTCGATAATGTGATGAACGATCAACGCAAAGTTATCTTTGATCAGCGCATCGGCATTATGAAGGGCGAAGAGATTTCAGAAACCGTTGATGATTTGCGCCATGACATCATTGGCGAGCTCATTTCAAAGCATATTCCTGAAAACGCTTACGCTGAACAGTGGGATGCTGCGGGCCTTCGTGAACGTTTGCGCGAAGCTGTGGCCGTTGATTTTCCGATGGAGGATTGGGCCAAGGAAGAAGGCATTGCGGAAGACGAAATTCGCGAGCGCGTGCTCAAGACCACGGATGATTATTATAATTCCAAGCGTGAAAAATTTACGCCAGACATTATGCAGCAAGTTGAAAAATCCGTATTGTTGCAAACCATGGATAGGCTGTGGCGTGAACATATTGTTGCAGTGGAATATCTGCGCCAAGTGATAGGCTTGCGCTCTTACGGCCAGCGTGATCCTCTGAACGAATACAAGACAGAAGGCTTCACACTGTTCTCCGACATGGTCACGCATATGAAAGAGGCGGTCACCAGTCAGTTGATGCGCGTTGAAATTCGTATGCAGGGTGATGAAGGCGAATTGCCTGATGAAAGTCAGTTGCCGCCGATGCATGCCCATCACATTGATGCAACGACGGGCTTGGACGACGCAGATGAGGGCGCGCCAGTGTTTGCTTCATTTAATCAACCAACCGTTTCTGCAGGGTCGGTCGATCCCAAAAATCCAGAAACATGGGGCAGAGTAGGCCGTAACGATGATTGCCCGTGTGGTTCGGGCAAGAAATACAAACATTGCCACGGGGCTTATGCTTGATCTTTAAGGATGTCCGCCAAACGATGGGAAGCGCTCCCGGGCTTTAACGGCTTGGGCTGGCTGTCATGTGGTTTCCAAGCCATCGCCCAAGCAATCTCCAACGTCGCACGAACCCGGCCATCCTCATCTGCAAAATGAGTGTGGTAGTGCTCGGCCACTTTGCTGATGAAGCGTTTTGAAACCAATTTTGAGCTGCGCCCCTGCAACGGATTTGAATATCCAAAACTCTTAACTTCGCCCATCAAAGCAAAAGCATCAGCATAACGCACGATGGTTCGGTCCATATCCGCCACAGGCAGCGCTAGCCCAGCCCTCTGCATCAATCCGCCCAACTCGCGCACCCCAATCATCGGGGCAACCCGCGGTGAAACACCGCCGGTCGTTTCAATCTCGGACTGTAACCAAGCTTCGCGCAATTCAAAAAGCGTATCGCCTGCAAAGAAGGCCACTAACAAAAGACCATCCGGTTTCAAGCCTCGCGCCAGTTGGGCCAAATGCCCCGGTACATCATTCACGCAATGCAAATCCAGCAGGCTGAAAATGGCATCGTAATCAGAATCAGGTAATTCAACGACATCGCCGGGTGGCGGGGCCAGCACATCCAGTTTCTCCACCCCGCCGGAAAGCTTCAAAGTTTCCGCTGCCACTTGCGGGTTCTGCGCGATCACAAGTGCTTTCGGAAATTGCTTCAAGATAATCGAAAGCCGGTCACCCAACTCTGCCGCCACCATATTTTGCAAGTCATGGGTTGCTTTCGCCTTCGATTGACGTGCAAGATAAAGTTCGCGATCAAAAATCTGGGGGCTTGGTTCAGTCATGGAAGATGAGGTAGCCGAAGCTGGCTCAAAATTCCAGTTTGCAAATTTGATGCAGTTTGCAAAAACCTGTGGGCGCGCCCTCATCGACATCATCGTTCCTCCTAAGTGCCTTATCTGCCGCATGGCCGTCACCCAAGGTTCAAGCCTGTGCATTTTGTGTTGGCAAAATTTGCAGTTTCTCGAATCTCCCGTTTGCGATGTGATGGGCACACCTTTTGCTTATGATCAAGGCGCGGGCGCATTAAGTGCTGCCGCACTGACCGATCCTCCGCCATGGGATAAGGCGCGTGCCGCGATTGTGTTTGATCAGAATTCCAAAAATCTGATTCACGTCCTTAAATATAAAGATCATCACGAAGCCGCGTTAATGATGGTGCGCATGATGGCAAGGGCAGGGCGTGAATTATTGGCGGAAGCAGATTTAATCGTGCCAGTTCCGCTGCATCCCACAAGATTATGGAAGAGGCGCTTTAACCAAGCGGCTTTGCTGGCCAAGCCACTGGCTCAAATAGCGGCCAAAAAATATGCGCCGGATGTGTTGGTGCGCAAAGTCGCCACACGTCAGCAAGTAGGCCTCGACCAAAAAGCGCGGCAAAAGAATGTTAAAAAAGCATTTCAAGTTCCCGAGTCAAAGTTAAGCGAATTGAAAGGCCGTAACATTTTACTCGTCGATGATGTAAGAACGACAGGTGCTACATTTGCGGCGTGTGCTGAAATTTTAAAAAAATCCGGGGCAGCGCAAGTGAATGTGCTAAGCTTTGCGCTTGTTTTGGAACCCCACAGGTTCCATATTGACGTGTGACGGAAAGACGAATTAATGAAACAAATTACAATTTATACCACTTCAGCCTGCCCTTATTGCATGATGGCCAAAAACCTCCTCAATAAAAAGGGTGCCAAATTTGATGAGATTGATGTGAGCCAAGATGCAGAAGAACGTCAACGCATGTCAGCGCGTTCGGGCGGGCGGCGCACTGTTCCGCAGATTTTCATTGGCGCAACCCATATCGGCGGTTGTGATGATCTCCTTGCACTCGATGCAAAAGGCGGGCTTGATCCGTTGTTGGCAGCCTCATGAGCTTTAAAGCAGGCATAGTTCAGCTGCGTTCGTCAACTGACGTGGCGCGCAATATGAAAGATGCATCCGCACTGATTAAAGCTGCGGCCTCGCAAGGTGCGAAATTTATCTCAACACCCGAAGTGACCAATGTGTTTGAGCCGGACCGTGAGCGCCTGAAGGCCATTGCGCGGCCTGAAGCTGAAGATATTTCAGTGAAAGGCTTTTCAGACCTTGCAGCAAAACTTGGCGTTTGGCTGCATATCGGATCTATGGCGCTGAAAGGCGATGATGATAAATTGGTCAACCGAACAATCCTCTATGGTCCCGATGGCAGAACCGTTGCGCGTTATGACAAAATTCATTTGTTTGATGTGGATTTGGCCAATGGCGAAACCTACCGCGAGTCGGCTTCTTATACAGGCGGCAAAGAAGCCGTCGTCGTCGAAACGCCATTCGCAAACTTAGGACTAACCATTTGTTATGATGTGCGTTTCCCCGCTTTGCACCGCGCACTCGCGATCGCTGGTGCAAACGTATTGCTGGTTCCTGCGGCCTTCACAGTTCCTACCGGCAAAGCCCATTGGCATGTGTTGCTCCGCGCCCGCGCTATTGAAACGGGAAGCTTCGTCATCGCTGCGGCCCAAGGCGGAAAGCATGATTCAGGCCGCGAAACGTTTGGCCATTCCAAAGTGATTAACCCCTGGGGCGAAGTGATTTGCGAGGCCAATACTGATCCGGATTTCAAAGTTTTCGAAATCGACACAGAACAATCGGTCGTCGCTCGCGCCAAAATTCCAAACCTGCAACATGCCCGCGAATTCACTTTGAGCACAGTGAGCGCCAGATGATCCGCTATGATCTTGTATGCGATAAAGGCCATGAATTTGATGGCTGGTTCAGCGATAGTGCATCATACGACAAACAAGCAAAGCATGGGCTTGTATCGTGCACCTATTGCGGCATCACAAAAATTCAAAAACAGATTATGTCGCCTGGCATACCGTCTAAGTCCAACAACAAGCCCGAAACTGCCGTTCGCGTGACTGCAGGCCTCGTTGACCCGCGCGCCGCCGCGATGATGCAAATGATGCGCGACTACCGCAAACATGTTGAGACAAATGCGGAAAACGTCGGCAACAACTTCGCCGAAGAAGCCCGCAAAATTCACTATAAGGAAACTGAAGAACGCGGGATTTATGGTCACACTTCTTCCGAAGAGGCCGCCGCCTTGGTCGAAGAAGGCATCGAAATCCACCCCATTCCGATTTTGCCGGAGGATGGGAATTAGAGCGGTTGTTTTCGGGGTGGAAGATGCACTTCCCACACCCGTCATTCCCGCGAAAGCGGGAATCTCTGTTTTCGTTGATGCAAAATGCAGATGCCCGCTTTCGCGGGCATGACGATTTGGAGTATTGGATCAATAGTAAATTATCAGAATCTAATGCTTACTAAACTCAAACACATCCAACAAGTCTTCGCCAACTTTCTCTTCAAGCAATCGCCAGCCCTGATTTTGATACATCACGCGCTTCTCGGCCGTCGCACATAAAAAAGCCACCTCGTGCCCCAGCCTAAAAACTTCGGTCAGCGCCGCCTTCACCAAAGCTGCCGCCACGCCTTGCCTGCGGTACTTCTGCTCTACCCATAATGCGCCAACCCATGGCGAAAGTTCGGGGCGGTCATCGAAATCCGAAACAAGCCCTGAAACACTGCCAATATAGTTCCCATCATCATGCGCCACCAAGCAAAACGGAACGCCGCGTTTTAATGGCAACTCATCAAAAAAATCCACCACCACCTGAAACAAGTGCCCATGCGGTCGCCACCAGGCATTCCAGATTCGGTCGGCGACTACATTTTTGAATTCAGAAACATCATTGAGATTGGCAATCTCAAATTTCACTTCTGCGCCACCAGCATATAATTAACTTCCATATCCTTGGCCCGTTTCCATTCTCTGCCAATGGGATGATAGACCACGCCGGTTTCAGCCTTCACTACAGCGCCGTTGTTGGATAGCCAGCTTCGCAGTTCTTCCGGCTTGATAAACTTCTCCCATTCATGCGTGCCTTTAGGCAGCCACCTCAGCACATATTCGGCACCCACAATGGCGAGTGCGAAAGATTTGAGCGTACGGTTTAGCGTGGCCACAAACATCAGGCCCTTCGGCTTTATCATCTCCACGCAGTTCTTGGTGAAATTTTGGGGCAGGGCCACATGTTCGATCACTTCCATATTGAGGATCACATCAAACTTCTCACCCGCCTCGTTTAAATCCTCGGCCACCCCCACGCGGTAGTCAATCGCCAGCCCTTGCTCAGCGGCATGAACCGAAGCGGTCTTGATATTCTTTTCAGAAGGGTCAACCCCCACAACCAAAGCGCCCAATCTGGCCATAGGTTCACACAAAAGCCCGCCGCCACAGCCAATGTCTAAAAACCGCAAACCCTCAAATGGCCGCTCCACCAGCGGATCACGCCCGAAACGGGCGCAAACTTGCTCTTTAATATAAGTCAGCCGCACCGGGTTAAACACATGCAAAACCCCGAATTTACCTTTGGGATTCCACCATTCTGCGGCCATTTTCGAGAATTTCTCCACTTCCGCTGGGTCAAGGCTGGAAAGGCTGGCGCTTGTATCTATTGTCATTGTATTTTCTTACCTGAAATTATCTGCTCATTATTGCATATAAATAGCCCCTCTACTAAGAGTACGCCGCGCCGCACCATTGGGGCGCTTCGAATAAGTAAGGGGACGGGGCCCATGGGCCGTTTGGTAATGAAATTTGGCGGCACTTCGGTTGCCAATGTCGAGCGCATCCGCAATGTGGCCCGCCATGTTGAACGTGAAGTAAAAGCCGGCCATCATGTTGCCGTTGTGGTCTCGGCCATGGCTGGCACCACCAATCAATTGGTGGAATGGTGCAAACAAGCAGCGCTCATGCATGATGCGCGTGAATATGATGCAATCGTTTCAACGGGTGAGCAAGTCACCGCTGGCCTGCTTGCAATCGTACTTCAAGAAATAGGCATTCCAGCGCGTTCGTGGTCAGGCTGGCAAATTCCGATTGAGACGGACGGCGTGCATGGTTCTGCCCGTATGACGAATATTAATGGCGCTGAAATCATCAAGCGCATGGAGCAAGGCCAAGTGGCGGTGATCGCTGGCTTCCAAGGCATCGGCCCTGATAAGCGCATCACCACTTTGGGCCGTGGCGGTTCGGATACGTCTGCTGTCGCAGTGGCCGCAGCTCTAAAAGCCTCATGCGATATCTATACTGATGTTGACGGCGTCTACACCGCCGATCCGCGCATTGTGACGGGCGCACAAAAGCTTGCTAAAATTTCTTACGAGGAAATGTTAGAGCAAGCCTCGCTCGGCGCAAAAGTGTTGCAGCCGCGCTCGGTGGAACTTGCCATGGTTTATAACGTTCCACTGCAAGTCCGCTCAACCTTTGAAGCCCCCGATTCTCCCAATCAAAATAAGCCCGATGGCACCGGGCCCGGAACAATTGTATGCCAAGAGGATAAATCGATGGAACAGCATGTTGTCAGTGGAATTGCTTATTCGCGCGATGAAGCAAAAATCTCGCTGCGCAAAGTAAAAGATAAACCCGGTGTTTCCGCTGGTGTGTTTGGGCCACTGGCTGAGGCTGATATCAGTGTTGATATGATCGTGCAAAACGTGTCAGCAGATGGCGCTGTGGCCGACATCACATTCACATTGCCGCGCAAAGATCTGCGTAAGGCCATTGAGCTGCTCGAAAAACTCAAAACCCAAATCGGTTTTCAAGATATCGCGCATTCGGCTGATGTCGCCAAGGTTTCCGTGGTCGGCATCGGCATGCGCAGCCATGCTGGTGTGGCCGCCAAAATGTTTAAGTCATTGGCCGATAAGGGCATCAACATCCAAGCCATCACCACATCTGAAATTAAAGTCAGCGTATTGATCGATGAAGCTTATACCGAACTTGCGGTTCGTGCATTGCACACTGCATACGGATTGGATAAGGTTTGAGTCATTATGTTGTTCGCATTCAGCTACCATAAACGCCCTTAAGGACACCGCACATGGCTAGCTCCGCACTAGGCCCGCGTGTCCTTCTTCGAAAACTCCGCGAGGTCATGGCGGAGCCGGAGACGGCGCAAAAGCGGCTCGATAAAATCGTCGCATTGATTACTGGCAACATGGTTGCCGAAGTGTGCTCGATCTATGTTATGCGGCCTGGCAACGTTCTAGAACTTTACGCATCTGAAGGTTTGAGGCGCGAAGCTGTTCATAAATCAAAACTCAATGTTGGCGAAGGCCTTGTGGGTTTGATCGGCGAACAGGCAATCGGCCTTAATTTATCAGACGCGCAACGTCACCCATCATTTAAATATTTGCCAGAAACCGGCGAAGAAATTTATAATTCCTTCCTCGGCGTTCCCGTTATGCGCGGGGGCTCGGTGATCGGCGTTCTCGTTGTGCAAAATCGCACGCAGCGCCATTACACAGAAGAGGAAGAAGAAGCGCTTCAAACCACGGCTATGGTTCTGGCAGAGGTTATGGCTTCGGGCGAGCTCAAGGAAATGGCGCGCGAAACCGCCATTGATCTGGCTCATGTGCGCAGTCATCATTTGCGTGTTGAAGCCTTGGCTGATGGCATTGCTCTCGGTCATGTCGTGCTGCACGAACCACGCGTTCGCATTCAGAACATGATTGCTGAAAACGTGCCAGCGGAAATCAAGCGCTTAGATTATGGTGTCGAACAACTCCGCAGTCAGGTTGATGAATTGCTCGATGGCTCAGATGCCATGCGTGCGACCGATTATTCTGACGTGCTCGAAACCATCCGCATGTTCGCTCACGATAAGGGCTGGCTCCATCGTTTGCGTGAAGCCGTTGAAACAGGCCTCACGGCAGAGGCAGCGGTTGAACTTGTCCAAAATGATAACCGCGCCCGCATGCAGCGCATGGGTGATCCCTATTTGCGTGAGCGGATGCATGATCTTGATGATCTCTCAAATCGTCTCTTGCGCATTTTAACAGGTGCTGTCGCCACAGCTTCGCGCACTGATTTGCCGCAAGATGCCATCGTCGTTTCGCGCAACATGGGGCCTGCAGAACTTCTTGATTATGACCGCACCAAAATTCGCGGTGTAATTCTGGAAGAGGGCGGCAAAACCAGCCATGTCGCCATTGTAGCCCGCGCCCTTGGCATTCCAGCTATCGGCCTTGCCGAAGGCATTATCAACCTGGTCGATTCCGGTGATGAGATTATTGTGGATGGCAGCACCGGGGAAATTTTTATCAGACCAACGTCTGAGCTGCAAAAATCTTACGCTGAAAAAGTGCGCTTTTACGCCAAGAAGCAAGAGCGCTTCACAGCACTGCGCGAATTACCTGCACTCACGAAAGATGGCCAGACGATCAGCCTCAACATCAATGCTGGTCTCACCGTGGATATGCCGCATTTGCACGAGTCTGGTGCTGATGGTGTTGGGCTCTACCGCACCGAGCTTCACTTTATGATGGCCCAGCGTTTCCCGCGCCTTTCAGCGCAGGTGCGCCATTATCAAAGCATTATCAATCAAGCCAACGGCAAACCGGTCACGTTTCGCACGCTCGATATAGGTGCTGACAAAATCCTTCCCTATCTGCGTCAGCCACGCGAAGAAAATCCAGCATTGGGTTGGCGCTCCATTCGCATGGCCATGGACCGTCCGGCATTGTTACGCTTGCAAGCACGTGCCATGCTTATTGCTGGCTCTGGTCAAGATCTCAAAATCATGTTCCCGATGATTGCTGACGTGCAAGAATATGAAATGGCCAGAGATGCTGTGATGTATGAGCACATGTTCCTCGCCAAACACGGCCATTCCCCGCCGCGCAGTTTGAAAATTGGCGTAATGATCGAAATTCCGTCTCTGCTTTGGCAGCTTGATCAACTCTTGCCGATGGTTGATTTTGCTTCGATTGGCTCGAATGATTTGGTGCAGTTCCTGTTTGCCTCAGACCGGGGCAATCCAAAACTGGCAGGTCGTTATGATCCCTTAAGCCCCGCAGCTTTGGGTGCCATACGCCAGATTGTGGTCAAAGCCAGACAGCACAACAAAGTCGTCACCCTCTGCGGCGAGTTGGGCGGCCGCCCCCTCGAAGCCATGGGACTGGTCGGCGTTGGCCTCACATCAATGAGCATGGTGCCCTCTGGTGTTGGCCCCGTCAAAGCCATGATCCGCTCGCTTGATCAGGCCAAGCTGTGGAAATTCATGGAACCGCTGCTGCAATCACCATCACACTCGTTGCGCGGCGATCTGATGGAATTTGCACAGAGGAACGGTGTGGAGATTTAGCTGTAGGGAGAATTTGAATTTCCGTTTTTGCCCAAGAGCAGAAGATACGAGAAATGCAACTCATGTCGGAGTTTGACCCGATGCAGAACTCGCAGATATTTGGTGCCTTGCCGGCGTAATTGTCCTCTATGCGAACCGAGGAGACATTGGTCCTAGTATTTTGAATTGCCGCTTTAAGTTGCTGTCCAACGAATTCAGTTCACTCGACGGAATCATATTGACCTCATACAGAGCCGTTTTGAATTATGTTCATTGGCAGGACCAACACTGACTGAGCGGTGGTAGCAATCCAACTACCCATCAAGCTAAAAATCACGTTTGACGGCGCATGAAATCTGCAAAAAGCGGAACTGAAAAATCAAGGAAGCCGTGTTCAGTACTATAAATCATACCTTTCGATATAGAATTCGCGCGAACAGGACCAAGTGAGGACAGCTTCTTATCTAAAACCTTTGCAATATCACTCAAGGCATAGGGACCATCTCCCAAGCCCGCCATTGCCTTGACAAACTCAGTTTCCTTTGGGGTTAGTCTGTCGAGACGTACACGAAAGAAGCCGTCATCAAGTGATGCGAGAGTTTCTGCATAGGTGTTGTCTACATCATCTTTAGTAATTTTTGGCCCCACAGCCTTATCCCAAACCTTTGACGACCATTCCTGCAGAAAAAATGGATACCCTTGTGTCCGAGTGACTATCTCTAAGAGCCCATCGGGCGAAATCGAGGCATCTTCCTCAATAATAGGTTTTTCTACCGCTTGTTTTGCTGACTGTTGATCAAGCGCACCTACCTCCGAATATTTGAATAGTCGCTCGGCGTACGATTTTGCCGCTCCTGCTAGGCGGGCAATTTGTGGAAGGCCTGCTCCAGCCATAATGACGGGCAGGCTTTCTTGTGACACTCTGTGGATCGCCACAATAAGAGCAGACAGATCAGGTTCTGACAGATATTGCACCTCGTCTATCAGTAGCACCCAACCTTTGCTCCCAGCTTGGGCCGCTTTCCCAATTGCGGTGAACAAATCGGGTAGATCGAATTGAAGATCGCCACTATCTGCGAGGCCCGGTTCAGGTTCAATACCAATTTCAGCCCCTGCTACTTCGATTTTAAAAATTGAAGCAAAGCCTCGAAGCCCATTAAGCCCGCGCATTGCAAGCTGCTTTGCTGCTTCTATTGTTGACAATGAGCGCAATATTTTCCTCATCTCCGGATAGAGGAGTCGCACGAGGCTTTGGTGTTCTGGTGCCTCTATTTTGGAGATAAAGTAGCCTTGGGCTTCCGCAATTCGACCGATCTCATTGAGTAAAACGGTCTTACCAGTTCCTCTCAAGCCGAGAAGCATCATTGATCTTGCACTTCGACCGAGTAACGCGCGGCCGCATGAAATCTTGGCTAACTCTAAAATATCATCACGGCCGGCCAACTCAGGCGGCCTACTTCCTGCGCCAGGGGCAAAAGGATTGCGATATGGGTCCATTAATTTCTCAAAAGTGTAGGTAACTCTAACTAATGATAAGTTGTAGTAAGAAAAAAAGATATGCGTATTTATATTTTATTAAATATCATTAAATCTTCTGCCGCGAACTAAAGTCCTTTTGCATGGATATCGGAATTACAAAAACCTCCTGCGTTTCCGTATTTCGTAAACGGTTGATCTAACCCACTTCTGAAATCCAAACCCCCACCCAGCTGCGTCCAGCCGGGCGCGGGTTTTCCCCGTTTTGAAGCGTCGGTCCCATTCGCTTCGGGGAAATATTATTCACAATGTCAAACAGCTGGCTTCTAAAAGCTGGCCTGAAAACCATATAGTCCTAAACTAAGAACAAAGCAAGAACTATTTTTTGTTAGGGTGGCGTTCACCATTTTTGTTCATGCTTGCATCATCATCGAACCCGCATCTCGGGTGTTAACAGTTGCGTAGAGAGTAAAGCCCATGGACATTGAAACACTGGAACCCGCCCAAATACGTGCAGAACCGCAAATGTTCGCTTCAGCGGCGCGTAAAAGGCCAGATGGCAAGATGGATCCGGCAGGCGAGGCAGGCTGGTTTTTGCAGCGCGAGCGCGAGGCGCGGGGCCTGACACTTGACGATGCCAGCGAAGTTACAGGCATTCATCCTTATCACCTTGAAGCGATTGAATTGGGCGACCTCATTTGCATGCCGCCGCGTTTGGAAGCTTTGGAGATGATTGCGGCCTATGCCAATTTGCTAGGCTTTGATCCTGAACCACTTGTCCAACATTTAGCTACATTCATGCCGCCACCCCCGGTCGCGCGTAAAAATTTCCATCCGGCAAATCCGCCGGTTTTGTCCAGCGCTAAGATTTTGCGCTTTGGCAAAATGCCAAAAATTCCATCGCTCAATATTAAGCTCTCAAATTTCCCCGGCGGCCCCGGCGGAATGATTGCTTCGGCTTTTGCTTTGTTTATAGTTTATTCTGCGGGCAATTGGATGATGTCTTCGCCAAGTGCTCAGGTTGAACCCACTCAACAAGTTGCCGAAGCTCCCCCAGCAGCGCCAGCTGTTGATACGATGCCGACTGCATCAACCGGACCAGATGTGGCCCAAGTCACCGTTACACAAGAGCCGATTACAGCTTCGCCTCAAGTGGCCAGTGCTGAAGATGTTCCGCCCATTCCAGCAAGCGATGCACTCATTGCATCTGAAGACCCAGATGCAATGGGCGCTTTTATTCAAGAACAAATTCCAGAACCAATCGGCTCAGCGAAAATTAAAGCCCCAAAGCAAGTGGCGAGTGCTGACACAGCCGCTGGCCGTGTTTACGGTGCTGATAATTCGGATGCACGGGTTGTTCTGAAGGCCAAGTCTTCGGTTTGGCTTCGTATCGAAGATGCCAAGGGCAATGTGCTCATTACCCAAATGCTCAATCCGGGCGATACGTACCGGGTTCCGAACAAGGATGGTCTGATTGCGCTTTCGCGTGATGGTGGCCGGATCAGCTATATGATCGATGGCAAAGAAATGGGGCCACTTGGCCCATCCGGCAAAATTCTGGTTGGCGAGAATTTGGATATTGTCGCTTTGCAAGCCAAACAGAAGGGCTGAATTTGATTGCTTGGCGAATAAGGGGCCTCTGAGCTAGAAGCCCTTTCATGTCTGCCATTCAAGTTCAAAAACTCGACCGCCTCATCGAACGTTTCGCGTCTGTCGAGCACGCGCTATCCAGCGGTGCCACGGGCGAAGCTTTTGTTAAACTCTCCAAAGACTATGCCGAACTTGAACCCACGGCCAAAGGCGCCATGGCTTTGAAGTCTGCTTACGGCGAGCGTGATGGCTTATCTGAAATGCTGAGAGCTGGTGGCGAACTGGCGCAGATGGCCGAAACTGAAAAACCTTTGCTTGATGAGCGGATCAATCAGCTTGAGCAAGACATGCGCATTTTGCTGCTGCCGAAAGACTCGGCTGACGAACGCAACGTTATCCTCGAAGTGCGCGGCGGAACGGGTGGCGATGAGGCGGCTATTTTTGCGGGTGATTTATTTCGGATGTATCAGCGCTATTCCCAGAGCAAAGGGTGGAAAGTTGAAATCATCTCGGCTTCCGATGGCGAGCATGGCGGATACAAAGAAATCATCGCAAATATTTTTGGCGCAGGCGCTTATGCGAATTTGAAATTTGAATCAGGCGTTCACCGTGTGCAGCGTGTGCCTGCAACAGAAACACAAGGTCGCATTCACACTTCGGCTGCAACAGTGGCAGTTTTGCCGGAAGCAGAGGAAGTTGATATCAAGATCGAAGATAAAGATTTGCGCATTGATGTGTTCAGATCATCAGGCCCGGGCGGGCAGTCTGTGAACACGACGGATAGTGCGGTGCGCATCACCCATCTTCCAACGGGCGTTGTGGTTTCGCAGCAGGACGAAAAATCACAGATTAAAAACAAAGCCAAGGCCATGAAAGTTTTGCGTGCCAGGCTTTTTGAGCGTGAACGCGTGCGGATTGATTCAGAGCGCTCAGCAACACGAAAAGGCCAAGTGGGGTCGGGTGATCGTTCAGAACGCATTCGCACCTATAATTTTCCACAAGGGCGACTAACCGATCACCGCATCAACCTCACACTTTATAAATTGCCTGAAATTGTTGAAGGGCCAGCCTTGGAAGATGTGATCCGCGCTTTGATTACGGAACACCAAGCCAGTCTGTTGGCGCAGATGGATGAAGAAAGCTGAGACGATTGCAGCTTTGCTGCATGACGCGCGCAAAGCTCTGTTTGAAGCTGATATTGAACTGTCGGCACTTGATGCTCGGTTGCTTTTGCAAACGGCCAGTGGATTGATGCATGAAGAGCTGATTGCCGAACCCAATCTAGTGTTGGCACAAGATAAAATTGCGAAATTCAAAACTTTTATAGATCGTCGATTGAATCACGAGCCCGTGACGAGGATTATTGGGGAGCGTGAATTTTATGGTCGCCCGTTTCAAGTCTCGCCAGCGGTGCTGGATCCGAGAGCTGATACCGAAACGATTATCGAATTGACGCTTGAATTGATAAGCGCAGAACCAAAGCGTATTCTTGATCTGGGAACAGGCAGTGGGGCGATTGCTATAACACTTTTGGCAGAACGGCCAAACTGGTCTGGCATCGCGGTTGATCTTTCGACTGAGGCATTGGAAATCGCTAAGACAAACGCCAATTCACTTGGCGTTGCTCAGCGGTTGGCGTTTCGCAATGCGTGTTGGTTTGATGACATCACCGAAAAATTCGATCTAATTGTTTCCAACCCACCCTATATTCCGCATCTTGAAGTTTTCGAACTGTCACTTGAAGTCCAAAACTATGATCCCCATCTCGCACTAGACGGTGGCGGCGATGGTCTTGAAGCTTATCTGGCCATTGCGACCAGTGCGGCGGATCATTTGAATTCGAAAGGCTTGGTCATATTGGAGATTGGGGCGGGGCAACGTGTTGATGTGACTTCAATCTTCACCGGCCAAGGGTTTCAACTCATTGGCCAAAAATCTGACCTCGGCGGTCATGTTCGGGCTTTGGCTTTTAGCCTCGCTCATTTGTAATTATCCACGTCTAAAAAAAGCTTTGGTATTTGGCAAAAACTCAGCTAAAAGCATCTTGTAATTCCCCGTGCCTTTTGTGAAGTATCGCGCACAATGTGGATTTGAAGCTTATTGCTCAAATCAGACATGTCGTTGATAGCGCAGGTGGTGACTTACGGTTCCATAGCGGAAATTCGTTTGCGTGGCAGGGACGTTTTCAACCAAGGTGTTTAAACTGTTACGGCTTATTTGGCTTTCGTTTTAAAAATCAGCGACAATGTGCGAGTTTAGAACTCTCGCGCCAGCGCTTTTCCATGAGGATGGATATTTCACGTGAATAATAATTTTATGCGACCCGGCCAGCACAAAAATAATAATAATCGCAACCGCAATCGCAATAGTAATAACAACAACAATCGGCGCAACACGGGTGGCGGCGGCAGCCCAAACAATAAAGTGTTTGATTCAAATGGCCCAGATGTAAAGCTGCGCGGCACGACACAGACGATTGCTGAAAAATACATGCAAATGGGCCGCGATGCGCAGAGCGCTGGCGACAGTGTGGCAGCTGAAAGCTATTATCAGCACGCAGAGCATTATTATCGCTTGTGGGCGGCCAGCCAGCCAGCCGGTCAATCTTTGGTTATGCCCCGTAAGCTGGGCGAAGATGAGATGGACGACGAAGGCGAGGAAAATGGCGGCAGCGAAGATGAAGGCGCTGAAAACGGCAATCCCGAAACTCCAGCTGGAGTAGAAGGAGCTGAGCCATTTGAAGGCGGTGGCGGAGATCCGAATTTCAGCCCACCTTTAGCCGAGGGCCAACAGCGTAATAACCGTAATAACAATTACAACAACCGCGATAATAATAATCGCAACAATAATAATCG
>JAYWEV010000122.1:0-5183 GCA_043779145.1 Aestuariivirga sp. | reverse complement strand
CCTGTGAGCGCACTTGATGTCGCTTTGCGCAAAGACCTTGGCCGCTATCAGCGTTATATCGATGATATGGAATTGGTTGATTACAAAGTGCGGATCCTGAATGGTGGCACGAGCGCAACGACCAGGGTTTTGATCGAGAGCAAAGATGCAAAAGGCGAACGCTGGTTCACCGTTGGCGTTTCGCCAAATATTGTTGAAGCATCTTTCCAAGCACTGCTCGATGCCATCATCTTCAAGCTGCTGCGCGAAGGTGTGAGCGCTTAAATCATGTTTTCAAAATTGAGTGAACCGAACAAGGGCGTTCTCTTTGCCGTCATAGCCCATTTGTTCTGGGGCGGAATGGCGGTTTATTTTGGGTTGATCCGCCATATTAATCCGATGGAGATTGCCGTGAATCGCGGGGTGTGGTCGATCCCTATTGCGGCACTCGTAGTGTGGTGGCTGGGTCAGTTCGCTGAAGTTTGGGCTGTTTTAAAAAACCCAAAGATGGTTTTGATTTTAACATTGACGAGCGCCATTATCGTTTTTAATTGGACGCTATACATCTGGTGCATTCAACACGGGCGCGCGCTGGAAGCTAGCCTCGGCTATTTTATCAATCCGCTGATGAATGTGGCTGTCGGTTATATTTTTCTGCATGAACGTTTTAACAAATTGCAACTTTTAGCCATTGCTTTGGCTTGTGTGGCCGTGACGTTTGAAACGATTGCAACAGGCGTGTTTCCATTTTTAGGTTTGTCTTTGGCAGCCTCGTTTTGTTTGTATGGTTTGTTGCGGAAAACAATTGCTGTATCTCCGGTTCCTGGATTTTTTGTTGAAGTGCTGCTGATTGCTTTGCCGCTTATTGGTGTTGAGATTTGGTTGGCCAAAAATGGGATGACGCATTTTGGCGACAACGCTTTTGATACATTGATGCTTTTGGGCTGCGGCGCGTTAACATCTGGCGCGCTGATTTTCTATGCGGCTTCATTAAAACGCATTCGCTATTCAACCACGGGATTATTGCAATATCTATCACCTACGATGGTTTTCTTGGCGGCAATTTATGTTTTTCACGAAACGATTGATCAATGGAAATTGATTTCGTTTGGGATCATTTGGGTGGCGCTGGTGATTTATTCGGTTTCTGCGCTTCAAGCAGAAAAATCCAAGACAGTAAAATAATCCTTGACTGCGTACGGTGAACCTGCTAGAGACCGATAAATCCGGAGAGCTGGGGCTAAAGCTTATCCTGAATAATTTTTAACGGAACTTTGTCGACAGTCACTGAACGGCGATGCTGGTAGATCGGCACGACGTCGGCGGCTGTTTTTGCGACTTCAACCAACACTTCCATGCCTGCGCGGATGAAGCTTTCGGCGCGCATGTGATCGAGCAACACCAATAAAGGATCCCAATAATTTTCGATATTACACACAATCAGCGGTTTGGCGTGTTGGCCGAGTTGCGCCCAAGTGGTGATTTCGGCCAGCTCCTCAAGTGTGCCGACGCCACCGGGCAGGGCCACAAAGCCCGTGGCCTTTTCAAACATCATGGTTTTACGTTCGTGCATAGAGTTGGTGACGATCAATTCCGAAACGCCTTCCAGCATCCGTTCTTTGGAAACCAAAAACTCAGGAATAATCCCCGTCACATGTCCGCCCGCCGAAAGCACGCCGCGCGCCACTTGCCCCATCAGACCCATGCCGCCACCGCCATAAACGAGACCGATGCCTGCGGTGGCCATGGCAATACCCAAATCATCTGCAGCTTGCATATAAGCGGGATTTCGGCCGGGGCCAGAGCCGCAATAAACGCACAGGCGATGAGTGGGAATAACCATAGTTTCTCCAGTTTGCATTGTGTAAGGCAGAGCCTTATGAGGTGCCTGACTCGTGCCTGTATAGCACCTATTACGATTTTATTTTGACTGAATACCTACGGAAATTCAAAAAACCATGAAGATTAATCCCATCGTTATTTTCACTTCTCTGGCTGTGATTGCTGCGGCAGCAGTTGGTTATGTCGCAATTAGGCCTGTGCCAATGGTTGAGCAACCCAAAGTGGCTGCCGCTGCGACTGAGGCGCTGGCAAGAGTTGAACCGGCAAAACCTGCTGAGCAACAAGTTGCAGCAGCCGTTACTCCAGTAAAACCAGTTCAGGCTGCAAAGAGTGCTGACCCCGTTGCTCCAAGCTTTGACACAGTGCGTGTGGAATCCAATGGCGAGGCGGTGATTGCGGGTCGGGCGGCTCCGGGCACGGATGTTGTGGCCAAGCTTAATGGGCACGTGGTGGCAAGGACACAAGCCACCGCTGATGGCTCATTTGTTATGATCCCCGATAAGGCGCTTCCTGCGGGAGCAGGCGCACTGACGCTCGAAACGACAACTGCGGGCACAACGCAAGTTTCAACGCAAACTGTGGCTGTAGCAGTAAAGCCCAAGGGCGAGGGTGAAAATACAGTTGCTATTTTAACGCCCAATGCCCCCACAAAAATTATTCAGGCTCCAAAGCCATTGACGAATGACGTGACCCTTGATGCAATTGATTATGGTGCAACGGGCAACATTCTATTTGCGGGCCGCGCTTTGGCCAAGGCACCAGTTCTCCTTTATGTCGATAACATTTATCTAGGTGAGGCCAAAACCGATGACCAAGGGAAATGGAACTATAGTGGCGGCACGACGATAAAGCCGGGTACGTTTACACTCAGGCTCGACCAGATGGATGCCAAGGGCGAAGTGGCCTCGCGGATCGAAGTTCCGTTTAAGCGTGAAGAGCCGGCAAAAGCTGCAGCTGTTGTTGCTGAAACCAAAGTTGAACCGCCAGCAGCAGAGACAAAAGTTGTATCGGCCCAAGCCTCGACAAGCGTTGAAGTGGCAAAGCCAACATCAATGACAATTCAACCAGGTGATAATCTTTGGGTGATCTCGCGCAATATTTATGGTGAGGGCCGTCAATATACGATTTTGTATGAAGCCAACAAAGCGTTGATCAAAAATCCACAGCTCATCTATCCCGGCCAAATTATTGCGACACCGGAGGCCGCAACACCATGATGGATTCAACGATGACGAAGCCCACTGGCGAAACCAGCCAGTGGGAAACCATGAAGGGATTGATGCCGTTGCTTTGGCCAAAGGGCAGGGCGGATATCAAGACGCGCGTTGTCATCGCATTATTGCTTCTAGTCGGCTCGAAAATTATTACAGTGATGACACCCTATGCGTTCAAATGGGCGACGGACGATCTTGTGCTTTACAAAGGCACAGTCGTCGGACTGCTGAGTGTTCCATTCTTTTTGGTGGTTGCTTATGGTCTGGGCCGGATTATGGGCGTGGTGTTTGCCCAGATGCGTGATGCGGTGTTTGCCAAAGTTGGACAGCGCGCAGTTCGGGAGTTGTCGTTCAGTACTTTTCGTCATCTTCATGCGCTGAGCTTAAAGTTCCATCTGGAACGACGTACTGGCGGATTATCGCGCATTATTTCGCGTGGCATTAATGGTGTTGATTCAGTGTTGCGCTTTTCGCTTTTCAACACATTCCCAACAGCGCTTGAAATCATATTTGTTTGCGTGGCGTTGGCCTATTCATTTGGCTGGACGTATGTGGCGGTGATTGCCGTCACAGTGATTGCCTATCTATGGTTCACGTATTGGGCCACAGAGCGCCGCATCGGAATTCGGCGCACTATGAATAATGCTGATAATGATGCAGGCTCCAAAGCCATAGATAGTTTGCTCAATTTTGAAACCGTAAAATATTTCGGCAACGAGCAGCATGAAGCTAATCGTTATGACAGCTCGATGGCGATCTACGAACAAGCGGCGATCAAAACATGGGTTTCGCTGGCCATGCTCAACGCGGGGCAAGCTGCTATCTATTCGGTTGGCTTAACGATTGTTATGGTGATGGCGGGCATGTCGATTGTCAACAGCACCAGCACAATTGGTGATTTCGTTTTGATCAATGCAATGATGGTTCAGCTTTACATGCCGCTGAATTTCATTGGCTCGTCTTACCGTGAAATTAAGCAGGGCCTCATCGACGTTGAAGGCATGTTTGGAATTTTGCGTGAGAATGCTGAAATTCAAGATAAGCCGGGTGCCCCGGAATTTGTGGCAGCAAAGGGTGATATTGTTTTTGAGAATGTCGCCTTCGCCTATGACGCGGCGCGACCAATTTTAAAAAACATCTCGCTGCATGTGCCGGCGGGAAAGACTGTAGCTATCGTCGGCCCGTCAGGTGCTGGCAAATCAACGATCTCGCGATTGTTGTTTCGTTTCTATGACGTCACCGCTGGCCGGATTCTGATTGATGGTCAAAACATTGCTGATGTGCAGCAAGAATCCTTGCGCCGTGCCATCGGTATGGTGCCGCAGGACACGGTGCTGTTTAATGATACGATCCGCTATAATATTCGTTATGGCAGGCCAGATGCCACCGACGCTGAAGTGGAAGAAGCAGCCAAGATGGCGCAGATCCATAAATTTGTGATGAGCTTGCCGCTGGGATATGATGCCATGGTGGGTGAGCGTGGATTAAAACTTTCAGGCGGTGAGAAGCAGCGTGTGTCAATTGCCCGAACGATCTTGAAGGGACCGCCGATTCTCGTTCTGGATGAAGCAACATCAGCACTCGATAGCTTGACTGAACAAGATATTCAAAACGAACTGAAGCGTATTTCAAAAGATCGTACGACGGTGGTTATTGCGCACCGCCTTTCGACGGTTGTTGATGCCGATGAAATCATCGTGCTTGAAAAAGGCCAAATCGCCGAACGCGGCACGCATAAGGTGTTGCTGAAAAAGAAGGGCCTCTACGCCGACATGTGGAACCGCCAGCAAGAAGCTGATGAAGCAAGGCGCAAATTGGCACAGAATTTGGACGATCGCGGGCCAAAAGCTGAAGAGCTGTTAAGGCCTAAGGTGAATGCTTAGTGAATCAACTATTTGCTAAGCACGACTGCCAAGGCCGCATTAACTGCACCGCTCAAATGAGCTGAAAATAAGCTTCAAATTTGATGTAAATGCGATTCAGATTCATCTTTGTTTACGTTTGCAACCTAATACTACCCTCATCAACCGCAAACTTAATGCGGAAAAAGGGACCGGTGCTAAACTTCCGAATAACAGGAAACGGCGCCATAACAATTTGGGGACTAAGTCAAATGAAGATTACCACGATGGAGACCATTGCTGGGCG
>JAYWEV010000121.1:0-5195 GCA_043779145.1 Aestuariivirga sp. | reverse complement strand
CAAAACCAATCTCCCCGCGCCTTTGACCTTCAGCCAAGGCCAGAATGCACGAGCCAGGCGATGCAACCAGGGCCCGGTGGCACCAGGCCCCCTTTTTTTGAAGGCGCAAGTCCCCAAACCGGCCGAGTTCATAACGTTCAACATCAGTGGCTGTGAGTTCCATGGGCACCTCCGGAATCATTCGCACCCATTGAATCAGCCAATCACCGCATCTTCAACAAAGATGTGTGCATCAGACAGCGGGATTGCCGGGGCGGTTCAAACGCCATATGGAAAATCAAGCAACAAAGGCAGCGATCCTATAAATAAAGAAATGCGAATATTTGGATTACCTTGGCCGACGGAAGGACTCAGAGGGCTTGGGAATACGCAGGTAACGTTACGCGTCACCTTGAGTTCTTTCATCGAGCCCAGTCCGTCCGAACCAGCAAGAGGTTCCAAGTTCCGCTACGCCTCTCTCAATCTGAGATTTAAGCTCAACAGAGCGAACGAGATTGAATCTCAATTCATTGCCCACATCAGTAAAACGGCTGAAATAGAAGTTGAAACTTCTATACCAGATGTCTCAGATGATGGATGGAGGTTCGGCGTAAATAGAAGGGATGTTGGTTCTCTTCACATTGATGAACTCACATGCGCAGCGTCCAACCTTGCTCGTCGCAATATTCTTGCAGTGCATCCCGTTGTAGGTTGGTGGAAAACAAAAGCAGTTATGAAAGATCATGAAAAGAGCGCCCGATTTGCTTTGATCGTCGAGATAAGCACAGATTCTGAGGCAATAGATCTATACGCCGAGGCTAAAACAGCGATTGAAAATCGGATCGCGACAGAAATCACTGTATAGGGTCGCTACGCCTTTGGGTTAGGAACAATCCTGAAGACATGTCCATTGCTGGGATTGCGATAAAGATCGACCCTCGTACCGTCCCAGTGATAATCGAGGTGGCGGCCCTGTACAGCGTTCGTCGCAAGGTCAGGGTAAAACAGTCCAACACATTCGCCACCATTATGGCGTGCGCTTGGATAGACGAGACCATCCGAACCTGTGGCTTGCAATTGCGCTGCGAGCATCTGACTAACAGCGTAGCTATTTGGATCAAGCGTTTGCAACTGATCAGCATCGGGCTGGCGCAGATCATGTAGTTGCGCATCAATGTTCAGTATAATTTCTCTTAATTGCGACGTCCATCCCGGCGCTTCATTTGTCCGCGCCATGAAGTGCTCGTGATGATAGATGGTTTCCAGCAGAGCGACTTCAAAAGCATTTCCAGCATAGAGAACGCCGAAACTGCCGTCACTGAACCTGCTTTTGCGATCAGGGCTCACATGGCAAAAGGGTGCCATGAGATAGGTCGCACCTTGACCGCCAACGCGGCGGCCTTCGGGGACTAGGTCTAGGTTGCCGATACTCTCCATCAGCCTAGGATTGGTTTTTTGCTCCGCTGATATGAGCAAGGGCCAATCTACTGGGTCAGCAATGTCTTCAAAAAGGTCAATCGGCGGATAGATACTGCGAATGATCCGAACCGCACCTTCCCATTTGATCGTGGAAACGGGTAGGGAGGTTGGGTCGATCACCAGCCACCGCGCTCCGCATCAAGATAGCGCCGCACACGCATTAAATCTGTAAGCTCGCCACCGAGCATAATGTCCAGCGCCGAAGCGCCACGGAACGCATCATTAGAAGCTTTAATCCAACGATAAGATCGCTCAGGTTCACGGAACATATAGCGTAATACCTTGTGAATCCCCATCAGGTTTGAAAGCCGTGCTTTTCCGTCACGGTCAATTCTGCCCTGTTCGCCCGCCTTCCACCGACGATACGATCGCACTGGTACGTCCAACAGGATTGCGGCTTGATCATCGGTGATGTCCCATTTGGCAAACATCATAACAACCGCACGAAACATCGCCGCCGCTTCAGCGTCGGTAATTGGTGTGGGTTGGAACTCTTGCGGAGCAGTATCAACTTGCAATAGGGCTGTCATATCCAAATCCTCATTATGGCATCATATATACTAAAAACTGCCAAATGGCAATATTCTATTATGTATGCCAAATTCGGCAATACTTATTAAGACACCTTTGTTTGCGGAAGCATTTCTGAGAGCGCGTCAGGGGTCAGTGATGACTTTGCGAAATCCTTTGCTTTTTCCTTGGGGTGCAAAGTTTCAGGCCGCAGGTAGGTATATCGCCTCAACATCTTCCAATCGCGGTGACCAGTCACGAGCGCTACTTTCTCAATCATAAGACCAGCCTCGAACAGCCGACTGGTTGCCTCATGCCGCAAGTCGTGAAAATGCAGATCATCAATCTTGAGTTCCTTGCAGGCGCGTTGAAATGCTGTTCCTGCCGATTTGTGATGGTGTGGAAAAACTCGACCGATGCCGCGAGTGACAATTCTTTGTTCCAATAAGATTTGCCAAGCGTCGTAACCCGTCAGGCCCAACATTGGGATGCGTTGGTTATTGCCGTCCTTTTTTCGCGGGTCTTTGCGATTGTGCACGGTGACCATACGATTGCGAATGTCTACATCATCCCATGTAATTGTGCAGATTTCTTCTTGTCGCATAGCTGTAGCAACAGCAAATCTGATCATCCTGCCAACCGGAATAAGCTGCCGTGGTTTTTCATCGAAGTATTTGACCAAATCGTCGAGTTCAGTTTGAGTTGGGCGACGACCACGTTCTTGCGGATCACCGACAAGGTCCAGCCGTTTCAGTGCAACGCGCGCTAACCTCGCTTCTTCTTGTGAAACCGCAATGCCATGAACGGCGGCAGTATGAGTCAGCAGGGTGCCAATAAATGAAATATCGATTGCCAATGTGGCTGGACCAGCACCTTGCTTTGCACGCTTCTTGCCGTAGTCGATCAGCGCGTTTCTCGTCATTTCAAGCAATTTGTAGCTTCCAAGGGTGAGCTTGAGCGATTCAAGCACCGTGTTTTTGGATCGTCGGATTTTCTTGCCCACCTCCAACATATCCTGGACATGCAGATCGATGATCTCGCCAAACGTTTTAACTGAACTCGGGATGATTGCTTTGGGATCAAATCCCTTGTCAATTGTACGTTCGGTTTCAAGTGCCCAAGTGTCCGCGTCGGCTCGCCGCCGAAAGGTGTTGCTGATCTATTTCCCCTTGCGCCTGACTTGAACAACGGAGGATTTCTGGCTCATCGTAGTCGTATGGAGAACGACGATGAGACAGAAATCCGTAACACAGGTGGCATTGTAAATGCGGCAAGTGCGCCGACAAAGCAATAGTTTTTCATTTCGATGCTCTTCGATTGATCTGTGGGTCGGTGTTTTCCAGACCGGTCAATCTTCGGATTTCGCAGTGGCTTCCGGAATTCTGTACCAAACACAACTACGCGAAGTGCAGCTAATTTCATTCAATCGAACTCTGAAATAGTGATCGCCCGGAACATATTGGGTCCGGTTTCATTGCCGCGGATGGCAACATCGCCTTCTTGATCAATCGGATTAACCAGCTCGATTTTTGCAGATGAAATATCCACGATCCACTGTTTGCCATGAAAATCAGTGAGAAGAAGATGGCTACTATCCTGTAAGCGATCGGCGCGGCCACCAAGATAGCCTTGCTGCGGCCTGCTCCATTCCGCATACGGGATGTGCGTCAAACGTTCATAGTAAGGAACGTTCTTTTCAAGAAGTTCATGAACATGACGGCCCATATCAAAGACATGCAGAAATAAACCCAGAACGAGGCTGGTTGCGAGGGACAGTGCAACCATCGTTCGTGCTGGAATCCGATAACCGCGACGTGTGTGGCGCAAGCTGTAAGCCGCACTGGCCATAAACACGGGCGTGGTGACAAACCACAGTGCCGGAATGCTGAATAGAAGTTCCTCCAGTGGTACGTTGTCGAAACCGCTCCATCCTGTGGTCATGTACCCGCTTATGGCAAAGAGCAGGATTGCGAAACTGATACCGCCCAATATTATCGACGACGTCGCCAATATCCAGAAGACCGAAGTTTTGGCGAGGAAGACATATGCGGGGCGCGGGGCGAGGTTACGCTCCTCAAGTGTCGCAAGGATTTTCTTTTGCAGCTCAGTCATTTCCCAGTGGCCTTTTGTTTGACCCAGCCTGGAGCTGCCTGAGACCGCGACTTAGGTAAGTCGCGACAGTGCCTGGTGGGATTTCGAGAATGTCGGAAATTTCGTCGTAACTTTTTTCTTCAAGATAGCGCAACACCAGAATATCGCGATACTGGGGTTTGAGAGCAGCGAGGGCCGCGTTCATCTCGCTTTTTTTGCGGCCGCGTTGCCATGCTGCATCCGGATCATCGCCATCAGCAATGTGCATCAGGATGATTTCCGCATCTTCGCCCGAAATAGTTTGCGGTTGGGTATTGCGACGGCGGAGATGGGTTATCGTTTCATTGTGAGCAATGCGATAGATCCACGGTGCAAAGTTTCGCGCCCGGTCATAGTCGTTCAAGTTCAGGTAAGCTTTGATGAAAACTTCCTGCAGCACGTCCTCCACTGCAGAGGCATGGCGGCCAAGAAGGCGCTTTACGTATCGGCCAAGTATAGGTTGATAGCGCAAAACGATAGCACCATAGGCTTGGCGGTTACGTAAAGTGGACTCGACCAGCTGAACATCAGTGGGTTGTCCATGCGTATTTTCCAACAAGGTGTTTTTCCCCGTTCGACCCATCATGAACCATTACGTTGGAGCTATCACCTTTCTTTCAATTAATTGCGTGTTGGGACACGTCCTTGACAGCACAGTCGAATGAACCCGATGGTTCTGCTGACTTTGACGAATTGGCTTGTGCAGCACCTCTAGGGTAGCGTCTCACTTCAGTTCATGCGCAAGCTGTTTAACGTTAAAGAGGTTGCCCAAGTTTATTGCAGTTTACGGGTAAGATTGCGACTGTCGCTGGCGAAACACAGGGTTGAGGTGTCCGATTGCCAATTGGGTGGTCTTATACCAACTTACACAAATACTGACTCGCATTTTGGGCTTGCGGCGCAGTCGATGAGTTGATTCAATCTTCTGGGTTTTTGAATGGAGGATTGAGCGATGGGCAAGGCATTGGGATTGCGTGATGATTACGATGCGTCGTCGTTGCGGCTTCTGGCGCGGAAAGCCAAGGATGCACGCGTGGCGCGGCGGCTTCTGGCGTTGGCTTGCGTCTATGACGGGATGAACAGGAGTGCCGCTGCGA
>JAYWEV010000120.1:0-13751 GCA_043779145.1 Aestuariivirga sp. | reverse complement strand
ATTTATATGACCGCCTCTATGAAACCCCTTCCTAGTTTTCGCAAAGCTGTTTGGTTGAATGAGCCGCGACTGCAACAGGTGATGGCTGTGATCACGCGTGGTGGGGGAGAAGTGCGCGTAGCCGGTGGCGCTGTGCGCAATGCTCTGTTGGGCGTGCCGATTGCTGATGTTGATCTTGCAACTACGATGCTGCCGCAAGATGTGATGCGTGTGTGTAAGGCGGCTGGTTTTGGCGTTCACCCCACTGGTTTTGACCATGGCACGGTGACGGTGGTGAATGTTGGCGTGCCATTTGAAGTAACCACTTTACGCCGTGATGTGGAGACGGATGGCAGGCGGGCGGTGGTGGCTTTCACTTCTGATTGGGCCGAAGATGCGATGCGCCGCGACTTTACCATGAACGCAATGTATTGCGATTCATTTGGTAAAATACATGATTTTACAAATGGTTATGAAGATTTACTGAGAAATAGAGTCAGGTTCGTTGGTGATGCAAAGATGCGCATCAAAGAAGACTATTTGCGAATTCTGCGCTTCTTTCGTTTTCACGCGCGGTTTGGAAAGGGCGCACCGGATAAACAGGGATTGGCTGCATGTGCGAAGTTCAAATCTGGTTTGAAAAAGATTTCGGCAGAACGCATTCGCCAAGAAACGTTCAAACTTGTGTTGGCATCTCGTGCAGTGCCGACGCTGAAAATAATGGCCAGTTCTGACGTGTTGAAAATAATTATTCCGCATACGGATGATTGGCGTTTGGTTGGTCGCCTGCCGGATGATGCTGTGTTGCGGCTTTTTGGTTTGGCCAAGAAGCCAGAAAATTTGAAAGATATTTTGCGGCTTTCAAATGATGAGGCGCAGCGCATTGACGATATTATTGTTGCGCCCGGATTGTCTCCGCGCCTTCAGCCCGCAGAACAGCGGGCCATACTCTTTCATTTAGGTCAGCAAGCCTGGGCTGATGCGGTGGCGTTAAACTGGGCCAAGGGTAGGGCGTCGAAACGTGATCAAAAATGGCAAGCCCTGCTCGATTTGCCCAAGCGTTGGTTTGTTCCGAAATTACCGATTAACGGACAAGATATGTTAGAAGCCGGCATTGCAACTGGCCCTCATATGGGCGAAGTGTTGCGCGGTTTAAAGGATTGGTGGGTGGCGAGTGATTTTGCGCCGACACGTGAAGAATTATTGGAGCGATTAAAAAATGATGCCTGATCCCACGGATATTCTGGTTATGAAGACCACGGGTAAAACTGCGCCCAAAAAAGAAAAAGGCACGCCGGATAAGACCAAGCTGATTAAAGGTTCTTACAAGACGAACACTTGGAACCATTTCAGTTCTGACGATGGCAGGTTGTTCAGTGGCGTTTGGGAATCGACACCCGGCACCGTGAAGGTTGATTATGTAGAATGGGAATTCTGCCACTTTATTCAAGGTGAAGCGGTGTTAACGCGCGAAGATGGCAAAAAGTGGCGGTTGAAACGCGGCGATGCATTTATCATTCCGGCGGGCTTCAAGGGCACATGGCAAACCGTGCGCAAGGTTAAGAAGCACTATGTTATTCTGCTGCCGGAGGGTTGATGATTAAGCGCGTTCTTATAACGGGAGCCGCCAAGCGCATTGGCCGCCAGATTGCGCTCGATATGGCCGATGATGGTTGGGATGTTGTGGTGCATTACAACGGCTCTGCATCTGAAGCTGAAGATGTGGTGAAGCTTATCCGCGCAAAAGGCCGGAATGCTACGGCTGTGCAAGGCAATTTGGCTGACGCTGATATTGGCGATAGGCTTATGGCCAAAGCCGTTGACGGGGTTGGGCCGCTCACAGTTTTGATCAATAATGCTTCAATGTTTGAGTTTGATCGTCTCGGTAATATCGAACCTGCGATGTGGCAAAGCCACATGGATGTTAACTTGCGTGCGCCCGTGATGTTGGCACAGGCCTTCGCAAAACAGCTGCCGTATGGTGAAAATGGCAATATTATCAATTTGATAGACCAGCGTGTCTGGCGCCTCAACCCATTGTTCTTTTCATACACAATTGCAAAATCGGGCCTGTGGACGGCCACGCGCACCATGGCGCAAGCTTTGGCCCCGCGCATTCGTGTGAACGCCATCGGCCCCGGGCCGGCGCTTCCCTCTTCACGCATGGGCGATGAAGATTTTGCAAAGCAGGAAAGTTTGACGTTGTTAGAGCGCGGCACGTCGCCAGCGGAGATCAGTCAAACTGTGAAGTTCATATTATCGCAACCAGCGCTGACTGGTCAAATGATCGCCCTTGATGGTGGGCAGCATTTAGTTTGGAAAACGGTAGACGTTGTTGAGGTGAAAGAATGAGCGGTCCAAAGATTACTCATCATGTGGCCAGCGCTTCAAGCCGCCTGCGCCATGTTTTTGTGCGCGATTTGGAGATTATGGCGTTGATTGGTATTTATGATCATGAGAAGGTGAAGCCGCAGCGGATCATCGTGAATATTGATCTTTCGGTGCATGAAGCCGAAGGGCCGATCAAAGATGAGATCAGCCATGTGGTGAGCTATGAAATCATCGCCAAAAAAGTTGAAACGATTGTGGCAGAGGGCCATGTGAATTTGGTGGAAACACTGGCTGAAAGATTTGCTGAATCCTGCCTCCGCGATAAGCGCGTTGCGGCGGCGCGGGTGCGCATTGAGAAGCCGGATATTATTCCAAATGCGCGGAGTGTGGGTGTGGAGATTGAGCGGGGTAGGTGAGGTGATTGATCAAGTTTTTCTTATAGGTGCGTTGCAAGTGTCCGAAACTGACGATTACTTTAAGCAAGCCGTACGCGTTTGAAGGGAGGATAACATGATGATCGGCACTTGCCATTGTGGCACGATTGGATGGACCTTTGACGGTCTTCCCGAATCAGCAACTGCTTGTAATTGTACATTATGTAGACGTTATGGGGTGTTGTGGATCTACGATTACGAAGGAGCGCGCATCAATCTGTCTGGGCCAAGTACTGCATACACTCGAAGAGATACTTTGGCTGCGTCGCTTGAGATTCATTTTTGCAATACGTGCGGGTGCGTTAGCAGTTGGCGCGGACTTAGGCTTGATGTTGACGGTCGTCGGCGCATTGCTGTCAATATTAGGCTCAGCGAGCCGCAAAAAGTCGCTCATCTCTCGATTGATCATTTTGACGGTCTCGATAAATTTGAAGACTTACCGCGCGACGGTCGTTGTGTATCGGATATGTGGTTTTAATCCATAATACGGTGTCGGAATTTGTGAAGCCGATGCCCAATGCGGGCGTTATCGCGTGGCTGACCAAACATGATTTGTCGCTGGCGCTTTCGACTGTGGTTTTGGCCGAGGTTACTTATGGTATCGAGAAAATTAGGCCTGATGAACGGGCTCGAAGGCTTGAGGGCTTTCCAGCTGAATAGCAGCGGCGCTTTGAGGGCAGGCTTTATCATTTTGATCAAGAGAGCGCGTTGCTCTATGGAGTACTGATGGGACATTCACGCAGGCAGGGCCATATTCTTTCAACAGCAGATGGCATGATTGCTGCTATCGCCTTTCGCCATCAGAGTGAATTGGCCACCCCTAATGTTGACGACTTTGTGTTGCTAAATCTGGTAGTTCATAATCCTTGGACGGATTGGGCGAAGAAAATGATTTGTCCTCTACCGCATAGCGGGAGAGGAAAAGGGCCCGTTGCGAAGCAATGGGATAGGTGAGGGGTAGTGAAGTGAAGCTTTGAGTGCGCGATCCCTCATCTATCCCATCTCGCTTTGCTCGATGGGCCCCTTTCTTCTCCCGCTAAAGCGTTAGAAGACGTAGAGTACCCCTTTCATGCCCCGCAAGCGGTGGAAGTCGTAGAGTAGTAATATGACCAATTCACCTAAACTCACAGGCGCTGATCTCATCGCGGATTTTGTCACCAGGCTTCCGACGAAGCCTGGGGTTTACCGGATGTTTGATGCAGATGGTGATGCGATTTATGTGGGGAAGGCGAAGAACCTGAAGAACCGGGTTTCGAGTTATGCGCGGGGGCAGGGGCACAATAACCGCATCGCACTTATGATCAGCATTACGTGCAACATGGAGTTTGTGGTGACGGCTTCAGAGGTTGAAGCCCTGCTTCTGGAAGCCAATCTTATCAAAAAATTGAAGCCGCGCTTCAACGTGATTTTGCGCGATGATAAATCATTTCCCTATATCTTAATTGCGAAGGATCACGAGGTTGCACAACTGGCCAAGCACCGGGGCGCACGGAACCGGAAGGGCAGCTATTATGGGCCGTTTGCTTCGGCGGGTTCGGTCTATCATGCAATTAATACTTTACAGAAGGCATTTCTCCTAAGGACATGTAATGATAGTGTTTATGCCAATCGAACGCGCCCCTGTTTATTGCACCAAATAAAGCGGTGCTCGGCCCCTTGCGTGAACCTGGTTTCGCTCGAAGATTACAATGAATTGGTGCGCGAGGCTGAGGATTTTCTGTCGGGCAAAAACAATGCGGTGAAGGCCGAATTAGCCAAGCGCATGGAAGAAGCCGCCGAAGCTTTGGAGTTTGAAACAGCAGCCAGATTCCGAGACCGCATTCAAGCGATGAGTTTTGTGACCGCAACGCAGGGGATTAACCCTCAAGGCATAGATGAGGCTGATGTGTTTGGACTGGCCTTTGAAGGCGGGCAATTTTGTGTGCAGGTGTTTTTTATTCGTTCCGAGCAAAATTGGGGCACGCGCGCTTATTTTCCCAAGGCCGATAAATCCACAAGCGAGGGTGAAGTGCTCTTGGCTTTCATCACACAGTTCTATGATGACAAGCCGATCCCCAAGCAGATTATGCTTTCTCATGAAGTAGACGAGCAAGAGTTATTGGAGGAGGCCTTCACAGCTCATGCCGAACATAAAGTTGAAATTCTGATTCCGCAGCGCGGTGATAAAAAAGCGCTGACCGATTATGCGGTTTCCAATGCGCGCGAAGCCAATGGTCGCAAGATGGCGGAAACTTCTTCGCAATCCAAACTTCTTGATGGTGTGGCCAAGGCGTTTGACCTTGCCGCGGCACCGCGCCGGATTGAGGTTTACGATAACTCGCATATTCAGGGTGCGCATGCGGTGGGTGGCATGGTTGTGGCGGGGCCTGAAGGCTTCATGAAAGCGCAATACCGCAAATTCAATATTAAATCTGAAGAAACAGTGGCGGGTGATGATTTTGGCATGATGAAAGAAATGCTCACCCGGCGGTTTTCGCGGCTGCTCAAAGAGCATGGCGATGACCGCGAGGTCGGCGAGAATGATGCAGCGCTATGGCCCGATTTATTATTGATAGACGGTGGTGCTGGCCAGCTATCGGCCGTGCAGGCGGTGCTTGCCGAGTTGGGCGTGCATGATTTGGCCGTGGTCGGCGTGGCCAAGGGGCCAGACCGTGATGCGGGGCGTGAACATTTCTTTGTCAGCGGCAAGCCCAGCTTCATGTTGGAAGCGCGAGACCCGGTGCTTTACTATGTGCAACGCCTACGCGATGAGGCGCACCGGTTCGCGATCGGGTCGCACCGCGCCAAGCGCTCCAAGGCGATTGGGGTTAATCCGCTCGATGAAATTTCAGGCATAGGGGCAAAGCGCAAGAAAGCCTTGCTCCAGAGCTTCGGATCGGCGAAAGCTGTGGCGCGGGCTAATGTATCTGATTTGGCCGCTGTTGAAGGTGTGAGTTCGGCATTGGCACAAATGATTTTTGATCATTTCCACCCGGATTCATGAATGGGCGAAACGGTGATTGATAAAGTTGCAAAGGCAGTTGTGCCGGGGTCAAAAGTTTGGACACTTCCGAACTTGCTGACTTATGGCCGCATCCTGGCGGTTCCTTTGGTTGCTGGATTGTTGATGTGGGGCACCAACCAATCGCGCTGGTTTGCGCTCGGTATTTATATTTTTGCTGCAATTACTGATTTTTTTGATGGTTATCTGGCGCGCAAGTGGCAGCAACAATCGGCTTTAGGGCGAATGCTGGATCCGATAGCAGATAAGGTTTTGGTCGCGGTTGTACTTTTGGTTTTGGCGGCTGACGGTGTTTTGAAAGACGGGCATATGTGGGCCGCGATTATTATTATTTCGCGTGAAGTGTTGGTTTCGGGCTTGCGGGAATTTTTGGGTGAACTGCGCGTTTCTGTGCCAGTCACTAAAATTGCAAAATGGAAAACCACTGCGCAACTTTTGGCAATTGGCTTTTTGATTGCTGGGCCAGCCGCTGATAAATTTATTCCCCATACCACGGAGATCGGCGTTGTATTGTTGTGGATTGCGGCCGCTCTCACGCTCTACACTGGGTATGACTATTTCCGCGTCGGCGTGCGCCATGTGGTGGACGGCGAATGAAGATTCTTTATTTTGCGCGGTTTCGCCAAATCATTGGGCGTGGGTCAGACGAGATTGAAATTCCGGCCGAGATCAAAACCGTCAGTTCACTGATTGATTTTTTGAAGGCGCGAGATGAACTGGTGGCTCAAGCTTTTGGCGATTTACGGACGTTGAAAGTGGCGATCAACCAAAGCCATACGTCGCTTAATGCGGCGCTTGAAGGTGCAACCGAAGTGGCGTTTTTCCCGCCCGTGACGGGCGGCTGATCTATGCGCCTTAATGTTTATCTGCAACGAGCCGGCATTGGTTCGCGCCGCGAGGCAGAACGCATGGTGGCGGAGGGCCGCGTGTTTGTGAATGGTGCAGTCGCATTGCCCACGACACCCGTTGAAGATGGCGATCAGGTTACTTGGGATGGCAATGCAGTGGCACCAGATATGGCTGCAACGCCACGGCTGTTTTTGTTGCACAAGCCCATCGATGTGTTGGTTACAAACCGCGACCATAAAAATCGGCCGACAGTTTTTGAACTGCCCGCAATGAATAAACCCGGTCTTCCCCGTTTAATGGCCGTCGGACGGTTGGACGTAAACAGTGAAGGCTTGCTGGTGCTTTCAACCGATGGGCCTTTGGCGCAGGCCATGATGCATCCTGATACGGCTATGCGGCGGATTTACCGGGTTCGCGTGCGCGGGCGCTTTACAGATGAGCAGATTGCCTCTCTGGCGCAAGGCGTTGTGGTCGATGGCATTCAGTATCGTGGTGCTGAATTTGTGGAAGAAATTGAGAAAGGCGGGCGTACCAATAGTTGGTACCGCGTGGTTCTAACCGAAGGTAAAAACCGCGAAATTCGGAAACTGGTGCAGCATTATGGTGGAATGGTGAACCGTCTCATCCGAACACAGTATGGGCCTTTTAAGTTGGACAAAATTGAATCTGGCGAAATGATCGAAGTGCCGCAAAAGACAGTGGCCTTGCTGGTCCATAACTTGAAGGCGGACGGTTCATTGAAGTAAGTGAAATTCAGCTAGCTCGCGCACCTTAATCTTTGTTCAGACGATTTCTGTTGTCCGTTGTGATAAAAAACGAGTAGAAATTCCAGGAGAGCAATATGAGTGACGTGGCTTTTACAGATCCAAAAATTGCCTCGGCGAGCGGTGGTGTTGCCCGTCCAACCTGTTCAATTTCAGGCAAACCATTTCCTGCACGCTCGTTGCAATCATTGGGAAGTTTGCGGCCTTCGCTGACCGAGAAGATTATGCGCGATCATCCGAAGCTTAATCATGAAGCATTGATCAGCACCGTCGAACTCGACAAATACCGTATGAAATATGTTGAGGACATGTTGCTGGCTGAGCATGGCGAGTTGACGGCGCTTGACCGCGAAGTCGCCAAGAGCATTGCCGAGCATGATACGATCGCTGAAAATATTGAAGAGGTTTATGATGATCATCGTAGCATCGGTGATCAGCTTGCGGACAATCTCGCCAAGTTTGGTGGCAGTTGGTATTTTTTAAGCGGCTTTGGAATATTCCTTGCTTGTTGGATAGCGTTGAATGTTTTGATTTACGCCAAATGGTCTTTCGACCCTTATCCGTTTATTTTTCTTAATCTCATGCTTTCGTGCCTTGCGGCAATTCAAGCGCCGGTTATTTTGATGAGCCAGCGACGCGCTGAAAAGAAAGATCGTCTCCGCGCGGAGAGCGATTACCGTGTCAACCTCAAAGCAGAATTAGAAATTCGACACCTGCATGAAAAACTAGATTACTTGGTAAGTAAGCAATGGGAGCGGCTGATGGAAATTCAGCAATTGCAACTTGAAACGTTGCAAGAAAACCGGCCGAAATCTTTAGTGAAAGCAATAAAAAGGAAAAAGAAAAAGGCTTCAGCTGCGCCAACCCCAAGCGTTCGCTAATCTCAAACACTCTTGACAGTTTTCCACTGACCCCGTGGTTGACTCGTGCCGCATGCTTGCTGCGGCACTGGCATGGGCTAGTTTTAGAGATTGCATTATGGGCCAGGCTTCGTGATGGCCGAACAGGATGCCTGCGGCAAAGGCATCGCCTGCGCCATTTGAGCCAACGATTTCTGATTTCGGAATGTTGACTGAAGGATGTTCGGCGATGTCGCCTTTGCGGGATAAAACGATGCCGCCCATTGGGAAATGAATTGCGCAGAGCGAAAGGTTGCTGCGCTCCATTAAAATTTCAGCTGCCTTTCTGCAGGCCCTCGCATCGGCTACGCCATTTTTTATCGTTTCAATTTCTGCCAACGCGCCAGCTTCGTAATCATTAACTATTAAAGTATCGAGGTGACCAAGAAGGGGAAGAGCAGCGGCGCGGATTTTTTCGGGTTCTATTGAGACGAGTTCGATGTTTGGCTTCAGGCCTGCAGCTTGCGCTTTTTTAAGAACTGCCACCCAGCCAGAGGCTTCATCTTTCCAAGCTGCATCTAATTTCTCATGTAAGCCCGGCAAGCCCAGATGAACGATGCGTGCGGTGGAATTTTCGAAATTAAAATCATCGGGCGTTTGTTCTGCGTGGGCGCCGGGAGAATAGAAAAATGTTCGTTTGCCAGTATCCTTGGCGTTCATCACGAATGTGAAAGGGGTAGATACATTACTGCGTGATTTTAGCACCGATCTTTCGATGCCATGCTCATCGCAGATTTTACGCAACTGATTGCCATCTTCATCATCGCCAATCAGTCCAATGGCAGAGATGGGGAAAGGCGCGCCGAGCTTTTTCAAGCCCACTGACATGTTGTGACCTGGGCAACCGCCGTGGCGGCGCTCTGATAGCATTGTCGATACGGTTTCTTCTTGGGGCCAGTGGCTGATGCTGATGTTGCGATCAATGCACCAGGCACCGCCACAGAGGATTCCGCTGCGTTCCACATCAGCCCTTTAAGGTTGGATCGGTGATTTCGTTGTCTTCTGCGATTTCACGATCGCAATTAATTTTATTCTTGATCATATAACCATGATACATTTTGACAGCTTCGCCAGGCGAAACGTTGCGCTCAATCACGGCCCGCATCAAGCGCACTAATTCCAATGGTGCCTCGGCGAAATTGATCTTGCGTCCAAAGAGGGCAACGCGCGCACCATATTTTTCGGCTTGGCTGATCAGTTCAAAGGTGTCACGTGTTGTGCCGCGTGCACCGCCCAAAATGCCGACCACTAAGCGCTGCGGATCATAGCTGGCAAGTTCTTCCATCGCTGCAGCACCATTATATTGCATTTTAAGGAAGAGAGGTTGTTCCGCACTCATGACACCTGCCAAACAGCGTACAATTGAATCGTTGATATAGTGGCCAAGCTCAGCGGTGCTCATACCAATATCCATGGCAGGGTTAAATACTTCGAAGAAGTGGCGCATTTTGGCGTTGGTTGCTTCTTCCCGGAACTGGCGATAATTTTCCAGTGACCAAAGATCTGCATCCACGTCGTTGCTAAAGGTAACGGAGTAAAGGCCGAGATCGGAAACTTTTTTTACTTTATCGGGGCGCGCTGTCCGAAACGGTTGCGAGAAATCGGCCTTATAGTTTTGGCCGCGCTGCGACCAGATATCGGTTGTGTCGTTGAGGCGAACGGCTGGGGTAACTTTGCTTTTCGCAAAGAGCTTTTTCTCGTGCAGCACTTCGGCCGAAGAGGCCGACATAAGCATGATGTCGACGAGGCCTGACTTGGTCATTTCAGTCATGGCTTCGAGATATTGTATTTTGGTTTTGAGCTTGCTGGAACCGCGAACTGGCCCTGGAGCCGTTGTGCCAAAGCCCATGTCGCCATCCTTGGCATCAGCAATGACAAAATCTTTAGGCGTGTATTTTCCGGCATGGATGCGGGCGAGTTTGCTGTCTAGGGTTTTGGTCATGAAACTTCCAATGATATGTTTGGCATTTTGTAGCGCTAAAGGTATCAGAAGGCTAGCCTGAGTTCAGAAATATCAAAGTGCCGCAATTTCTCTTGCAAACATCAATATGGCACTGCGGCCGGTATCCGTGACGTTGTAGATGCCTCGGTCTTCTTTGATGAACCAGCCATAATAGTCGGCACGTAGGATTGTTGCTGCGCGATCAACCTGAGTTGCTTTTCTTAAGTTCGACACTTTGGTGGCGCCGTTACTATGGAGGTGACACAAACACCTAAGGGCATCTTGTTTATATGATGTGATCAATTTTACTTTTGTACTTCCGCCGACATTAGGGTCGCCTTTGCGTTTATGAAATTCTTTAAGCAACGCTGTTTTGCGATTTTTGTTTGGGCGCGGAAAGTAAGGAGCGGGTTCGGCCAATATATCCACACTGCCGGATTTTGAAATCACGAGCAGGCCCAAGCCCAATCTCTTGCAAAGTTTTTGTGCTTCTAACGGCACCGCGCGTTTTGGCTTGGCGATAGCGATATAAACATGTTCTGTGATGCTGAGGCGGTCTATGGCTTGATAGATCAATTGCAGCGTTAGACCGTTTTTCAGTTCGACTATAATCGGCGGCTCATCACCGCGCACTGCCATGACATCGCACGACTTCACTTCAGCTTTGACCACATAGCCTTGAATTTCCAGAAGGCGCTTTACGGCGGGGTAGAGATCGGTTTCTTTCACGGTTTAATCTCTTTTCGATATTCGAGAATATCACCGGGTTGGCAGTCCAGAACTTCGCAAATTTTTTCCATGGTTTCGAATCGCACGCCGCGCACTTTGCCGGATTTTAGAAGGGATATATTTTGTTCGGTGATGCCCACCAATTCAGACAGCTCCTTTGAGCGCATCTTGCGGCGCGCCAGCATCACATCAAGATTTACGATGATTGGCATGATTAGACGATCAACTTGTTTTCTTCTGCGATGCGATTTGATTCTGCCAAAATATAGCCGATCATAAATAACATGCCAGAAAACACCAACAGAAAGCCGTCGGTCGAAGAAAAAGAAATGACCAATATTTTTTGGCCGGGCGGATTAAGCCACGTCATAATCAGCAGGGTGATCATGCGAATTAGGGGATTGGCAATTGCCAGCCACAAACAAAAGCGACCGATGGATTTTAACTTCTGTCCACTGGTCGCTGGAAAAAGCTGACCTGATGCATAAGAGTCGAAAAATTGTTTTGCGTTGAAGAGTACGGCTGCGAATATCAAGCTTGGCACCGCGCCAACAATGAATAGCAAAATATTTTGCCACTGCGTGAGTTGTACTGGCAAATCGGGAAACGCGTTTTGCGACACGACTCGGTAAGCGAGCTTTGTGTTGGTCCAAACATAGGCGTAGCCCAAAAGGCTTAAACCCATCACTATTATTGAAATCCGTGATAGCCATTTTGCCAGCCTTGAGATTTCTGCGGGGGCATCATTCATGCTTGACTCTCCTAGTTTTACATATAATAATTATTATAATACAGTAATTAATTTATGTAAGGATATTTGATTTGAGTCAGTTGCGCAATGGTATTTTGATTGGGATTGGGTTGTTGGGGTTAATTGGGTGTACTTCGGTGCCGCTCACATCGATTGTCAAACTCAGTTCAGTGGATATGGGCAGCACATTGCCGGAAGGTATTCGTGTTGCGTTTGTGACGCCCAAGATTTTACGCGTTCAGCAGGGTGATCTGTTTATGAATGTGCGCATAAAATTGGGTGATGGCGCAACCGACGTTCAGAAAAAACTTGATCTATTGATTGATGAAGCAGCGCCGCCGCCGAACGTTCTTGCGGCTAAGGCTGTTGATGATGATATTCATGTTTTAAAGCTGCGACCCGATGATGTTGCCTTGTTCAAGGGATTGCAGAAAACTGCGAACGAAACGAAACTCGCTGGAAAGCATGGGTCACTTGAGATAAATTTTGGTTCGAGCGCATGCCTCACCCGTCCGGTGGAGACACCACTATATGTTTCAGCTTTTATAAAAACTTCCGAGCTAAATGATTTTACGCTGCTTGTGAACAGAGCAAACTTGACGGAACTTGCCAAAGAGGCTGGCGAAAACCCAAAGGTGAAACTATGCGAAAAGTAGTTTTGTTGATCACCTCCGCACTTTTGCTTGCGGCGTGTACCCGCGAGCAAATTCGAAGTGGCATCGCGGACTCGCTGCGGGACGCATGCGCGCAGAACAGCGCAAACTGTTCAATCCACTGTTCAATTGGTGAGAGTGCCGATAGACGGGGCGATTGCCGCAAAGATTGAATTTTGGAACGAGTTTTCATACTCCTGCCACCAAAACGAATTTGATGCTAAATTTTGTTTTTGATTCTGGCGGGAAAATACATGCAGGGCAGGTTACAGCAGGAACAGAATTTCAGGGCGGCACTGGGAGCAATATTAGCCGCTGGCGTCTTTATCAACTCGGCCAGAAGTGTTTCGCAGTTGCTACGCGAGCCCGATATGTGGTGGCATGTAAAAACGGGCCAGATGATTTTGACCAATGGTTCAGTGCCTCAAGTTGATTCTTTTTCGCATAGTTTTTCTGGCAGTCCTTGGATTGCGAAAGAATGGTTGGCTCAAGTTATATATGCGCTCAGTTATAATTTTGCTCATTGGGCAGGGCCGCTATTTCTTGCTTCATTTGTTGTCGCGCTGACTGCTTGGCTGATGTATCAATTTTTGACCCGAAATTTACAACCGTTTTATGCCGCTTTTTTGGTTTTGTTGCTGCTCTTGATGGTGCAGGGGGTGACGGTAGCGCGCCCTCATTTGCTCACCTTTCCAATTGCAGTCGCTTTAACTTGGTTTATGTTTGATGCTTCGCGGCGCAAGGTTGGCCCACCATTTTGGTGTCTTGGACTGATCGTTATCTGGGCCAATCTGCATGGCAGCGTTCCCATAGCTTGGCTGATCGCAGTCACGGCTTTTTTAGATTTTGTAGAGCGTAGCGGCTTTAAAATATCGGGCAATTTAAAAACTTGGATTGTATTTTTAATTCTCTGTCCGATCGTGTCGTTGATTAATCCATATTTCTACCAGCCATATCTTATTGCGCTGAAACTTGCGCAAGGCATCGATGTGATGGGGCAAATTTCTGAATGGGCACCGTTCACATCATCTGACAATCGAAATATGGAAATTGGCCTTCTTGCAATATTGTTTTGTATTTTTTGGTCGTGCGCGCGTTTTTCAGTTGGGCAGATCATTTTTGTTCTTGTGACTTTGCATATGATGCTTGATCATTTGCGGTTTCAATATTTGTTTTTCTTGTTGGTGCCACTTGTGGTTACGCCTGAAATCGTGCTGGCGCGACCGCGGCTGTCGATTGCGCAATGGCGGGAAAAGGAATTTGACAGACTTGAGACGTTAGTTTCAAAAGGCAAGAATTATGTTTTTGCTGGTTCGGTGTTAGCTGCCATATTTGTCGCTGCGTTTTTACAAACGCGAGATATGGTTGAACCGCCGGAGTTTGCTTCGATTTCGAATGCGATCAGTTTCGTCAAAGAAC
>JAYWEV010000119.1:0-5219 GCA_043779145.1 Aestuariivirga sp. | reverse complement strand
CCCAGACCATCTCGAAAAAACCATCAACACCGAAATTACAGACATGAATACAAATCGCAAAAACCATCCGTTGGCCAATCTGCGAATCTCTGCTTAGCTGGGCTACCTGGCTACCTCATTCCACTGTGACACTTTTTGCCAAGTTCCTTGGCTGGTCAACGTCGGTGCCGATAAATACGGCCGCATGATAAGCCAAAAGCTGAACTGGAATAGCGTATATGAGCGGGCTGATAAATGCGTGGGCGTGTGGCACGCGGATGTGCTTGAAAGTTTTCTGGGCGTTATCTTGGTGCGAATGATCATCGGTGATCAAGATAATTTTTCCACCACGAGCCGCCACTTCTTCCATATTTGAAATGGTCTTTTCATAAAGTTCATCGCGCGGGGCAATTACGATCACTGGAACGTTTTCGTCCACAAGTGCAATCGGCCCATGCTTCAATTCACCAGCAGCATAACCTTCGGCGTGAATGTATGAAATTTCTTTCAGCTTCAATGCACCTTCAAGCGCCAATGGATAATTGATGCCGCGACCCAAGAACAACACATCTCGCGCCTTAGAAATTTCATGGGCAACCGCTTGGATATTCTTTTCTTCTTTCAAAATCTCGGACATGTGGCGCGGCGCTTCGATCAATGCACCGACATATTCCATTTCCTGAGCAGGCGATAACGTGCCGCGCAATTTACCAGCCAGCAATGCAATGCAAGCTAGCGCTGCCAATTGGCAGGTGAAGGCCTTGGTCGAAGCCACGCCGATTTCGGGGCCTGCGTAAGTGCGGAACACCAATTCAGCTTCCCGCGAAATTGTGCTTTCCGGAACGTTCACCACAGCCAGAACATGTTGGCCTTGTGATTTTGAATAACGCAGTGATGCCAGTGTATCGGCGGTTTCGCCAGATTGAGAGATCACGATGGCCAAACCATTCTTCGTGAGTGGCGCTTCGCGGTAACGGAATTCAGAGGCTACATCCACTTCGCAAGGCAAGCGCGCGACTTTTTCAAACCAATACTTTGCGGCCAGCCCAGCATAATAAGCCGTGCCACAAGCGGTGATCGTAATCCGGTCAAGCTTGGCAAAATCAAAAGGTAGATTTTCTGGAACGCGAATTGTTTTGGTCGAGAAATCCACATACTCAGCCAGCGTATGGCCAACCACTTCGGGCTGCTCTTCAATTTCCTTGGCCATAAAATGGCGATGATTGCCTTTGTCCACCATCATTGATGAGGCTTTGCTGAAGCTCATCGGACGTTTCACGGGATTGTTGTTCGCGTCGAAAATCTCACATGAATTCCGCGTGAGAACGGCCCAATCGCCATCTTCGATATAGGTAATCTTGTTGGTGAAAGGCGAAAGTGCGATGGCATCAGACCCCAGATACATCTGACCATCACCATGGCCGATGGCCAGTGGCGGTCCGTTGCGCGCGCCGATCATCAAATCATTTTCGGATCTAAACATAATAGCTAAAGCAAATGCGCCACGCAAACGACCGAGAACATTCTTAACCGCCTCAACTGGCTTAATGCCTTTAGCGCGTTGTTCGGATAAAAGATGGGCCACAACTTCAGTATCAGTCTGCGTTGCAAACTTCACGCCCTTGGCTTCGAGCTCAAGCTTCAATTCATAAAAATTTTCGATGATGCCATTGTGCACGATCACCACATCGCCTGAGATATGCGGGTGTGCATTCGTTTCATTCGGAACACCATGGGTGGCCCAACGGGTGTGGCCGATGCCGCTATTGCCGCTTAAGGGCTGCTCGCGCAATAGATCCTCTAAATTGCGAAGCTTGCCAGGCGCACGGCGGCGTTCAATTGAACCTGCCTCGATTGTTGCAACACCTGCGGAATCATATCCACGATATTCCAAGCGGCGCAGTGCCTCTACAATATCAAGAGCAACAGGCTTTGTACCCAAAATGCCAACAATGCCACACATGTCTATTTTCCCTTTGCCTTTGAATTCTCTGCTTTGCGGGCTGCCTTCACGGCGCGGTAACGCTTCGCCCAACCTTCTTTAATCTCTTGAGGCGCGCGAGACATCGCCAACGCATCGTCTTGCACATCTGCTGTGATCACACTGCCAGCCGCGATATTCACCCCTGCCCCGATTTTCACCGGAGCGATGAGCGAAGTGTTCGAACCTACAAAAACTTTCTCGCCAATTTCCGTGAGATGCTTTTCATAACCATCAAAATTGCAAGTGATGGTTCCCGCCCCAATGTTGCTGCCCGCCCCCACAATTGCATCGCCGATATAGCTTAAATGATTGGCTTTCGCACCTATGCCGATTTTGGCTTTTTTTATTTCAACAAAATTGCCGATATGCGCATTGGCACCAATTTCGGCACCAGGCCGCAGCCGCGCATATGGCCCGATGCGCGCCCCCTCGCCCACACTAGCACCTTCGATATGCGAGAAAGCCAAAATCTCAACACCATCACCGATGATCACTTTAGGTCCGAACACAACATTTGGTTCTATCAAAACATCCTTGCCAATTTTGGTATCGGCAGAAAAATAAACCGTAGACGGATCAACCAGCGTTGCGCCGCCGAGCATTACAGCCTTGCGGGCCTCGACTTGAAACGCGCGTTCTAAAACAGAAAGCTGAGTGCGATCATTCACGCCTGCCACTTGAACCTCATCACACATGGCGATTGCCACATTGGTTTTGGCTTTCACTGCAAGCTTTACCAAATCCGTTAAATAATATTCCCCCTTGGCATTTTTGTTTGAAAGCTTGGGCACAATTTTCCACAGCAAATCATTATCAATCGCGATGATGCCAGAGTTGCAACGGTTGATTTTCTTTTCTTTTGGCGAAGCATCAAGCTCTTCACGAATATCAGTGATGGAATTCTTACCGCCGATGAAACGCCCATAACCATGCGGGTTGTCGGCTTCAAAACCGAGCACTGCCATTTTGGTTTTAGTATTCAACTTCGAAAGCAAATCTTGCAGCGTTGCAGTTTTGATGAGTGGCACATCGCCATAAAGCACGATCACGGTGCCTTTGAACTCTACTAAAGCTGATTTTGCCATTGAAACTGCGTGGCCTGTGCCCAAGCGATCTTTCTGTTCGGCAAATTGGCAACCGGCAATAATCGCGCTGGCCTCTTTTTGAACGGCAAACATATCTGGTCCATGAACGATCACGGCTTTCGAAGCGCCAAGTTCGCGGCCCGCATGCAAAACATGGCCAAGCATCGAGCGGCCCGCGATCTTGTGCAGCACTTTTGGCACGCCAGATTTCATGCGCGTGCCCAATCCCGCCGCCAAAACCACCAATGCTATATCAGCCATCCCAACCCCAAACTTTAAAATCCAGCATGTTTCACTAACATTTAACTGTTTGAAGCTCGTTAATTATGGCGGCTTTTCGCTTTTTGGTTAATCACTTATCAATGCGACAAACAAAGCAGAACCAAGGCCTTGACCATGACGAGGCGCGCAACTATGTTCCGCCCGCTTTCACGGACTCATATTCAAGTCTGATGACGTGTGGGCCCATAGCTCAGCGGTAGAGCATCTGACTTTTAATCAGAGGGTCGTGGGTTCGAATCCCGCTGGGCTCACCATTTTTTCAACAATTTGAAGTGCTAACGTACTCGCGGCAATGCTGTGCTTGTCGAATATCGTTGAGTGACAATAACTTACGTAAAAACTCCTAAAATTAGAAAATAGAGCTTGACAGCGTACGGTGAACCTGCTATTCCTCGTCACACTCCAGAATTGGGACTTGCCCCTTCTGGGTCACCCCTCCCACTCCCAACAATAGTTTTGAGCCCATCAGGAAAACGACGTTGGTGCGGAAACGGAACAAACGAACACGCATCAGAACCGATGTGCAAACTTTGTTTTATGTGTTATGGATCAAGTATGAAATCTGCTCTTAAAGAAACTCCAATCGTTGTTCCGCTTGACGAAGAACATGCGCGTATGATGGCATACGGTCAAAGCTCAGACGGCAAAAAGCGGATTGAAGAGGCCGAAGCCGAAATTGCGGCAGAACGGGGAATCGTTGCTGATGCTGCCTATTTTGCTTCTCTCAAAAAGCGGCGTGTGAAGGCACGGGTTCGCGCAGAATAGCCTATGCGTGAGATTGTTCTTGCCCCTTCCTTTGACGCTGAATTTCTTGCTCTGTCAGTCTACCTTGATCAACAGTTCGGCTCGGCGGTTGCCGATAAATTTGAAGTGCGGTTTCGTAAATTTGCGACAACTCTTGCACATTCGCCACGAATTGGAATAACTTCGTATGGCTATCCGACTGGACTTTACGCATTTGTGCTAGCTCCGTGCTGGGTCTTTTACAGATTTACCGACACAGAATTGATTTTCCTGCATATCCGAGATGGACGGATGAACAAGGACACACAGGTTTTTTAACAAAATGATCCAGAATTGGGACTTGCCCCTTCTGGGTCACCCCTCCCACTCCCAACAATAGTTTTGAGCCCATCAGGAAAACGACGTTGGTGCGGGTTAAAAATTCATTTGCACCTCGAATAAATTGGACGCACAATGGGTGTACAAGTGATACCCAAACGGAATTGAAAAATGACAATGAGTTCAACCACTCTCCAAAAAGAAGCGCGGCTTTCGATCCGTGCTTCTGATTCAGAAAAGAATATTCTGGCACAAGCGGCGCGTGCACGACACATGAACACAAGCCAGTTTGTGTTGCAGGCCTCGCTTGATGCAGCGCAAGCTGTTTTACTGGATCAATCTGAATTCAGACTGCCTGCAGGTCAATGGCAGGCCTTCTGTGACCGGCTTGACGCGCCACCCAAAACCATTCCGGCATTGCGCACACTGTTTGGCGAGGCCGAGCCATATAGTGCTTGAGGAAGCACTAACACCCCCTGTTTTATTGACCAGCAGCCATGAAACGGCACAGTTTGATTGTGGTAAGCTGCCGCTCAACGAATTCTTGAAGAAACTTGCTCTTCAAGCCCAAGCGAGCGGCGGGGCCCGAACTTATGTAATGACGCGGGGCCAACGCGTGATTGGTTTTTATAGCTTAGCACCCGCTTCAGTTTCGCCTGAAAATGCGTCAGCGCGCGTGACCAAAGGTCAGGAGCGATTTCCAGTTCCGGTGATTTTGATGGCGCGTTTTGCGGTTGATCAAAGTGAACATGGCAAAGGTTTCGGCAAGGCATTGCTGCGCGATGCATTGCGCCGCGCTTTGAACGGCGCACACGCCATTGGCGGCC